>NZ_JAQGLG010000084.1 GCF_028292965.1 Sphingomonas bacterium | reverse complement strand
GCCGCCCGCGCCCAGGCCCAGCCGCCGCGCGCGGCACCCCAACCCCCGCAACCCCAAGCCGCACCGCAGCAGCATGGCGGCGGCGGCGGCAACCCGGATCACGGCGGTCACGGCCGCCATCCCGGCTGATCGACTTGCGAAAAACTGGCCGTCCGCCTAGGCGGACGGCCAGTTTTCAAGGATCGACATATCATGGGTTTCCGCTGCGGCATCGTCGGCTTGCCGAACGTCGGCAAGTCGACGCTTTTCAACGCGCTCACCGAAACGGCGGCGGCGCAGGCGGCCAATTATCCGTTCTGCACGATCGAGCCCAATGTCGGCAACGTCGCGGTACCCGATCCGCGCCTGCAGCAGCTCGCCGCGATCGCCGGCTCGGCCAAGATCATCGAGACCCAACTCGGTTTCGTCGACATCGCCGGGCTGGTGCGCGGCGCATCGAAGGGCGAAGGCCTCGGCAATCAGTTCCTCGGCAACATCCGCGAGGTCGATGCGATCGTCCATGTGCTGCGCTGCTTCGAGAATGGCGACGTGACGCATGTCGAGGGCAAGGTCGATCCGATCGCCGACGCCGAGACGGTCGAAACCGAGCTGATGCTGTCCGATCTGGAGAGCCTTGAGAAGCGCGTCCCGAACTTCGTCAAAAAGGGCCAGCAGGGCGACAAGGAGGCCAAGATCGCCGCCTCGGTGCTCGGCCAAGCGCTTGAGTTGTTGCGCGAGGGCAAACCGGCCCGATTGACCGTGCCGAAAGATGACGAAGAGAAACGCGTCTTCGCCCAGGCGCAACTGCTGACCTCGAAACCCGTCCTGTACGTCTGCAACGTCGACGAAGGCGACGCGGCGCACGGCAATGCGTTGTCGGCACGCGTGTTCGAAAAGGCCAAGGCCGAGGGCGCTGAGGCGGTGGTCGTCTCCGCCGCGATCGAGGCCGAGATCGCCACCATGCCGTCAGAGGATCGCGGCGAGTTCCTTGCCGAACTGGGTCTGGAAGAAACCGGCCTCGCCCGCGTTATCACCGCCGGCTACAAGCTGCTCCATCTGCTGACCTTCTTCACCGTCGGCCCCAAGGAAGCACGCGCCTGGACGGTCCATGCCGGCGCCAAGGCACCGCAGGCGGCGGGCGAGATCCACACCGATTTCGAACGCGGCTTCATCCGCGCCGAGACGATCGCCTTCGACGATTATGTCGCGTTGAAGGGCGAGGCCGGCGCGCGCGATGCCGGCAAGCTGCGCCAGGAGGGCAAGGAATATGTCGTCCATGACGGCGACGTGATGCTGTTCCGCTTCAACGTCTGATCGCCTCAGGCCGAATCGAACGCGGTCAGGATCGGGCACGGCCCTGACCCGCCGGTCGCGCAGTCACGCGCCAGCCGCACGAGCGCGTCGCGCGCCGTGACGAGCGCGGCGATCTTCGCATCGAGCGCGGCAATCTGTTCCGCTGCCAGGGCACGGGCGCGCGCGCGGTCATCCGTCGCATCCAGGTCGAGCAACGCACCGATCTGATCCAACGTGAAACCGGCGCCCTGGGCGGCGCGAATGAAGCGCAGCTGCTGCACGTCGCGCTCGCCATAGCGTCGGACGCCGTCTCGCAAACCTGTCCTTGCCGGCTGGCCGAGCAACCCACGGCGCTGATAATAACGCACGGTCTCGACACCCACACCTGCCGCGGCCGCCAGCCTGCCGATCGTCATCTCCGTCATGCTTGACTCCGTACCATGGTACGGCTGCTATAGGAATGCGTCATGACCCAGACGTTACACGCCACGCTCTATCGCATGGTCATGCCGGACCATGTCTGCCCCTACGGCCTGAAGTCGAAATGGCTGCTCGAATCGCGCGGTTACAAGGTCGAGGACCATTGGTTGACGACGCGCACCGAGACCGATGCGTTCAAGGCTCGGCATGATGTGGCGACCACACCGCAGACCTTCATCCACGGCCAGCGGATCGGCGGTCATGACGACCTGCGCCGCTTCTTCGGCAAGCACGTCGCCGCGCCCGGCGAAACGAGCTACCGACCGGTTGCGGTGCTGTTCGTGATGACGGCGCTCATGGCGCTCGGCGCGAGCCGGGCCATCGCGGGCACGCCTTTTACGGCGCTCGCCGTGCAGTGGTTCATTGCCTTCAGCATGTGCGTGCTGGCGATGCTCAAGCTGCAGGATGTCGAGCGTTTCTCGACCATGTTCCTGAATTACGACCTGCTGGCGCGCCGCTGGGTGCCCTATTCCTATGTCTATCCCTATGCGGAAGGCTTGACCGGCATTCTGATGGTGACGGGCACCGCGCACTGGCTGTCGATCCCGCTGGGCCTGACGATCGGCGGGATCGGCGCCGCGTCGGTGTTCAAGGCGGTCTATATCGACCGGCGGGAACTCAAATGCGCCTGCGTCGGTGGATCAAGCAACGTGCCGCTTGGATTCGTGTCGCTGAGCGAAAATCTGATGATGGTCGCCATGGCGGTCTGGATGCTGGTGCGATAGAGGACGACGATGCTGCTGCGACTTATCCTTGGCATCCTGATCGCCGCGCTGGCCATGCCGGCGATGGCAAAGAGCGGCTGTCACGATGACATGCCGATGGCTGTCGCATCGTCACATCACGCGGCGCCGATGTCGATGCCGATGAGCAAGCATGACGGCGCGGCGGCGGAACATGTCTGTGCTGGCTGCATCCCGCCATCGACATGGCGCAGCGGGGTGATTGCCCATGCGGCCCTGCCGCCGGCCATGCCGTCCCCGGCACATGTCACGAGGCTTGACCTCGGGCCGTCCGCACCGCCCGCCACACCCCCTCCGCGCCGGAGCGCATGAGCCAGCGAGGCATCTGCCTCGCCTGCCCTGCTTTCCCGGAGAGATCATCATGACCCGCTATACCTTGCTCGCCACGGTCGCCGTGGCGGCATCGCTGCCACTACCGGCGGCGGCGCAGCATATGGACCCCGGCATGCATATGCCGATGCCCGCGCCCAAACCGACCAGCAAGCCGGCCGCAAAGTCGGCGCCTGCGACCAGGCACCCATCCAGGCACCGCGCACCGACCAGACGTCCGGCACCTGCGGCGCACACTACGCCGCCGGCGCAGATGCTGCCCATGGACGCGATGCCGGGAATGAGGCCCGCCACGCCGACACCTACGACCTCGTCACAACCGTCACCGGCCCCCATGGGTGGCATGACCATGCCACTGCCATCCGCGACCGACGGGTCCGGGCGACCCGCGACGGCTATGCCGGCGGGGCATGGCGGAATGTCGCCGATGGATTCGAATATGGCAGGCATGACGATGACCGGCGGCGGTGGCGCCTATGCCACCGGATCCGGCACCGCGCGCCTGCCGGCGAACGAAGGCGCGATGCAGGGTCTGTATTTCGCCGCGGGCAACTGGATGATGATGCTCCATGGCTATGCCTGGGGCGTCCATACCGATCAGGGCGGACCGCGTGGCGCGAACGAAGCCTTTGTCCAGTCGATGGCCATGCTGTCCGCTTCGCATGACCTCGGCAGCGGCGCTCGCGTCGAGCTGCGTTCGATGTTCAGCCTCGAGCCGCTGATGGGGCCGCGCGGCTATCCGAACCTGTTCGCCACCGGTGAAAGCGCCGACGGCACATCGCCGCTGATCGACCGCCAGCACCCGCACGACCTGTTCATGGAATTGTCCGGCCGGGTCGATGTCGACATCGCGCACGGCAGCAGCCTGTTCGTCTATGGCGGCCCGGTCGCCGAGCCGGCGCTCGGGCCCTCCGCGTTCATGCACCGCGCCTCGGCGCAATATCTGCCCGACAGCCCGATCACGCATCACTGGTTCGACAGCACGCATATCAGCTTCGGCGTGGTGACGACCGGCATCGCGACACCGCATTGGCAGATCGAGGGATCGGCATTCCGCGGGCGCGAGCCCGACCAGCATCGCTGGGACATCGAGACGCCGAAGCTCGATTCATGGAGCGTGCGCGCGACCTGGACCCCCTCCCCCGCCTGGGCGATGCAGGTCAGTCACGGTTACATCCATAGCGGCGAGCAGCTCGAACCGGGCGTCAACGAGGCACGGACGACGGCGAGCGTGCAATATGCCACCGGCGGGCTATCGACGACGCTCGGCTTCTCGATCAAGAACAAGCAACCCGGCCGCACCCTCACCGCCTGGCTCGCCGAGGCGAACTGGGATCTCGACCGGCACCACACATTGTTCGCGCGGGCGGAGAATGTCGCCAATGACGAACTGTTTCCCAACCCGGCTGATCCGCTCCACGACCGCAAATTCCGGGTGAGCAAGTTGGAAGGCGGCTATGCCTATCGGCTGAAGATCGCCGGCCCGGTGCAGGCCGCGCTGGGCGGGTCGCTGGGCGTCTATGCCAAGCCGGCCGCGCTCGATGCGGCGTACGGCAAATTTCCGGTGAGCTTCAGCCTGTTCGCCAAGCTGTCGCTCGGGCATTAGGAGCCCGTAAAAAGGAGTCGCCGATGCCGAGGATTCGCCCGTTGCTCGCCTTGTTGCTCGCTTTGGGTGCGGGCGCCCATGCACAGACAGCGGCACCGCCGCCGGCACCGCCCGTCGCGGTGCCGCGCGCGCCCGTCACCATCCTCGTGTCGATCGATGGCTTTCGCGCCGACTATCTCGCGCGCGGCGTGACGCCCAACCTCAACGCGCTTGCGGCGGAAGGCATCTCGGCCGCGATGCATCCAAGCTTCCCGTCCAAAACCTTCCCCAATCACTGGACGCTAGTCACGGGCATGCGCCCGGATCGCAGCGGCATCGTCTCCAACAACATGGAGGACGTCGCCCGGCCGGATCAGAAATTCACCATGGACGACAGCAAGGACCCGTTCTGGTGGAACGCTGCCGAGCCGATCTGGGTGACGGCGGAGAAGGCCGGCATCCGCAGCGCGACGATGTTCTGGCCCGGCTCCAATGTCGCCTGGGGCGGGACGATGGCGAAGGACTGGCCCAACGCGGTGACCAATGGCGTGCGGCCGCAGGATTGGTGGCCGTTCGATATCGTCGTGCCGGCCAGCCAGCGCGTGAACGGGGTGATCGACTGGATACGCCGGCCGGCGGCGACGCGGCCAAGACTCGTCACGCTCTATTTCGACAATATCGACACGGCCGGCCACACCTACGGCCCCGGCGCGCCCGAGACGACCCAGGCATTGCGCGAGATCGATGCCACGATCGGTTTGCTGGTCGATGGCCTCAAACAGCTCGGCCAACCGGCCAATCTGGTGATCGTCGCGGATCACGGCATGGCGTCGACCAGCCGCACACGCACTATCGCGATCGACCAGATCGCCAATCCGAAGGATTATCGTCTGTTCGAAAGCGGCCCCTTCGCCAGCCTGTTCGCTGTACCGGGCCACGAGAAGAGGCTCGAAAGATCGCTGCTGCGCCCGCACGACCATCTGCAATGCTGGCGCAAGGCCGAGATACCGGCGCGTTTCCACTATGGCAGCAACCCGCGCATCCCGCCCTATTTCTGCCTGGCCGAGATCGGGTGGCTAACCGCCAAGACGACACCGAAGAAGGAAGGCGATCTGGGCAATCACGGCTATGACAATATGGCGCCGGAAATGGCCGCGCTGTTCGTCGCGGCAGGCCCGAACATCAGGCCGCTCGGCCCGCTGCCGAGTTTCGACAATGTCGATGTCGAGCCGCTGCTGCGCGACCTGCTCGACCTGCCCGCCGCCACCGGGCTGGACGGTGATGACGCGCCGTTCAAGGGAGTGCTCAAGTGATGCAATATTTTGAAGATATCGAGGTCGGCAACAAGGCCAGTTTCGGCAGCTATGAGGTGACGCGCGACGAGGTGGTCGCCTTCGCGCAGAAGTACGACCCCCAGCCCTTTCACCTGTCCGACGAGGCGGCAGCCGAGACGCATTTCGGGCGGCTGTCGGCGAGCGGCTGGCACACCTGCGCGATGACCATGGCGATGGTGGTGGAGAATCTGAGGGCCAACGCCCAGGCCGGACTCGGTTCACCGGGGATCGACGAGCTGCGCTGGCTCAGACCGGTCTACCCCGGCGACACGCTGCGCTGCGAAAGCGAAGTGCTCGACAAGCGCGCCTCGGAAAGCCGGCCGGAAATGGGCATCTTCCACAGCCGCATGACGGTGTTCAACCAGGACGACAAGCCGGTGATGAGCTTCATCTCGACCGGCTTGGTTTCCACACGACCGACCGACTAACGTGCCCGTGCTCCTGCGAAAGCAGGAGCCCAGGTTACAGGACGGCACCCTGGCCCTGGGTTCCTGCTTTCGCAGGAACACAAACGTCAATCAGTGCCGCCCGGGGTGTCCGCCACCGCGTGTGACACCATAGTCGCGCCACATCGGGCGCATCTGGCGCCCCTGCCAAGCCTGCGAGCGACCCTGCCAATAGCCGCGCTGACCGTCGTCCCAGCGATGGCGGCGGTTGCTGCGATCGTAAACGTGGAAGCCGGTGCCGGGATAATAATAGTCGCCGTACCAACCCCAATAAGGGTCGGCGCGGAACCCGCCATAATAGGGATCCCAGTCGTTATAGCCGACGGCGACGCCGCCGCCATAACCGTCCTCGGCACAGGCGGACAATGCAAAGCCGCTGGCGATCAACGCACCAGCGGCCAGAGTCTTGATCGGTGACATGAACCATACTCCGTTCGGGTCGAGCCATGGCAAGAACGCGCCACGGCGTCACTATCCCGCATCAACGGAGCGACAAGGGGCCGGTTCCACAGAACCCGCCCCTTGTTGGTATCAATGTTCCTTGTCGCGCCAGACGTTCTTGTAGGCGCCCCAGGCGAGGAAGCAGAAGATCAGCAGGAAGAGGACGCTGACCACGCCGGCCGTGTGCCGCGCCTCGAGCTTCGGCTCGGCCGCCCAGGTCAGGAACGCCGCGATGTCCTTGGCATTCTGGTCCACGGTCGACCTGGTGCCATCGAGATAGGTCACTTGACCGTCCGCTGTCAGCGGCGGCGGCATCGCAATGTTGAGGTTCGCGAAATAGGGATTGTAGAAGGTGCCGTTGGGCAACTTCGCGTCCGGGAACTTCGCCAGCAACGCCGCCGGCTGCGCCGTCGGCGGCTTGGGATAACCGGTCAGCAGCGAATAGACATATTCCGGACCTTCATGCCGCGCCTTGGTGATCAGCGACAAATCGGGCGGGCTGCCCTGGCCGGGATAATAGACCTTGGGGAAATGGTCAGACGGCAGGTTGGTGCGCTCGCCCCAGGTGCCGGCCTTGTCGTCGAACGACGGCTGCTTGGCGCCCCAGTCGGCGGCGAACTTCTTCACCTGACCATCATCATAGCCGAGGTCGCGCAAGTCGCGAAAGGCTACGTGGCTGAGCGAGTGGCAGTTCGAACAGACTTCCTTGTAGACCTGTAGGCCACGCTGCAGCTGGGCCTGATCATATTTGCCGAATGGGCCGCTGAAGCTGAACGCCACTTCCTTGGGAGGGAGGTGGAACTCATCCACCGCGGTCTTCGCGACCGGATCGGAGATCGCACCGCTGACCGAGCCTATGAACGCCCAGCCAAGCACGGCGATGAACACCGCCCCGACCAGCATTGCGAGATTGCGAACCATTTCTATCGTGCCCCTTCGAACTCAGTGCGCATCGGCGAGAGCGGTCTCGCGCGGTGACGTGCCACCCTTCTTCGCCAGCACCGCCTCGGTGATCGAGTTGGGCAGCGGACGCGGCCGTTCGGCGCGCGAGATGAGGGGAACGATGATCAGGAAATGCGCGAAATAATATGCCGCGGCGACCTGGCTGATGATGACATAAGTAGCCGTTGCCGGGGATCCACCGCACCAGCCCAGCACCAGCACGTCCGCGACCAGCACCCAGAACGCGATACGATAGGCCGGACGATAATTGGCCGAGCGCACCGGCGACGAGTCGAGCCAGGGCAGGAAGAACAGCAGCAGGATCGAGCCGAACATCGCCAGCACGCCCCACAGCTTCGCGTCGAGGATGAAGTTGGCGGTGAAAGCGCGCAGGATCGCGTAGAACGGCCAGAAATACCATTCGGGCACGATGTGCGCGGGCGTCGAGAGTGGGTTGGCCGGAATATAGTTATCCGGATGGCCGAGCGAGTTCGGGTAGAAGAACAGGACGACCGCAAAGATCAGCAGGAAAACGCCGAGGCCGAGACCGTCCTTCGCTGTGTAATAAGGATGGAACGGGACCGTGTCCTGTTCGCCCTTCACCTCGACGCCGGTCGGGTTGTTCGACCCCGGGATGTGCAGCGACCAGATATGAATGATGATGACGCCGGCGATCACGAACGGCAGGAGATAATGGAGCGAGAAGAAGCGGTTGAGCGCCGCTTCGCCCGGCGCGAAGCCGCCGAGCAGCCACACGCGGATCGTCTCGCCGACACCCGGTATCGCCGAGAAGAAACCGGTGATGACCTGCGCGCCCCAGAAGCTCATCTGCCCCCAGACGAGCACATAACCCATGAAGCCGGTGGCCATCATCAGCAGGAAGATGACCACGCCGAGCAGCCACACCATCTCGCGCGGTGCCTTGTACGAGCCGTAATAGAGCCCGCGGAAGATGTGGATATAGACCACGGTGAAGAACATCGAGGCGCCGGTGGCGTGCGCATAACGCAGGAACCAGCCGCCATTGACGTCGCGCATGATGTGCTCGACCGAATCGAACGCGATCGCGCCATTCGCCGCATAATGCATCGCCAGCACGATGCCGGTGATCATCTGGATGCCGAGCGCGGCGCCGGCGAGCACGCCGAAGGTCCAGAAATAATTGAGGTTGCGCGGCACCGGATAGCCGGCACCGACCGCGTTGTAGACGAGGCGCGGAACCGGCAGGCGATCATCCACCCACTTCATGAAGGGGTTGGTCGGCGCGTAATGCTTGGCCCAGGGAAAGCTCATATCTTACTTCCTCAACCGACCGTAACCGTCGTTGCCGACGTGAATTTATATTCCGGGACGAACAGGTTCTTCGGCGCCGGGCCTTTGCGGATGCGTGCGGCCGTATCGTATTGCGAGCCGTGGCAAGGGCAGAAATAACCACCGAAGGGCCCGCGATCCTCGCCCTCGCCGGCGCCCAGCGGCACGCAGCCGAGATGGGTGCACACGCCGAGCGTGATCAGCCAGTTCTTCTTGCCGCGCGTGCGCTGCTCCAGCGTCTCGGGATCGCGCAGTTCGGACAGGCTGACCTTGTCGGCCTCGGCGATTTCCTTGGCCGTCAGGTTGCGCACGAACAAAGGCTGCTTGCGAAACTGCGTCTTGATCGCCTGGCCCGGCTCGATCGCGGCGAGATCGATATCGGTGGTCGCCTGCGCCAGCACGTCGGCCGACGGGCTCATCTGGTTGATCAGCGGCAGCACCGTGATGCCGGCGCCGACGCCGATCCACGACACCGCGGCGATGTTGATCCAGTCGCGACGGCGAACACCATCGGCATGATCGGGGGAGGTAGTAGAACCGTCACCCGACGGCACAGCGGTATCAATTGCCATTCACTTGCCCTTGCACTTCGCTCTTGAGGGACGCCGCAGCGGCGATGACATTGCCCACTGCGCCGTCCGTCCCCACGGCGGCTGCGCGCCTGATAGACGCGGGCATGCGGCTTTGCCAACTGCAATTTGGGAGGATTGTTGCGATAGCGTCGTACCCTGTATGGCTGACGCATGCGTCTCGCACTTTATCAGCCCGATATCGCCGGCAATGTCGGCACGATTCTCCGTCTGGCAGCCTGTTTCGACGTTGCCGTCGACCTGATCGAACCGATGGGATTCGCCTTTTCCGACCGCGCGCTGGCGCGGGCGGGGATGGACTATGCCGCACAGGCACAGGTCACGCGTCACGCGGACTGGGCGGCGTTCGAGCGGCAAGTCGCCGGGCGGATGGTGCTGCTGACGACCCGCGGCGGGACTCGTCTCGATGCCGTGCCCTTCGCCGCCGACGACGTGCTGTTGCTCGGCTCGGAGAGCGCCGGGGTGCCGGACGAGGTACATGACCGCGCCGATCTGGCGGTGCGGATTCCGCTGGCGAGCGGATTTCGCTCCTTGAATGTCGCGGTCGCGGCAGGCATCGCGCTGACCGAAGGACTGCGGCAGACCGAAGGATTCCCCACGTGATCGAACTGGACGACGAACAGGCGACCGCGCGCCGCTGGTTCGAGCAGCTGCGCGATCTGATCTGCGCCGAGTTCGAGGCGATCGAGCGCGAGGCCGGATCGGACGCCAAGTTCGACTATCTCGTCTGGGACCGCACCGACCCCGACGGTTCGCCCGGCGGCGGCGGGGTGCGCGGGGTGATGAAGGGCAGCGTCTTCGAAAAGGTCGGCGTCAACGTCTCGACCGTCGGCGGCAACCTCGAAGGCGACTTCGCCAAGACCATCCACGGCGCGGCCGAAAATCCGAAATTCTTCGCCACTGGCATCAGCCTGGTCGCGCACATGGCCAACCCGCACGTGCCGGCGGTGCATATGAACTCTCGCTTCCTCGCCACTACCAGGCGCTGGTTCGGCGGCGGCGCCGATCTCAACCCGCCCTTGCCGCGCGACGAGGATACCGCCGATTTCCACGCCCGTTTGAAGGCGGCGTGCGATGCACACGGCGCGGATTACTACGAGCGCTACAAAAAGTGGGCCGACGATTATTTCTACATCCCGCACCGCAAGGTGCATCGCGGCGTCGGCGGCATTTTCTACGATCATCTCGAAGGCGATTTCGCCGCCAATTTCGCCTTCACCCAGGATGTCGGGCGCGCCTTTCTCGACATCTATCCGGCGATCGTACGGCGCCGCATGGCCGAATCGTTCACGCCCGAGGAAATCACGCAGTGCAACCAGTGGCGCGGCCGCTATGCCGAATTCAACCTGGTCTATGACCGCGGCACGCTGTTCGGCCTGAAGACCGGCGGCAATGTCGATGCGATCCTGATGAGCCTGCCCCCGGTCGCCGAATGGGCCTGACACGGTGGCGCTGATCCCAGTCCCCGCCGACGAAATCGCGACCATCGTCACGACGCTGGAGATGACGAAGCGCCCGGTGGCGCGGCCCCTGCCCGAATCGCCCCTGCAACTGGTCGCCTGGGGTGCCCCGGAGCCGGCAAAATACCGCACGCTGTTCCGCCGTATCGGGGCGCCATGGCTGTGGTTTTCGCGGCTGGTGATGGACGATGCTGCGCTGACGCGAATCATCCACGACCCTGCCGTTTCGGTCTTCGCGGCGCTCGACCGGCGAGGGATCGAGGTCGGCATGCTCGAGCTGGACTTTCGCGCGGTAGGGGCGTGCGAGCTGGCCTATGTGGGCCTCATTCCCGAACTGACGGGACAGGGCCATGGCCGCTGGCTGATGGCGCAAGCGCTGATGCGCGCCTGGACCAAAAGCGTGGAACGGGTGTGGGTCCACACCTGCACGCTCGACCATCCCTCCGCGCTGGGTTTCTACCGCGCCTCCGGTTTCGTGGCCGTAAGCCGGACGATCGAGACGTTCGCCGATCCACGCGTGGCCGGCCTGCTGCCGCCCGACGCCGCTTCTCAGATCCCGTTGCTCGCGCCGATTCTGCGGTAAAGCGCGATCCGCACCAATATCCCGCCGAGCATGGCGGCGGCGACGACCGCCGCAGCGATCGCGTCGAGGATCAGCGCCGACACTGGATTGGCGAGCGGCGCCCTGTCGAGCGCATCGCCGAGCATAACCACCGGATAAGCGAGCAGCATGCCGGCAAACAGGATGAGCGTGGCAAACCCCGCGAGCACCAGTCCATGCCCGCGCGTCATGCGAAAACTCCGCGCGACCGCGGAGAACGGCCCCACACCCGGCTCTCCCGCGAAGATCGTCCCGGCAAGAATCAATCGCCCGGCAAGATAGAGTGCCGGCACGAGCAGGAAGAACGTCATCAACCCGAGCCCCACCATCGTGTCGACGATCAGCGTCAGTACGAAATAGGCCGGCAGACGGCGCAACCCGGCCAGCAATATGCCGCCGACGTCGCGCTTGTCGCGGTCGAGATACAGCATCAACACCGACAGCGCTCCGAACACGGTGGCGATGTCGATCGCGAGCAGCAACGGCGCGTTCTCGGTGAAGAACCGCAGCATCGCCTCTGCCTGGGCGTTGATGTCGAGTTGCGGCGGCTGCCCTTTCCCGATGGTGACGGTGGCGGTACGCGCCGGCACGAACAGCATCCCCGCGAGATGCGGCATGAACAGGAAGAAGCCGGCAATCGCGATCAACACCCCGCGATCGCGCTGCCACATCGCCCAGGCGTCACGAAAGACGCCGCGTACATCAAGGGTCATCTGGCGTTGACGATCGACTCGCGGGCGTCACGCAGGGCGAGATAGAGCTTGGCGCAAAAGGCGGCGGCGAGAACGGTGAAGCCGGTCGCAACGACACCGACCAGGATCGAGGTCAGGATCGTCGCCAGCGAGACCGGGCTCTCGTTGCCGAACAGCAGGCCGAGGATCGTGCCGAAAACGAATTGCGTCGCCTTTTCCGCGACGAACGCGACGATGACGTACAGCAACACGACGCCGAGGATTTTCCATGTGAAACCGCGGGTCAGACGGAACGAGCGACGCAAGGCCCCAAGCCCGCGCCGCTCCATCACGATCGTCGGCAGCAGCACGCTGAGGCGGGCTGCGATCCACAGGACGATTGTGCCCAACAGCAAGGCGTACAGCACGATGAAATCCCGGACCCCATCACCGGGCAGCGCCGCATGCCCGCTCGCGGCCGCGGCGAAATCGAAGCCGGCGAGCTGCAGCGCGATCCCAACCGGCGCCGTGGCGAGCAGCAGGATCGCCAGCAACCCCAGGCTGATACCGATCGCCGGCAATAGCCGCCGTCCCGCCATCTGCGTCGCTCCCGCCCGGCCGGCATGGGGATCGAGCGCCAGCGCGGTGATCGCCAGCTTGCCCCACAGGCTCCACAGCCCCAGCACGATCATCACGCCATAGATGACCGATCGCTCGGCCGGTGCAACGCTGCTCGCGAGCGGCGCCAGGCTGGTGTAGATCGACAGCGGCACGAAGATGCCCATCAGCGCGATCGGCACCACCGCCGACAGATTGTCGCTGATGAACTCGACCGTGCGATCCCACACCGAACCGATTACGACCATGGCACTCCCGCCCTTCCCCTACGCGTCATCCGGCCTGTTAGCGCAAGCCTCCGGGGCATGCCAACAAGAACGCGGAGGTCTTGCGCCATCTGCTGCAATGGCGCAGGCGGCGTCGCCGTGACGCATCCCACCGACGATATCGAATGGCGCATCGCCCCCGCACCGGTCGCCTATGAAGCGGCCGTCGCGGAGATGGAAGCGCGCGCCGCCGCGGTCGTCGCGGGCACCGCACGCGAGCTGGTGTGGCTGCTCGAACATCCCCCCGTCTACACCGGCGGTACTAGCGCCGACCCGACCGAATTGCTCGACCCACGCTTTCCGGTGGTCAAGACGGGGCGCGGCGGGCGCTACACCTATCACGGCCCCGGCCAGCGAATCGGCTATGTCGTGCTCGATCTCGACAAGCGCGGTCGCGACGTGCGCCATTTCGTCCATGCGCTGGAAGGCTGGGTGATCGCCGCGCTGGCCGACATCGGCATCGCCGCGTTCCGCGCGCCGGGCCGGATCGGCATCTGGACGCTGGCGCCGGTGCCGGGCGGCGGCACGGTCGAAGCCAAGATCGGTGCGATCGGCGTGCGCGTCCGCCGCTGGGTCACGCTGCACGGCTTTTCGGTCAACCTGTCACCCGATCTGTCACATTTCGGCGGTATCGTGCCGTGCGGCATCGCGGAATATCCGGTGACCAGCAGCGAGTCGCTCGGCAAGAGCGCCGATCTGGCGACGTTCGACGCCGCGCTTGCGGCGGCGTGTCCGGCATTCCTGCAAACTCTTTCTTCGCCTCGATAAATCCGTGCTTGAGGGCAGACCCATATCAGTCTAATGTCCACCTTGGTTTGGGTATTAAGGCTCAGGGGCCGTCCAAATCCACTAATCTAGGGAGCCTTCCATGCGTGCATTCATTTCCAAGGTTGTTGCCGGTTCGATGATCGCCGGCGCGGCGCTGATGGTTTCGGCTTGCAAGCCGGCAGCGACGCCTGACACGAACGTCACCGAAACGAACATGACCGAAACCAACGTTTCGGAAGAAATGACCATGACCGACAACAGCGGCATGGCGGCCGACAACGGCATGGCCGCGACCACCAACGCGACCACGACGACCGGCAACACCACCGCCACGACCGAGAACAAGATGTAATCACCCGCAAGGGTTTGCATTGGGGCCGTCCGGGAAACCGGGCGGCCCTTTCGATTCAGGCCCCCTGTTTTCAGGCACGCCTGAATCGATCCGTCGCAACTGAGGCGGCACACGCCGCGAAGCTTTCCGGAAATCTCTTGGGTGTCGGCGCGAAACGCCGTACCGGAACGCCTGTAGTAATTGAGGTCATGATGAACCTGTTGCGTTGCGTATCCCTGCTCGCCGCGATCGGCGGCATTGCCCTTGCCCAGCCGGCAGCGGCCCAGTTCTTTCTCGCGACCCCGGATATCCGCGGCGGCGTGGTGCGCGGCGACGAGCCGGGCATCGGCGAGGTCATGCCCGGCGCGACCGACGCCGAGGTCCGCGCCGAGCTGGTGTGGAACATGCGCTCGGGGCTCAACGTCGCCGCGCTGCAATGCCAGTTCGAGCCGACATTGATGTCGGTGCAGAACTACAACACCCTGCTCTACAACCACCGCGCCGAACTGAAGGCCGCGTTCGACACGCTGACCAAATATTTCACCCGCATCAACAAGGCACCAAAGGCCGGCCAGACCGCGCTCGACCGGTTCGGCACGCGCACCTATACCGGCTTCACCGCCGTCGCGTCGCAATATGGTTTCTGCCAGACCGCGGCGGCGATCGCGGCCGAGGCGGCGATGGCCCCGCGCGGCAGCTTCTACGAGATCGCCGCGGCGCATATGCGCGAGCTGCGCACCAGCCTGATCCGCCAGTTCAGCGAACAGCGCTTTTCGCGCTTCAGCGTCACCCATTTTCCGCCGCTGCCGCGGCTCGACGACATTTGCTGGGACAAGAAGGGCCAGTGGGTGGACAAGAAATGCGGCGGCTTCGCGATGTACGAGACGATCATCTACTGACCGTCATCGGTCGGCCGACCGCCGCCGAACAAAAAAAGGGCCGCCCGAAAGCGGCCCGAAGGAGCTGCCCGTTTCCGGGCAAGCAAGGGAGGAAAGCGTGCCGATGAAGCACAGCCACCGCTCTAGCCCGGTCAGGTAAACATCCTGCTAACGCGGCGCGCAGGCGCCGAGCCGCCGCGCCTCGAAATCATGATCGAACGGCAGCCCGCCCGCGATCCCCTGCGTCGCGACGTGGAGCACGCGCGGCGTCTCGATCGACAATGTCGTGCGGCCATGCCCCGCGCCGGGGCAGGTATAATGCACCGTCGCGCTGCCCGCCGTGTCGGCGATGACGAAACGCGAGCAGGAAGCACCGGGATGGCCGAGCTGCAACAGCATCGCCGGATCGGCGACGCACATCGCGCGCGGCGGTGCGCTGGTGCCCGTCTCGCGCAATTGCCATTGCCCGGGCTCGACCTGCGCCAGCACGGCGAGTTGCGGCGCCACGGCCGGCGAAGCGGCGGTAAGACCAGTACAGAGCGCGAGGCCGAACAGGGCCGCCCGGCTCACATGCCGAAGCTTCATCACATTCCCCAATGATGTTTTGCCGTCTGCGCCCCTTGTTACAAGGTGGCGTGTGTCGCGGCGCATTGCAACAAGGCTTATGAATCGGCGTCGGCGCTCGCCGGCACCGGGAATTTGCGCGCGCAGAATGCACAGTCGACGGTGATGAACCCGCTCTCATCGGCCATCGCCGCGCGGTCCTCGGCGGGGAATTTGGCCAGCACCTGGGCGATGTAATCGGGCGAGCAACGGCAGCCGCGCGACAGCGTCACACCCCCCTGCACGCGTACCTCATCCTCCTCGTTGAACAGCCGCCACACCAATGTTTCCAACGGGATGGCGGCATCGGCGAGTTCATCGCCCCCCATCGTCCCGCCCAGCGCCGCGACATGCTCCCATTCGGGATGGTCGAGCCGCGTGTGCAGCCGGTCACGCGCATCGTCACCCTCGGGCAGATGCTGGAGAAACAGCCCGCCCGAGACATGGCTGCCGTCGCCGCGACGCGCGATGCCGAGCCGCACGAGCGTGGGAATCTGCTCCGACTGAACGAAATAATTCTCCGCCGCCTCGGCAAGACTCGCCCCGTCGAGCGGCACGATGCCCTGATAGCGCTCGCCGGTCGCCGCATTGTCGAAGGTGATGGCGAGGTGCCCGGTGCCGAACAGCGCGAACAGGGTCGGCAGGTCTGGCCCCTCGGCCAGACGATCGGCATCGAAATCGACATAGCCGCGCAACTCGCCCGCCTTGTAATCGCACACCAGCAGGCGGACGACGCCGTTCTGCGTCTGCGCCTGCAGCGTCAGCTGGCCACCGACATCCTTGAGCGTCGCGCCGATCAGCGCGGCAAGCGTCAGCGCCTCGGCCAGCAACGCCTCGATCGCACGCGGATAGGCATGCGCCGCCAGGATGGTGTCGAGCACCGGCCCCAGCCGCACGATGCGCCCACGCGCGTGGCGTGCCGGGATGGTGAAACCCAGCGCGGTGTCGAGATCATATTGTTCCATTGGCCCAGAGATAGGGCCGCGGCGCGCGCCCGCAACTCACCCGATCTGCCCGAAACACCAGCGCAGCACCGATTTCTGCGCGTGCAGGCGGTTCTCCGCCTCGGGCCAGATCAGCGATTGCGGCCCGTCGATCACCTCGCTGGTGACCTCCTCCTCGCGGTGCGCGGGCAGGCAGTGCAGGAACTTCGCATCGGGCTTGGCCTGTGCCATCAGCGCCGCCGTTACCTGATACGGCATCAGCGCCTTCAGCTTGGTCTCGGCATGCGCCTGGCCCATCGAGATCCAGGTGTCGGTGACGACGATATCGGCACCGGCGACCGCCTCCGCCGGCGTGGCGACGACACGCGCCCGCCCCAGCCCACGCGCAACATCGCTTTCGGGCGGCATGAAGCCCTGCGGACAGGCGGCGACGACATCGAAGTGCAGCAGGCCGGCCGCCTCGATGGTCGAGGCCAGCACATTGTTGCCGTCGCCCAGCCAGGCGACCTTCAACCCGGGCAGCGACTTGCCGCTTTCGATGATGGTCAGCAGATCGGCGACGGTCTGGCACGGATGCGACGCGTCGGTCAGCCCGTTGATCACCGGCACCGACGCGTAATGCGCCATTTCCTCGATCTTGGCATGGTCGTCGGTGCGCACCATGATCGCATCGACATAGCCGGACAGGATGCGCGCCGTGTCCGCCACCGTCTCGCCCCGGCCGAGCTGCGTACTCCCGGCATCGAGCACGATCGAGGTCCCGCCCAACTGACGGATCGCCATGTCGAACGACACACGCGTGCGGGTCGAGTTCTTCTCGAACACCATCGCCAGCACATGGCCGGCAAGCGGCGCGTCGGCATCGCTCTTGCCCTTGGGCCAGCCGGCGCGCGCCGCCTTGCGCTCGACAGCATCGGCCAGCATCGCCGCGACCGCGTCGCCGCCGGCGTCGGACAGGTCGAGAAAGTGGCGGATCATCCATTCCTCCCCGGCACGGGGAGGGGGACCGTCCGCGAAGCGGATGGTGGTGGGGGCGTGCCGCATACGCGCCGGTTCCCTCTTCCAGCGCCCCGCTTGCGGCACGCCCCCTCCACCAGCCTTTGGCTGATGGACAGGTGGAATTGCCCCCGGCAATTCCAGCCATGTCCGGGGGACATGGCGGCCTGTCCATCCCTCCCCGTGCCGGGGAGGATCATGATGCGGCAGCGGGCGCGAAGGTCCGCGCCCCCTCGCTCAACCGCTCGATCGCCTCGGCGATATGCTCCTCGCCGATCACCAGCGGCGGCAGGATGCGCACCACGCCTTCGCCCGCCGCGACGGTCAGCAGCCCGTGATGGTCGCGCAGATGCGCCACCACTTCGCGCGGCTCGTTGCCCGCCTTGAGCTTGATGCCGAGCATCAGCCCCTTGCCGCGCACCTCGGCGAACAGATGGTCGTGATTGGGGATCATCTGCTCCAGCGCCGACCGCAGCCGGTCGCCCATCGCATTGACATGGTCGAGGAAGCCCGGCTCGAGCATCACATCGAGGATCGCATTCCCCGCCGCCATGGCCAGCGGATTGCCGCCATAGGTCGAGCCATGCGTACCGATCACCATGCCCTTGGCGGCATGCTCGGTCGCCAGGCACGCGCCGAGCGGGAAGCCCCCGCCGATCCCCTTGGCCACCGCCATGATGTCCGGCGTAATGCCATAATGTTCATAGGCCCACATCTTGCCGGTGCGGGCATAACCGCACTGCACCTCGTCGAGCACGAGCATCAGGCCCTTCTCGTCGCACGCCTCGCGCAGGCCCTTGATGAATTCCGGCGTGCCGACCGAAACGCCGCCCTCGCCCTGAATCGTCTCGACCATGAAACCGGCGGTCTCGTCGTCGATCAGCGCCAGCGCGGCGTCGAGATCGTTGAACGGCGCATAGGCGAAGCCCGGCAGCAACGGCTCGAAGCCGTCGCGCATCTTGGGCTGGTTGGTCGCCGAGATCGCCCCCATCGTCCGCCCGTGAAAGGCGTTGTTGAAGGTGATCAGCTTGTGCTTCTGCGGATTCCCTTCCGCATAATGGAAACGCCGCGCGGTCTTGATCGCGCACTCCACCGCCTCGGTGCCCGAATTGGTGAAGAACACCGTGTCGGCAAAACTGTTGTCGACGATGCGCTGCGCCAGCGCCTCGCCCTGCGGCGAGCCATAGAGATTGGAGACATGCATCAGCGTCGCCGCCTGCTCAGTGATCGCCTCGACCAGCTTGGGATGGCCATGGCCCAGCGCGTTGACCGCGATGCCGGCGGCGAAATCGAGATAGCGCTGGCCGTCCTCGCCGATCAGATAGCAGCCCTCGCCTCGCACCGGCCGGAACCCGCAACGCGGATAGACGGGCATGAGTGCTGGGGTTGCCACGGGAAGGTCTCCTCGAAAGAAAAAAGGCGGCCCGACCGGACCGCCCGGAGGGGGCATTTACGGGCACGGGGGGGGAGCGTCAAATATCGTTACACGGATGAGGTTCGCTGGGGCTGCCTTCGTCGCAATCAGTGACGAGGCTTTGCCGGGAGAGCGACGGGACAATGCAGGAAAATCTCCCTAAAGTGGATATTCCCCTGCTGCGCCCAGACAATCAGGTCCTGCTGCACGTCGCTGCTATGGTCGTCGCATTGCCAGGTGGTAAGCCGGGTCGGCCGCGTCGCCGTAAGCAGGGCATTCCAGGGGCGCAACTTCATCTCGATGGGCACGCCTGGCTTCTCGACCGACGAGAGAGCGCGAAGATGAGGATTGCGCGTCGAAACGCCGACCGCCGCAAATAACTGCA
>NZ_JAQGLG010000067.1 GCF_028292965.1 Sphingomonas bacterium | reverse complement strand
GGATCCTCAATCGCCGAAAAACACGTCGTGAACGTCTCCATCCAAGTGCCTCTTCCTCACAAAGAAGAAACCCTCAGAATCCTGTTCGCGATGAAAATCCATATGCGATTCCCCTGGTCGGGGTGGGAGGATGGTGAAACGCCGCGTCAAACGCAATCGGCTCACCCGGGATACGGCTGCGCCTTTAGCAATCCGGCCAGATGCGCCGCGTTCGCCGCCACCATCGCGGCCGTCTCGGTCACCTTCTTCGGCGTCGTCTCGAGATCCTTGAAGTCGACCGACCCCATTGCCTCGCCGACCCAATAGCAGGCGGCGACCGCGGGGATCGTCCAGCCGACATCGTTGAGCGCCTGAAAGATTTGCGACGACGACATATGCGCGCCATCCTCATTGCCGACGATCGCCGCCACGGCGACCTTCGAATAGCTCGGCATCCGCCCCTGATCGTCGGTTTCTCCGAGAAAAGCGTCCATCCGCTCCAGCACGCGCTTGGCGACGCTGCCGACCTGGCCGAGCCAGATCGGCCCACCGAAGATGAGGATATCATGTGCCAGGATCTTCCCGCGCAGCCCCGGCCATGCATCGCCATCGCCCTCATCGGAGGTGACGCCCGGTTTGATGTCGAGTGCCGCCACACGCACCGTCTCGCTGACCGTCACATCATGCTCGGCAAAGGCCTTGGCCAGCACCGCGATCATCGCGTCGGTCGACGACTCCTTTGTCGGGTCGGCCTTGAGCGTGCAGTTGAGCGCGATGGCGGTAAGCGGCATGGCGGGTCTTCCGATACGGATGTCGCGATAGAGCGCGCCACCTGCATCGGGGTTCCCCTCAGCCGGTAACCGCCGCGACATTATCGTCGGAATTGCGATCGATATATTTGTTGTACGGATCGATCCCGGCGAACGCCGGCTTGCGCGCCGAGATCACCCGGACCACCTGCTTGCCCGATTTTACCGGCAGCCGCGTCATCGAGATCACGTCCTTCGCCGCGAACGCGCCGAGCCCCGGTTTCTGGTCGAACAGCCCGATATCGATCTCGTCCGCCAATGGCGTCGCCCGCTCCCTGCCTTTGCCGTCGGCATAGAATTTCGCCGCATCGATGGTGATCGACGTCTCCCACCGCCCGTCAGGCAGTTTGTGCGTCGTCGCGGTCGGCGCCTTGAGGTCGTAGATGGTGATCCGGTCGAGCAGGTCGAGCACCAGCTCGTGTTCAGCGGGGGTGCGGGCCAGCGACAGGAACCCGTTTACCAGGTCGAGCGAGCGAGGATAGGGCTGGCTCTTGAAGCGGTATTTGTCGAGCAACTGGCGCAGCATGCCGTTGACGCGGTCTTCGCCGAGCCGATCCTGCAGCAGGTACATCACCACCGCGCCCTTGTTGTAATGAATATAGGGCTGGTTCTCGACCCGGTCGAGCGGCAGTTCCTCGATCCGCTCGGATCCGCGCGCACGGAGATAAGTGTCGAGTTCGAATTTCAGGAATCGGCGGATTTTGTCCTGGCCGAACATCTGCTTCATCACCATCAGTGCCGAATATTGCGCCATCGTCTCGACCAGGATCGTGCCGCCCTGCATGTCGGCGCTGATGATCTGGTGCGCCCAATATTGGTGCCCCAGTTCATGTGCCGTGACATAGGTGACATAGTCGATCGCCGCCGGATCGCGCGTGTCGGCGATGAAGCCGAGCCGTTCCGAAAACGGTATGGTGCCGGCGAAGGATTGCGCGAAGCTGCGATAGCCGGGATATTCGCTGATCCGCGCATAATCGAACTGGTACGGCCCGAAATGGCTGCGGTAATAGCCCAGCGACACCTTCATCGCGGCCAGCATCTTGTCGATATTGTAGCTATGCCGCGGATGGTAATAGATCGACAGCTTCACGCCGTCGGCGTCACCGGTCTTCACAGCGTATTTGGCCGACTGGATCGAGAAGAAGGCGAGGATCGGCGCGGTGGCGACGAAGCGTGCAATGCGTCGCCCGCCCTTCGTCACGTCGGACACTTCGCGTCCCGGCGCCAGCGGCGTCTGGTCCGCTACGGTCGAGACGGTGATGTCCGAGGTCACCCAATCGGCATTGCCGACATAGTTGCGTGCCTGTGCCGCCGTGTCCTCCAGCTTCGCCATGCGCAATTCGTCCGGCTTCAGGCCATATTTGCGCCGTGTCGTCCTGTCGGTGAGCAGCCCATCGCGCGACATGCCGATCTGCGGCGAGAAGTCACTGTTGTTGAGGAAGGTCCCGTTGTCGACCAGGCTGACGTCGTCGCCGGTGGCGCGGAAACCGCGCTGCCAGCGCTGCGTGGTGAAGCTCAGGCTGGCCGTCGCGCCGGGTGCGAGCGGCGTGGCGAAATGATAGATGCGATACTTCATCGCCTTGTCGTCCATCGCCAGCTTCGCGCCGGGCACGTCGAGCGCTAGGATGTCGAGGTCCTGATCCTGGAACCGCACGTGCAGGTCGCTGAGTGGCGCACCGGTATCGTTGATCAGCGCATAGCGCCCTTGCGCCACCATGCGATGCTGGTGCGGATAGAGTACGACGTTCAGCTTGATGTCGGTGGTCGAGGGCTGGGCGACCGACTCATATTTCAGATATTTATTCTCATAGTCGGCGAGATTCTTGTCGACGTCGTCGTTCGTCCGGTAATGGTTGAGCACATCCATATTGTAATAGATGTACCCGCCGCTGCCGGCGATCACGACCAGCGCGGCGGCGATCAGCACGCCCGGCATCCCCGCTAGCCGCGCCGGCACCCGCCTGATCCGCGCTTTCAGCGCGACCGCGGTTCCGCGACGCCACAGCAGGTGCGACAGCACCGCGAAGATCAGCGCGAAGCCGCCCCAATAGAGCCGCAGCCACCAGTTGGTGTCCCCGCCGATCAGCGCGCCGTTCATGTCCGACAGCGGGTTCCCGACGGTCGCGCCATAGAGATAGAGTGGATGGCTCAGTCCGATATTGGGGAAGATGATCGTCGCGACGATAAACAGCACCATCAGGCCCCAGCCGAGATATTTGTTGGGGCTGAGCGCCTGGATGAACACCGCCATCACCGCCAGCAGCAGCATGTCGATCGTCGCCGGCACGATATGCCAGGCGAAATACTTGCCGATCTCGAACTCGAACTGGCCATGCACCAGTTGGGTGAACAATCCGGCCAGGGTCGAGATCATCATCGCCGCGAACAGCACCGCGGTCAGCGCGGCCATCTTCGGCACGAGATAGGCCCAGTTGGGCAGCGAGGTGGCGTCGATGATCTCATTCATCCGCCGGTCGCGGTCGCGCCACACCAGTTCGCCGGCATAATAGATCGCGATGATCAGCAGCACGATGCTGAACGACCCGCCGAGCAGCGGAATCAACGTGAAGGTCAGCGGGATCGTCTCGGTGCCATAGATCCGGCCGGAGAAGAACATGATCACGCCCGACAGCAGCAGGCCGACCAGCATCAGGATCGCAAAGGCCGGGCTGCGGAACACCATCGCCATTTCGAGCCGCGTTCGTGCCCATAGCCGCGCCATGTCGGCGGAGCCCGGCCGCGCCGACGGCAAGGTTTCGACCAAGGTGACGGGCGCTGCCGCAAGCTTCGCGTCGCGCTTTGCCTGGCGGCGCAGTTTGCGCGCCGAGATGCCGCGTTCGGTGAAGCTGAAACGCAGATAGGCGAAGGCCAGCGCGGCGAGCGACACGCCGAGCCAGATCAGCCGATTGGCCAGCAGCGCGCCGGCCAGCGGCGCGTGCAGCATATTCTGTTCGGCCGGCGTCCAGTAACGTGTGGTGTTGACATAGGCACTGCCGCCGAACGGCTCGATCAGCGCGGCGATCGGGCGCAGGTCGGGCAGGGCACGCAGGACGTTGTTGACGACAATATAGAGGCCGAAGAACACGACCACGCCGACATAGGAATACATCATCGACCGCGTCATCGTCGCGACCGCGAAGAACAGGCTTGCGGTCAGCAATATGTCGGGCAACGCGATCGCGAAATAGGCGAAGGCATAGTCGCCCAGCCGGTTCGGCCCGACCGTTTCGGCGTCGAGCCACGGCATGTGCGAGCCGAGCCACATCGCCAGCGGCACCGCCAGAAAGGCGATCGACGCCGCGGCAAAGGCACCGAGGAAGCGCGCGAAGAGATAGGCGAACTTCGTCACCCGGGTCGCCTTCACCATCGGCCCGAAGCCACTCTCGTCGTCGCGCACGATGACGTTGGCGACGAACGCCGTCGTCACGAACATGAAGAACACCGCGAAGGTCAGGTGATATTGCACGATCGCCGCCGGGCTGTTGCGCAATATGTTGCCGCCGCTCCCGATCTGCACCTGCGGAATGGTCATGCCGCCGAACGACAGCAGGAAGAAGGCGATGGCCACCACCCAGAAGACCGGGTTGCGTAGCTGGTAGCGCAGCTCGAAGCTGGCGATCTTGCCGAACATGGCGCTCAGGCCTGCGCGACGGCAGGGGCGGCGGCGACGCCGGGCACCGCACGGCTGCGTTCCAGCGTCGTGAAGTACACGTCCTCCAGCCCGCCACGTACTTCTTCGAATCCATTGCCCGGATTGGCCGCCGAAAGAACGTGGATGACGACACGCCCGGCGAACAGCCGGGTCGAGATCACCTGATGGTCGCGCCGATAATCGTCGAGCTGGTCGCGCTCGATCGTCTTGGCCCACACCGTGCCACGCGATTGCTCGATCAATTCCAGCGGCGCGCCCTCAAGCTGGATCTTGCCCCCGGCCAGCACCGCCATGCGCGGGCACAGATCGGCGACGTCCTCGACGATATGCGTCGACAGGATGATAACGACATTCTCGCCGATCTCGGCCAGCAGGTTGAGGAAGCGGTTGCGCTCCTCCGGGTCGAGCCCCGCGGTCGGCTCGTCGACGATGATCAGTTCGGGGTTGCCGATCAGCGCCTGGGCGATGCCGAAGCGCTGCCGCATGCCGCCCGAGAAACCGGCGATCGCCTTTTTGCGCACGTTCCACAAATTGGTCTGGTTGAGCAGGGTCTCGACCGTCGCCTTGCGTTCGCGCGCCGAGGCAATGCCCTTCAGCACCGCCATATGATCGAGCATGTCGTATGCAGAGACGCGCGGATAGACGCCGAAATCCTGCGGCAGATAGCCGAGCCGCTCGCGTAGTTTCTCGGGGTCGGCGATCACGTCGATATCGCCGAAGCGGATGCTGCCGGCAGTCGGCGTCTGCAGCGTCGCGACCGTGCGCATCAGCGTCGATTTGCCCGCGCCATTCGGCCCGAGCAGGCCGTACATCCCCTTGGGGATGCTCAGCGACACATCGTCGAGCGCGCGCGTGCCATTGGCATAGACATGGGTGACGCCGGTCAGTTCGAGCACGCTCTATCTCCCTTTAGAGGGACGATATTACCGCGTGTATTGCAAAGCTAAAGCAGTATTTCACATCGGCAATTACGGATTGCGCAACAACGAACGCCCGCCGAAGAACAGGCCAAGCCCGATCAGGAACGGTATGCCGCCGATGATCAGGGGGAACGGCAGCATCGACAATGCCTCGCCGATGCGCATGGTGCTGAGGCCGGAGCCGATGATCCACAAGGTGCACAGCCCGCTGCCGGTCATGATCAATATGCCGATCGCCAGCAGCAATCCGCCGAAAAACTGCCTCATAGCCTTTCCCCCGCGCGTGCCCGGCGCAGCACGTCCGCCCCTTCGGCGCCGGATCGGTAGAAGCTGTTATAGGTGTCGAACGGAATGATCGCGCCGTCGGGCGTGACGAAATGCACGCAGCTGCGCTTCACCGTGCCGAGGTCGAAATTATAACGATCGAGGAATTGCAGGATCACCACGCGGAAGCTGTTGGCATAGCCCAGCTCCGCCGGCACCGCGGCCTGCGGCAGGCAGCACAGCAGCCCGGCAAGCTTCTCCTCGGTATTGGCCTGGGCGGTGGCCAGGCTGAGCAGATCGTTCACCGCCTGGCGCAGCTTGGGATAGGCCTCATAGCTGATCGTGTTGGGCCCTTCGAGGATCAACTCGCGCGGCAACAGCGAGGTGATCGGCGTGACGTTCGGCCCATCGCGCAACCCATAACCGATGCAGATCTGATCGGGATTGCAGGGCAGGGGGATCATGTCTTCCAGCCCGAACACGCCGGCCTTGGCCACCTCGCGGCGGATCTGCGTCAGCAGGATGCGGTTGGCCTTGCCGTCGAAGCCTTCGTTGCGCCCGGCATCCTGCACCGGCTGGAAGGTCACGCCGCGCACGCATTTCCAGGTCAGCGCATGCTCGATGATCGGCGCGACCTCCTGGTCGTTGACCCCGCGCTTGACCACCGCGACCAACGTCGTCGACAGCCAAACCCGCTCCAGCGCCTCCAGCGCCTGTTGCCGGATGCGCGACAGCCGCGCGCCGCGCAGGTTCATCAGCGCCTCGTCGTTGAGGCTGTCGAACTGGAGATATACCTCCAGTCTGGGCGCATAACTCGCCAGCCGCTCGACGAAGGCAGGGTCCTGCGCGATGCGCACGCCATTGGTGTTGATCATCACATGGCGGATCGGCCGTGCCTTCACCGCGTCGAGGATCTCGAAGAAGTGCGGATGGATCGTCGGCTCGCCGCCGGAGATCTGGACGAGGTCGGGCTCGCCCTCGCTCAGCACGAGCGCGTCGAGCATCCGCTCGACCGTCGCCACCGGCAGATGCGCCCCATGCACATCCTCGGCATCGGCGAAGCATACCGGACAGGCCAGGTTGCAGGCCGAGTTGATCTCGACGATCGCCAGGCAGCTATGCTGCTCATGATCGGGGCACAGCCCGCAATCGAACGGGCAACCCGCCTCGGTGCGCGTATGGGTATGCAACGGCCGGTCGCCCGGCTTGAGCCACAATTTCTGCGAGCGCCAATAATCGAGATCGTCGCTGATCAGCGTCTTCTGCACGCCGTGCTCGCGGCACCGCTTGAGGTAGAAGACGCAGTCATCCTCGATGATCACCTTGGCCGGCACCGGCACCAGGCAGGTTTCGCACAGGCTCGTCGTCTGGCCATGGAACAGATAGGGCGCGGCCTTACGGTCCGGCGGCGGCGTCAGCGGGTCGAGCACGGCCACGGGCGATCCAGATGATAGCATAAGCGGCCAATCCCCCCATCAGCAGATGGAACACGTTAAGCGGTCCGATGAGCGGCGGATAGGGCTTGAAGAATTCCCACACGAAACGCTGCACCGCATAGGCCAGCACGAAGGCGTGAAAGCCATGCTCGACCGCCCAGCGCCGCCCCGCCACCAGCGCGCGCCAATAGACGATCAGGAACCCCAGCATCGCCAGCGACTCATACACCTGCACCGGATGCCGCCCGATCCCGTCACCGAGCTCGACCGCCCAGGGCAGGCCCGTCGGCGTGCCGAAGGTCGCGTCGGGCAGGCCGGCGAACAGACAGCCCCAGCGCCCGACAACGATGCCGATAGTCAGCGGAATGACGAACGGCCCACCGGTCGATCGTGTTACGCCGTGGCGCCATTTCCACAGCTCGACCGCGGCGATCGCTCCGACCAGACCGCCGGCGATGCTGTGCGACAATATCGGCGCCGACAGCCGCAGGGTGTTGATCGACCCGAACAGCCACGCCCCCACCGCGCCGCCGAGCGCGAGGCTGATGAAATAGCTCGGCGCGGTTTCCTTCGCGAGCCGCTCGACAGTCGTGCGGCGGTGGCGATAGACCCACCGCCCGCCCAGCGCGGCGCTGAGCCACGCCGCGATATCGAAGACATGGTGCAGCCAGGGTGCGGTGGGGACGTGGATCACGTGCCGAGTGTGGCAGCCTTTGCCGGCCATGGAAATGTTCGCCTGGACCGGACCGGGGCGGCGTGATTGATTGCTGCCATGTTCGGTCTGTCCAAACCTCGCCCGCCCGTCGATGACGAGGAATATGACTGGCTGCTCGCCTGCTTCGCCTGGCTGTCGCGCGAGTTCGGCGGCAATTCCGGCCTGCGTGGTGCGCCGCTGATCCTGCCCAGCCGCGACTTCTTCCCCCACAGCAAGCTGACTGGGCACGATCGCGCGCTCGAACTGTTCGACCAGGTCAAGGCGCTGGCCGGCATGACCGAATGGCAATGCGACCTCATTCCCGGCGCCGCCTCGCGCGAGCACCGCGTCACCACCGGTCATGGCTTGAGGCATGAGGGGAAGGGGCCACCGCTCGGTACGTTCGAATATGCCAATGGTCGCTACCGGATCACCTATGACCCCGCCTCGTTGCGCGACCCGGCAACCCTAGTCGCGACCTTCGCGCACGAGCTGTCGCATTACCTGATCCACAGCGCCGAGACCGCGCCGCCGGGCGGGCGCGAGCTGGAGGAACACGCCACCGATCTCGCCGCCGTGTTCATGGGTTTCGGCGTGTTGATGGCCAATTCGGCCAAGTCGTTCGGTCAATTCCAGAATTTTGGCGAGATGGGTTGGCAGATGCAGGCGCGGGGTTATCTCTCGGAAAACGCGCTGACTACGGGTCTCGCGCTGTTCGTGGTGGCGAGCGGCGCCGATCCGGTCGACGCCGAAGCCGCGCTAAAGGACTATCTGCGCAAACCCTTCCGCCGTGCAGTGAAGGCGGTCAGGCGCGACCATCCCGATCTGGCGACTGAGCTACGCGACATGGATCTCGCCGACTGGCGGTGACTTGCGTCGTAACGGTCAGCCGGCGTTCAACGGGAGCGCGGCGTTCTCGATCTCCCCTCCCTGGAAGG
>NZ_JAQGLG010000054.1 GCF_028292965.1 Sphingomonas bacterium | reverse complement strand
CGGGCGGGCACGGTGGGACGCCTATCTGCGCTCCTATTTCGATCGCCATGCCTTTCAGCCGCAAACCACCTCGGGCTTTCTCGCCGATATCCGCGCGAACCTGATCAAGGGCGATGCGGCGCTGGAGCATGACCTGATGCTCGACCAATGGGCCTATGCACCGGGGCTGCCCGACAATGCGGTGCATGTGAAATCAGCGACGCTGGCGACGATCGACAAGGATCTGGCCGCGTTCAACGGCGGGGCGGCGGCGACGTCGATCGATGCGCGTCACTGGAGCACGCAGGAATGGTTGCGCTTCCTCAACGGCCTGCCGCGCCAGCAGAGCGCGGCGCGGCTGGCCGAACTCGACCGGACTTACGTCCTGTCGGCCTCGCCCAATGCCTATGTACAATCGGCCTGGTTCGTGCTGGCGATCGCCAATCATTATGAGGCCGTCGTGCCGTCACTCGACCGTTACCTGCACCGGATCGGCCGTGGGCTGCTGATCTTCCCGCTCTATAACGGGCTGAAGGCGCAGGGTGACTGGGGGCTACCGATCGCGCGGCGCATCTACGCCACCGCGCGAGCGACCTATCACCCGACGATCGCCGGCGCGCTCGACAAGCGATTGGCGGTGAAATAGCCGGCCCGCGCCTCAGACAAGCAGGGTGCGCACGCGCGCCGCGTCGTCGGGCGTCGCCGGGTTGTAGACGACCATGCTGAGATCGGACCGACCATCGACGGCGAAGGACGAATATTCGAACGCGACCGCTCCGATGATCGGGTGCCGGATATTTTTCACGCCCTCGCCATAACTTCGCACATCGTTGTCGCGCCACATCGCGGCAAAGTCGGGGCTGCGGGCGCATAGTTCGGCGACGAGCGGCTCGATCTCCACATTGGCGCCGGCCCGCGCCGCGTCGGCGCGGAAGGCGCTGACCACGAAGCGCGCCACCTTGTCCCATTCGAATTGCGCTGCGCGAACGCGTGGATCGAGGAAGATCATGCGCAGGATATTGCGCTGATCGGGCGGCAGCGCGGCATAGTCGTTGAGCACCGCCGCCGCGGCGCGGTTCCAGGCGATGACATCCCACAACGGCGTCTTGATCAACGCCGGGCTGACCTCGAGCGCATCGAGCAGGCGCTGCAGGCGCGGCGTCACACCCTCGGCAGGTTTATACTGCACTTCGGGCGCGCGGCCGAGCCCAAGCAGGAAGAGATGCTCGCGCTCGACCTCGGTCAGCATCAGCGCCCGCGTGATGCGGTCGAGCACGTCGGCGGAAGGCGCACCGCCCCTGCCCTGCTCCAGCCAGGTATACCAGGTCGGGCTGATATGGGCGCGCTGGGCGACCTCCTCGCGGCGGAGACCAGGTGTGCGACGACGTGTGCCGGTCAGGCCGAACGCTGCCGGGTCGAGCCGCGTGCGGCGATCCTTGAGATAGGCGCCGAGGGCGTTGTCCTGCATGCTCATCCTGTTATTCTCTATACCATGATAAGATCACTACTTTAACATGATGATCTATCGCCCGACATGCGCCGCGCAGCAAGGAGATTGTCATGCGTGTGTTCGTTACAGGTGCCACGGGGTTTGTCGGTTCGGCGGTGGTCAGGGAATTGCTCGGGGCTGGCCATGAGGTGCTCGGCCTGTCGCGGTCGGATGAGGGTGCCAGGGCGCTGAGCGCCGCAGGCGCGGCGGTACATCGCGGGTCGCTTACCGATCTCGACAGCCTGAAAAGCGGCGCGGCCGAGGCCGATGCCGTGGCCCATCTGGCCTTCAATCATGATTTCTCGAAATTCGCGGAGAATTGCGAGGACGACCGGCGCGCGATCGAGACGCTGGGCGCGGTGCTCGAAGGGTCGCAACGGCCGTTGCTGGTAACCTCGGGTCTGGCGTTGATCGCGCCGGGACGACTGGCGGATGAGAGAGACTCGCCAGCGCCGGGCTTTCCGCGCAGTTCGGAGCAGGCCGCCGCCGCAGTGGCCGAGCGCGGCGTACGGGCAGCCGCGGTGCGCCTGCCCCCCTCGACGCATGGCGCTGGCGACCACGGGTTCGTGCCCACGCTGATTGGCATCGCGCGGGACAAGGGCGTGTCGGCCTATATCGGCGACGGCAGCAATCGCTGGCCGGCGGCGCATCGCAATGACGCGGCGAAGGTCTATCGCCTCGCCCTCGAGCGCGGCGCGGTCGATGGCCCCTATCATGCGATCGCCGAGGAAGGCGTGCCGTTCAAGGCCATTGCCGAGATGATCGGGCGCCATCTCGGCCTGCCGGTCGAATCTCGCGCGCCCGACGAAGCGGAGGCGCATTTCGGCTGGTTCGCGATGTTCGCGGGCATGGACGTGCCGGCGTCGAGCACGCGGACACGGGCCGCGCTCGGTTGGGCGCCGAGCGGGCCGACGCTGCTGGAGGACATGGACCAGGCAGGTTATTTCCCGGGCCGCTGAACAGCTCAGCCCCGCACCGGTGATCAGTCGATCGCCGGCGCGGGGCGGCGCAAGGCGCTTGGTGGCTTACGATAGATGTCGCGAAAGGCGGCGTTGAACGAGCGCAGGCTGCGAAAGCCCGACAGGCTGGCGATCTCGGTCATCGTGCATCGCGTCGTATCGATCAGCCGCTTGGCGCGCTGGACCCGTGCGGTACGCGCCGCCGCGGTCGGCGTGGTGTCGAGATAACGCCGGAACAACCGGGCGAGATGCCGCGCGCCGACACCCAGCCGCTCGGCGAGGTGATCCACATCGCCATGATCCAGTGCTCCCTCGTCGATCAGGCGCAATGCGCGGCTGACCGTGGCGCGCGCGCCGCTCCATGCCGGGGAATGCGGCGCCGTTTCCGGGCGGCAGCGCAGGCAGGGTCGAAACCCACCCGCCTCCGCCGCCGCAGCGCTGGCGAAATAGCGGACGTTGCGGCTCAGCGGCTGCCGCACGGGACAAACCGGCCGGCAATAGATCCGCGTCGAGGTGACGCCGATGAAGATCACCCCGTCAAAGGTGGCGTCACGCGCATAACGCACGCGCTCGCACGCGTCGAAATCGAGCCCGGGCAGATCGTGGAGCGGCGCCTGCATCGGGCGATGTTTAACGATCAGCGCGGGCGCTGTCGCGCGCTTGCGGATGACCAGGTCCGTTTCCTGCCAGCGGGGCGTAATCGATCGGGCTATCGGGCATCCATCGTCATAACATTCGGAGAACAGGCATGCCGACCATCCATCTCGAAATCATCATCGAGGCAGCGCCGGCGCAGGTTTGGGACGCCGTGCGTGACGTTGGCGCACTGCACACGCGCCTCGTCCCCGGCTTCGTCGCCGGCACCGAGATGCTGGCCGATAGGGCGACACCAACACGGCGCGTCACCTTCGCAAACGGGGTGACGGCCGATGAGAAAATCGTCTCGCTTGATGATGAACGCCGCCGGCTGGTATGGTCGATCGTCGGGGTCGAGCATCACAATGGCGCGATGCAGGTGTTCGACGCAGGCGACGGCACGCGGGTCACCTGGACAGCCGATCTTTTACCGGCCGACCTCGTCGAACGCTTCGCGCCGATGATGGCGGCCGGGCTGGCCAAGATGAAAGGCCATTTCGAGGGCGCCGCCTCTGGCGCCGGCTGACGCCGTATCAGCGACTCAGCGCGGCCACGCCGGGCAGTTCCTTGCCTTCCATCCACTCTAGGAACGCCCCACCCGCGGTTGAGACGAAGGTGAAGTCGCCGGCGGCGCCCGCCTGGTTGAGCGCCGCCACCGTATCGCCGCCGCCAGCGACCGAGACGAGCGAGCCGTCGCGGGTCAGCGCGGCGGCGGTACGGGCGAGAGCGACCGTGGCGGTGTCGAAGGGCGGCGTTTCGAACGCGCCGAGCGGGCCGTTCCACACCAGGGTGCGGCAGTTCTTGAGCACATCGGCCAGCGCCTCGACCGCGGCGGGGCCGACATCGAGGATCATCTCGTCGGCGGCGACCTCATGCACGTTGACCGTGCGGATTGGCGGATTGGCGCGGAATTCCTTCGCCACCACCACATCATAGGGCAGATGGATGGTGCAGTTGGCGCGTTCGGCGGCGTCGAAGATCGCATCGGCGGTGGCGGTCAGGTCATGCTCGCACAGCGACTTGCCGACATGCACGCCACGCGCGGCGAGGAAGGTGTTGGCCATGCCGCCGCCGATGATCAGGTGATCAACTTGCGCGACGAGATGCTGGAGCACGTCTAGCTTGGTCGAGACCTTCGCCCCACCGACCACCGCCGCGACCGGATGCTCGGGATTACCCAGCGCCTTATCGAGCGCGGTGAGTTCGGCTTCCATCGCGCGGCCGGCATAGGCCGGGAGCGCATGCGCAAGGCCTTCGGTCGAGGCATGGGCGCGGTGTGCGGCGGAGAAGGCGTCGTTGACATAGGCGTCGCCAAGCTTGGCCATGGCGGCGACCAGCTCCGGATCGTTCTTTTCCTCGCCGGCGTGGAAGCGCGTGTTTTCGAGGATCGCGACATCGCCGGGCTGCAAAGTGGCGATGGCGGCAGCAGCCTCGTCGCCCTGGCAATCATCGATGAACTGCACCGAGCGGCCCAATACTTCGCTGTACGGCCGGGTGACCAGCGCGAGCGACATTTCCGGATTGCGCTGCCCCTTGGGCCGGCCGAAATGGGCAAGGATCAGAACGATCGCGCCCTTGTCCGCCAGTTCTGTGACGGTCGGCAGGGTCGAGCGGAAGCGGGTATCGTCGGTCACCGCCCCATCAGCCATCGGCACATTGAGATCCTCGCGGACGAGGATGCGCTTACCACGCACGTCGCCAATATCGTCGAGCGTCTTGAAAGGCTTGGTCATGGTTGTTCGATCCTGATCTCATCACCCACGGCGATCTCGCCGCCGCTGATTACCGTGGCCGTGACGCCACCGCGCCAGTCGGACGTCAAAGCCGCCTTGAGGCCGGTGGCGATGGTTTCCATGCGGCTGCATGGGTCGCATTCGCCGGTCACCCTGACCAGCACATCTGCACCGATGCGTAACTCCGCGCCGGGCGATTGCGGCAGATCGAAGCCGTCGACCAACAGGTTGACCCGGCGTTCCTGCCACGGGATGTCACGGTCGAGATCGGCCATGGCGGCGTCCCAGTCGCGACGTTCCATCAACGTGACCTGACGACGGCCCCTGCCTCCGGGCTTCACCGCGCCGCGGAAATCGCCGGCGATGCCGCCATCGATCGTGACAAGGGCGTGGTCGAGCAGTTCCATCGGCGCCTTGGGTCGCGCGTGTCGGGCGATGCCGGCCAGCGTACCCATCAACGCCCCGGTGCCGTCACCCCGGCGGAAGCCGGGGTCTCTCCGTTACCGGGAGATGCCAGCGTTCGCTGGCATGACGGAATTTTGTCAGGGGTCATAGGGTCAGATGAACGCAGCCATTGCTCCGGCGGTGTCGACCATGCGGTTCGAAAAGCCCCATTCATTGTCGTACCAGCTGACGACGCGGACGAGCTTGCCATCGAGCACCGCGGTTTCAAGGCTGTCGACGGTCGAGCTGGCCGGCGTGTGCATCAGATCGATCGAGACCAAAGGCTCATCGGTATAGTCGAGGATGCCGACCAGCGGGCCGCTTTCCGACGCGGCCTTGAGGATCGCGTTGATCTCTTCCTTCGTCGTGTCGCGCTTCGGCGTGAAGGTCAGGTCGATCAGCGAGACGTCCGGCGTCGGCACACGGATCGCCGAGCCGTCGAGCTTGCCCTTCAGTTCGGGCAGCACCTCGCCGACGGCGCGCGCGGCACCGGTGGTGGTCGGGATCATCGACATGCCGGCGGCGCGCGCGCGGCGCAGATCGGGGTGGATCTGGTCGAGGATCTTCTGGTCGTTGGTATAGGCGTGGACCGTGGTCATCAGGCCGCGCTCGATGCCGACGCTGTCGTTGAGGACCTTAGCGACCGGTGCGAGACAGTTGGTGGTGCAGGACGCGTTCGAGACGATGTGGTGGCCGGCCTCGAGCTTGTCGTGGTTCACGCCGAACACGACGGTGAGGTCGACGCCCTTGGCCGGGGCCGAGATAAGCACCTTCTTTGCGCCTGCATCGAGATGCTTTTGCGCGCTCTCGCGATCGGTGAAGAAGCCGGTGCATTCGAGCACGATGTCGACGCCGAGTTCCTTGTGCGGCAAATTGGCCGGGTCGCGCTCGGCGGTGACGCGGATGCGCTTGCCGTCGACGACCAGGTCATTGCCCTCGGCCGAGACCTTGCCGGGGTACTTGCCATGCACGCTGTCGCGGCTGAACAACCAGGCATTGGCCTTGGCATCGGCGAGGTCGTTGATCGCCACCAGCTCGAGACCGGTATCGCCGCGCTCGAGCATCGCACGCGCCACCAGGCGACCGATGCGCCCGAAACCGTTGATCGCAATCTTGACCGTCATCGTGACTCCCTTCGCCGTGGCGGTGCCGACGGGTCGCGCGAATGGGTGCGGCGCGACGATGGTCGGCGATTCTGTAAAGCGCGCTGCCTTTGCGGTGGGCCGCGCCTCGCGTCAACCGTAGTGGACCAAATCGATCTTGCCCGGCGGTAAAGCCATGCTATCCCGAGGCGTGGCAGATGACAGCCTTTCAGCGCTCGACCGGATCGATCGCGCCATTGCCCGGATCGAGACGGCGGTGTCGGCACGGGTGCGCGCCGACGTCGCGGCATCGCGCCGGCATGAGGCTTTGCGCAGCCGCGTATCGCAGGCGATCGCCGCGCTCGATACGCTGATCGACCACGGATCGAACGACTGATGGCCGATGTCACGCTGACCATCGGCGACCGTCGCCACACCGTCGCCTGCCGCGATGGCGAGGAGGATCAGCTGCGCCGACTCGGGGGCCTGCTCGACCAGCATTGGGCAACCGCCCAGCGCGCGGCGGGCAATGTCGGCGGTGAACGCGCGATGCTGTTCGTCGCGCTGATGCTGGCCGACTCGCTCGACGAGGCGGAACGGCGCCCGGCAGGCGCCGCGGAAAGCGCGATTGCGACGCGGATTGCCGAGAAGCTCGAGGCACTCGCGGCGACCCTTGAGAAAAGTGGCGAGAATCCCTAAGTAAGGGGCGGCGGGCACTGCCCGGTACGAGCCTTTATTATCCCTGAGGCTATTCATCATCCAAGGGGGCTGTCCCTGCCCGGACCCTGGTCTGAAGCATATGGTCCCCACCTGACGTACCGTGCGTCAGAGGATAACCCGGCAAACGGCCACGGCGGTCCCGCCACCGCTTCTTCACGGATATCGTCATGACCGAGGATAAGGTGGCGCTGCGCGCGCGGATGCGGGCGGCGCGGATCGCCTTTGCCGGCACGGCCGATCGGGCGCCTACGCCCTCCCCTGAATTTCTCGCGCGCCTCGGCCCCGGGCTGACGGTCGCTTCCTATGTGCCGATGGCCGGCGAGGCCGACCCGTCGGCGCTGGCGCGCGCCGCAGTGGAAGCCGGCTGCGTCATCGCGCTGCCGCATGTCACGACCCGCGACGCACCGATGCGCTTTCTGGCGTGGGACAGCGAGGACGATCTGATCCCAGGCGTGTTCGGACTGCACCAGCCACACCATGAGTCGCCGGCACTGGCGCCGGATATCGTGCTGACCCCGCTGGTGGCGTTCGATGCGGCGCTCAACCGGCTCGGCCAGGGCGCCGGCTATTACGACCGGGCCTTCGCTGCCTTTCCGCGGGCGTGGCGAATCGGTATCGCCTGGTCGGTGCAGCGCGTCGAGGCGTTGCCGGTCGAAGAATGGGATCTGCCGCTGCACGCGGTCGTCACCGAACAGGAATGGATCACCTCATGACCCCGAGCTGGCGCAAACCCTTCGGCATGCTGGTGATCCTGCTGCTGATCGCGATCTGGGTGATCGGCGTGGCGAGTTTGTCGCGCATCGTCGGCGGCTGGCCGATGCTGGCGCAGCTCGGCTTCTATCTCGTCACCGGGATTATATGGATCTGGCTGCTGCCGATGCGACGCCTGCTGGCGTGGATGGAAACCGGCAACTGGCGGTGATTTCGCAGCCATCCTGAAAGGAGTGGCGCGAGTGACGGGGCTCGAACCCGCGACCTCCGGCGTGACAGGCCGGCGCTCTAACCAACTGAGCTACACCCGCTTGTAAAGCGTGAGGCGGCGCAACTAGGCGAGCCGCCATACCCTGTCAACCGCCCGCTTCGTCCCCGCTGCGGCCGCGACCGAAACGCGCACGACGTTGCTGGGTCAGCGTGCCGTGTTCGAACAGGAAACCGGCGATATCGGGCTTGCCCGCCGCCCCCGCCACGGTCTGCAGGATGATCAGCAGCGGCACGGCAAGCACCGCGCCGGGCGTGCCCCACACCCAGCTCCAGAAGCTGATCGAGATGAGGATCAGCACCGGGTTGATGGTCAGGCGGTGGCCGACGATCAATGGGGTGATGGCATTGGCCTCGAGCAGATGGCAGCCGATCATGATTGCGGGCGGCAGCAGCGCCAGCCAGATATCGTTGAAGGTCATCAGCCCACCGACCGCGAGCAGCATCGCCGCGGCGATCGGGCCGAAATAGGGGACGTAATTGAGCAAAGCCGCGATGCCGCCCCACATCACCGGAAAAGGCATGCCGACCAGCCACAGCGCAAAGGCGATCACCGCACCGAGCGCTGCGTTGATCAGCGTGATGGTGCCGAGATAGGCAGCCGTATCGTCGACCACGTCCTGGATCACCCGCGCGGTGGCCATCGCGCCGCCGAAGCTGGAGCGGTTGTTGATCGTCTGGCGCCTGAGCTTGGTCCAGTGCGACAGGAAGAAAAAGACCACCAGGATGCCGAAGAAGATCTGGATGACGATGCCCGGCGCAGTGGTCGCGGCCAGCTCGACGATCGAACCCGGCGGCGTCACCGCAGTGGTCGCCGCGGGCTTGACCGGGCCAGCCGCCGCGAGGTGGCGCACGGTGCGGTTCACGCTCTTTTCGAGCGAGGAATAGAGATCGATCAAGGGTGCGAGGTTCATCTGGATGCGGTCGATGCGCTCGGGCAGCTTGCGGAAGAATTCGGTCGCCGGGATCACGATCGCGACGATGGCGAGGCCGGCGGCGGCGACGAATACCAGGACGCAGGCGAAGGCGGCGATCGGCGACGGAATGTGCCGGCGTTCGAGCCATTCGAGAATCGGTACCAATGCTATGGCGATGACCAGCGCCGCAGTGGTGGGCAGGAAGAATTCAGCCCCTTCCTTCAATGCGAAAGGCAGGCCGACAGCCAGCCCGAGACCGGCGATCAGGGTAAATGCCGCGAGCAACCTGTCGCGGCGCAGCATGGCGCGCTCCTCGGCGCTACCCTCTTCGGTTCCCGGATCGCCCGCACCGCTTATGTGATCCTGCTCCGCCATGCCTATGTCCTAGCGGCATTCCCCTCTCATGCAATCGCGGCTAGCCTTCGATCATGCGCGAACTGATCCTGGTCATCGACGAAGGCACCACTTCCACCCGGGCGATGGTCTTCGCCCCCGACGGCACGGTGCGGGCGACGCACGGCGCGGAACTGACCCAGCATTATCCCGAGGCCGGCCGAGTCGAGCATGATGCGGCGGAAATCTGGGAGCGCACCCTCGCCTGTTGTCGCGAAGCGGTCGAGACGGCCGGTGGCGCCGAGCGAATCGCGGCGATCGGCATCACCAACCAGCGCGAGACGGTGGTTTTCTGGGACAAAAAGAGCGGCGAGCCGCTCGCGCCGGCGATCGTGTGGCAGGACCGGCGCACTGCGGCGATATGCCGCAAGCTCAAGGAGGCCGGCGAGGAGCCGGGCGTGCAGGCCAAGACCGGCCTGCTGCTCGACCCGTATTTTTCGGGTTCGAAGATCGGCTGGGCAATGGCCAACTGGCCACAGCTGACGGAGGCGGGCGAGCGGTTGGCGGTCGGCACGATCGATTCGTGGCTGATCTGGAAGCTGACCGGTGGGCTGCATGTCACCGACGCGACCAATGCCAGCCGCACCGCCTTGATGGCGATCGGTAGCGGGCATTGGGATGACGGGCTGATCGAACTGTTTGGCGCGCCGCGCGCTGCTCTGCCGGAGATTATCGATTGTGCAGGCACGCTCGGGGAAACGACATTGTTCGGCGCTGCGATCCCGATCTGCGGCATCGCTGGCGACCAGCAGGCAGCGACGATCGGGCAATCGTGCCTGACGGTAGGCGAGACCAAGGCGACTTTCGGCACCGGCGCGTTCGTACTGACCCAGGCCGGAGCGACGCCGCCGGTGTCGCGCAACCGCTTGCTCTCGACGGTGGTGTGGCAACTCAACGGGCGGCGCTCCTATGCGTTGGAAGGATCGGTGTTTGTCGCCGGCAGCCTGATCAAATGGCTGCGCGATTCGATCGGGCTGATCGGCAGCGCGGCAGAAACCGAGGCACTGGCGCGATCTGTGGCGGACAATGGCGGGGTCTACCTCGTGCCGGCACTGTCCGGGCTCGGCGCGCCATGGTGGGAAGCCGAGGCGCGCGCGGCGATTTCGGGGCTGAGCTTCACCAACACCAAGGCACATATCGTCCGCGCCGCGCTGGAGGCGATGGCGCATCAGGCGCACGATCTGAAAACCGCCTTTGCCGCCGACGGCGTCGACTGGACCAGGCTCAGGATCGATGGCGGCATGGTCGCCAACGACTGGATGGCGCAGGACCTGGCCGACATGCTCGACGTGGCCGTGGAGCGGCCGGCGATGGCGGAGACCACCGCGCTTGGCGCGGCGATGCTGGCGGGCGTCGGCTGCGGGCTGTTCGCCGACCTTGCCGCGACGAGCGCGATGCGCGGCCCGGTAAAGACCTTCACGCCAGCCCATGACGCGGCGGGACGCGAGGCGCGGCTGGCGGGCTGGGGCAAGGCGGTACGTTCGGTGATCGCCGCCGCCGGAACCGATTGATCGACAGGAGAATGACGATGCGTGCCATGCGACCTGCCTTGATATTTGCCCTTGCCATCACCCTGGCCGGCTGTGGGCGCCATGGTGCCGGGCCGAACCGGCTAGGCTCCGACGAGACGTTGCTGCAGGTGAGCGCGACAGCCAATGGCGAGGCCAAGCCGGATGAGGCGCGTTTCTCGGCCGGCGTTTCCACGATCGGCGCGACCGCCGCGCTGGCCAGCGAGCAGAACAATCAGCGGATGAGTGCGGTGACTACCGCGCTGAAGAAGTTCGGCGTCAAGGACAGCGACGTGCAGACCCAGACGCTGACCATCTCACGGATCGATTATGGCGCGAACCGCGGCAAGTTCGAGGCCAATAATGTGGTGAGCGTGCGCATGCATCAGGTCGACAAGGCTGGCGCAGCGATCGCCGCGACGACCGGCGCGGGCGCCAATGTGTTGTCCGGCCCCGATCTGCGCACCGCCGACCCGGAAGCCGCAACACGCGCGCTGGCCGGTTCGGCATTCAAGGCAGCGCGGGCGCGCGCCGACGCCTATGCCGCAGCGGCCGGCCTCAAAGTGGTGCGGGTGCTGACGATCCGCGATGGTGGTGGGTCGCCACCAACGCCCGTTTGGGAGGCCAATATGGCCATGGCAGACGTCGCGCAGGCAAGGGCACCGGCACCGGTGATGGCGGGCACCAACACCAGCGAGGTAACGGTCGGCGTCGACTTCGCGCTCGCCCCGAACTGATCGCGCCTAGGGTTTGCCGGGAACTTTACCGGGCGGCGGCGTCGATGTCGGCGAGGGTTGCGGGCTATAGGTCGGTGACGGCGATGGTGCCGGGCTCGGTGCGGCAGCGGGCTGGCCGGCCGGCTGTGTCGTGGTCGACATGGTGCGCTGACCCTGCGTTCCTTGCGTACCCTGTGGTTCGCGCGGGAAATCTGGGAAACCCTGACCGCTCCCGGGGAATCCGGGCGCGCCATATTGCGGGGAGCGCGGCCCCTGCCCCGGCCGTTCCCCGCCAGGATAACCGTAGCCGGGCGGCGGCAGTGGCGGCCGGTCGTCGCGCTGGCCGTTACCATAGGGCGTGAACGGGCGCTCGCCAGGGATATTCAGCCCGAGCCGCTGGGCGAGCAGCGGGAAGAGCAAGGCGCGCATCCCGGCATAACCGCGGGCTGAGATGACGAACGGCCCGATCGGCGCCATGCCCGGCGCGGGGACGAACACGGCGCGCATGGGCTGGGTGACCGAGACGGTACGGCCACCGGCGGTAACGTCGATCGCGCCGGGGCTGAGCCTGCCCTGGGTGCGCGGGCCGGGGCCACGCAGCAGGATCAAAGACGCGGTGGCCGGGTCGATGCGCACGCGCGGGCCGACGGCGCTTTCGCCCGAGGCGATTTCCGCCGCGGCAGGACCGACCACCCCCTCGACGATGGTGCCGCGAATGCCGATCGACGCGACCGGCGTGCGGATGCTGGTCGTGCCGGCACGGTCGGGCCGGCCCGACATGAAGCGGAACGCACCCTTGACCACCGAGGCGGCCATCGATCGCGTGCCGCGACCCGGATCATAGACGAAGCGGTCGATCGTGACCCGCGCACCGGCGCCCACGGTGAAGGTGGTCTTGTCGAGCAACAGCACCTGAAGCTGGCTGCGCCCACCGGTCTGCACCTCGTCGCCCAGCCCCACTCGCTCGCGCACTACCGCGACATGCGCCTGTGCCGCGCCGGCGCTCTTCAGGCGGACATTGTTATAGACCACCGCGTTGATGCCGACCGTATTGGCGCTATCGGCGCCGATCGCGACCCCGCCGAGCGAAAGACCGGCCATGGTGACGATGAACGCCCCGCCGATACCGCGCCGCAATGCCTGTGCCATGTTTCAGCCCCTCCCCCGGATGCCGGGCCCGCACGCCGCGACGACCGGCCCCCAATCGCCGCCACCGCGCCCGGCGGGTAGTTCGGCGATCTCCGCGCGCGCGCCCTCGATATCGTCGAGTCGGCAGAGCAGGCTGGCGTGGAACAGCAGCGCATCGTCGGATTCGGGATGGAGCGCGATGATGCGCTCGGTCGTCGCCACCGCACCGGTCAGATCGCCCCGTGCGACCTGCTGGCGTGCGAGGGCAAGACCGGCGCCGGGTTCAGCCGTGGCCCGTGACAGCGAGTCGAGTTCATCGAGCGGGTCGGTCTGTCCCATGACGGGGGTCGCCGACAGGACCAGACATAAAGCCGCAACGCCGTACCGGATGGTCATGACACCGCCTCCGCCGCCCGCCGATCGATCGGCGAGTCGGCCGCCGTCACCATAACCCCATGTCGATCAATGAGCGAGTTTCGCCTTGCCGGCCTTGAGGCTCCGCGAAATGACGATTTCCGCGAGACGCGCGCCGGGGATGAACAGGCCGGCCATCTCGACCCCGGCGTTGAGCAGGAACTCGGCATCGAGCACCTTGCCAACATAATGTTCGAAGGTGCTGCCGCCGGCGCGCGCCAGGCCGGTGACGGCGTCGACCTCGACCACCGCCTCCTTGCCCTGCCAGCGATAGCGGAAGGCATGGATCGGGCGATAGACCAGGTCGACATGGTGCACGACCATGCGCTCCTCGGTGACGGTATCGGCCTCGATCCGGGTGATCGCGCTGGCCAGCACGTCGCGCACCAGCATCGAGGTTTTGGCCTGGGGCGGGACCACGACCACGCCAGCCTCGGTCTGTGCGGTGAGTGTCGCTGGGTCGCCGGGTGTCGTCGCATTCTTGAGATACGCGGCGAGCGTCGGATCGGATGCGCCGCTGATACCGTCGAACCAGGCCTCACGCTCGACCTGCTCGCGGCAGCGCTCCAGGCCACCGATAGTGTAGGCCCCGGCGGTCACCGGGCGCGGCACGCCCTCGACCATCACCTCGGTGACGTGCTCGCCGACCGGCACGCGATAGTCATGGGCGCGTTCATAGGCGTAGTGCGCGGTGCAGCCGATATGCCAGAAAGGCTGCAGCCGGCGTTCGCGATAGATTACCTCGAAGGCGGCATCGTCGGGGCGCGACAGGAAGCCGGTGAGCTTGGCCATGGTGCCATAGGCCTCGATCCGCTTGGCCCAGGCGCGGCCTTCGGACTGCTCGACCGACAGGGTCTCGGGCAGGATGAGGATGCGTTCCTCGGCGAGTTCGACGTCCATAAGGGCCTCCGCTGTATGACGAGTTCGACACCGCCGCGCGGCGCGGGTCAAGGTTCGCTTTCGCAGTGGGGACGCGATAGGCTCGCTTGGCACGGACGGGAGCACATCATGGCGGACGAAGCGCAGCGAGTAGATCTGACGACGGTCATCGGGCTGGGCATGATGCTGATGCCGGTGCTGACGATGTGGCACGAGATTGGCGGACATGCCGCGGCATGCGCGGTGCAGGGCGGCCATGTCGCGACGATCGGCGCCTTCTACGTCGATTGCGACGGGTTGACAGGCGCGGCGCGGTTGCTCGTGTCCTGCGCCGGCGTGATGGTCGACAGCGCGCTGGCGCTGGCCGCCTTCGCACTGTGGCGGCGCGCGCAAGGCGACCTGACGCGGCTGGCACTGTGGCTAGTGTGGGTGACCAAGGCGTTCGTCGCGGCGGGCTATTTCTGCTTTTCGGGTGCGATGGGCGTGGGCGATCTCGGCCCCGGTGTCGGCGGCGGGATCGGGCCGCTGCCCCTGCCCTATCTGTGGCGCGCGGTGGAACTGGCGATCGGCGTCGTCGCCTATGTCCTGCTGGTGCGCGCCGCCATCCGCACCCTGACCGCGATGCTCGGAGATTCCCCCGCGACCGGACCGGCACGGCGCGTCATCGCGCACGGCTATTATGCAACGATCGGGGTGGCCGCGGTGCTCGTCGGGCTGCTCAACCCGATCGGCATCTTCATCACCATCATGTCGGCCGCCGCCTCATCGTTCGGCGGCAATGCCGGGATGGTCTCAGTCGGTTTCGCCGTGCCGGGCGGGCCGGTGACGACGCCGTTCGTCATCCGCCGTAACTGGGCGATCATTGCGACGGGCGCCGTCGTGCTGGTCGGCTTCGCGCTGATCCTCGGGCCGTCGGAGCATTTCCGCTGAGCCGCGGTTTTATCGGCCCGCAAAACCCGCTGAAAAACTTACCCTGCTTGCAGTCGTTTCTCGGCCAGTTTTCACCTTCCGTTTCAGGCTCTTATGACGCCGCTCCCCTGCTCGGGCAAAGCAGGGGAGAGGCAGGGTGGAATAGTGCGTTTTGCAGGGGAAGAAACGGCGCGACGCAAGGGAAAACCACCCGCACGGCGAGGGCATTTTGCTGGAGACAGACGATGTGAAAGAGCTGCTACGCGCGGTGTCGATGCATGGTGTCGTTGCGGTTTGAACCAATGCGGCAAATGTTGAATCGCGCTGTGCGGACTTGCGTCATCGTCTCATGAAGCGGCCGGTGGGCAAGCGCCCCACCAGGGAGCATTCAAATAAGGTCGGGAGCCGACGTGCAGGCGTGATCGCGCACCGCCAACTTAATGATGTTGTTGCCAGTGTACCAAATTTTCACAGCGCTGTCCGCGTGTATTGGACCGCCATAAGCTTCCGAATTATTGAATGCCGGGGACGATGCGTCAAAGTCGGAATAGCTAAAGTGATGCCCTGCCACGTCGATCCGCTCGGTGTCGTGTCCGGATTGCGGCATTGGATGGAAGTTTTGTAAGCACCCTTCCGCAAAGGACAGTTGACCCTTACGTTGCGCCACTTGATACGCGACCTTTTGCTGGAAGTGATCGACGGCAAAGTAAACTGAAATTAATCCAGTTAACAAAAAGAAGGCAATACCGAATACTTTCGCTGCTGCTCCTTTTGGACCGCGATAAAAGGCCGAATTTCGCACCTTCTCCGGTATGAGCAGGGACAGAAGGCCGATGAGCGGGAGCACAAAAATCCATCCTACATCATTCCACCAGCGATCGGGTGCCGTCGCCAAGTCAAACACTACTCGAAACGTACTTGCCACGGCCGGATGCCCTCCAAGAGATGGTTATAGCGCCGAAGTTCATCAAACCAAGCGACCGCTTTCCGTCACTCTTCCTCGTTCAGGCATGTCGTGCGATCAAGGTGCCTGAAAGCCGGCCGGCAGCCTATCGGCGGAAAAGCCGCTGGGCGGGGGCGTCCCAGCAGGGGCGTCGCCTTCTTGCCCCTCCCAGACAGGGAGGCGTCGGGGTGGGTTAGTGAGCGTAGCGAGCCATCCTACGTTCGCTAGATGCGGCACCGCATCGATGCGGAACTGACCCGAAGGACGCCGCCAAGCACATACTGTTGGAAGCCGCCGAGTGCCTCGGCAGTACCCACCCCCACCCCCAGCCCCTCCCTTCCAGGGAGGGGAGATTGAGAGCGCTGCGCTCCCGATCCGGCCACCATGCGGTGGTGACGACCGACCTCTCAAAACCTACGCCGCGACGCGATCCTCGAACAGCACCTTCAGATCCTTCTTCAGGATCTTGCCATTGGCGTTGCGCGGCAGCGTCTCGTCGACGAAGCGGATCGCGACCGGCGTCTTGAACACCGCCAGCCGCGCGCGGACCCAGGCTTGCAACTCGGCCTCGGTCGCCGTCATGCCCGGCGCGAGATGCACCACGGCCGCAGGTTCCTCGCCGAGCGTACGGTGGGGGATGCCGATCAGCGCGCAGTCGGTGACGGCGGGATGTTCGTAAAGGACGTTCTCGACCTCGGTCGAATAGATGTTCTCGCCGCCGCGGATGACCATGTCCTTGGCGCGGTCGACGATATAGACGAACCCCTCCTCGTCGAGCTTTGCCAGATCGCCGGTGCGGACCCAGCCGTCGACGAACGTCGTCGCCGTCGCCTCGGGCTTGTTCCAGTAACCGCGCACGATCATCGGCCCGCGTGCCCATAGCTCGCCGACCTCGCCGACCGGCAGTTCGGTCACGCCGTCATCCGCGACGATCTTGAGATCGGCCACCGCGACCGGCGGGCCGGCGCTGTCGGGGCGGTTGAGATAATCCTCCGCGCTGTGGCTGGTGACCGTCGCCATGGTCTCGGTCATGCCCCAGCCATTGCCGGGCAGCGCGCCGAATTCGCTATGGATACGCCGCACCAGTTCCGGCGCGGACGGCGCGCCGCCATAGGCGATCGTCTCCAGCGAGGAGAGGTCATAGTTCCCTCGGTCGGGATGTTCGAGCAGCTGCCAGGCGATGGTCGGCACGCCGCCGGTGACATGGACCTTCTCGGCCTGGATGATCTCCATCGCGCGAACCGTGTCCCATTTGCGCATGAAGATCATCGTCGAACCGCTGGCCAGCACGCCCATCATCGTCGCGCTGCACGCGGTGACATGGAACAGCGGGATGCAGGCGAGGAAGGTGCGCGGCAGCGGCGCCGGTGTTTCCTCGCCGCGACGCAGCGCCGCGCGCGCGGCGGCATAACCGGCCGACATGATGTTGGTCATCAGATTGCGGTGCGTACCCAGCGCGCCCTTGGGATTGCCGGTGGTCCCGCTGGTGTAGAAGATCGTCGCGCTGTCGTCGGGCGCCATCGCGATATCGGGCAAGGCGATATCGGGCAGATCGGCATAGCCGCCGGGCGTGCCGATAATGTCCTCGAGCCGCGAGGCGCGACCGTCGAGCGCGGACGAGGCGCGCGACACGATCATGCGTTCGATTCCCGGCAGCGCCGGCATGTCGGCGGCCAGGCGCTGATGGCGTTCATCATCGAGAAACAGGATGCGCGCGCCCGAATCGTCGATGCCATAAGACAGCTCGCCCGACGTCCACCAGGCATTGAGCGGCACGACGATCGCGCCGACCGTGGCGGCGGCAAAGAAGATCACCGGCCATTCCGGCAGGTTGCGCATCGCGATCGCCACGCGGTCGCCCTTGGCGATCCCATAGTCCCGCAGCCAGGTCGCCAGCGTCGCGACGGCGCGATAGTTCGCTTCATAGGTGACGCGTTCGTTTTCATAGATGCTGAGCTCGCGATCGCCATGCGCCCGTGTCGCCGCCACGAGCCAGGCGAGCGTCGGCGGCGCGTTCTTCCACACCCGCGTCGGCACGCCGTGCACATCGGCCGTTTCCATCTCGAACTTGCTGCCGGGCGTGGTCAACGCATCGCGTGCCTCAACCAGCGAAACCTTGGGCCAGGCCGGATCGAGCGCGATCAGTGGTTCGGTCGACGAAACCTGGTCGTTCACGGCACTTCTCTCCTCGCGAATTGAAAACCGGGTTCGGTTGTCCGGCGATTTTCCGTAAGGTTAGTGTTGATTCGTGGCGCGCTCAAGGCAATAGGGACCGATCATTTCGAAATCGGGGTATGGAAATTTTATGCGAATCGCCGACGCAGCGAAGCACGGTTTCGACCCCGCCCGATTGGCGGCGATCGATGCGCTGCTCGACGAACGCTATGTCGCCTCGGGCAAGCTGCCCAACGCGCAGTTGCTGATCGCCCGCGACGGCGAGATCGTCCATTTCACCAGCCTCGGCGCGGCGCGCGAAGGCGGCAAGGCGATCGACGAAAGCTCGCTGTTCCGCATCGCCTCGATGACCAAGCCGATCACCTCGATCGCCTTCATGATGCTGGTCGAACAGGGCCTCGTCGCGGTCGACACCCCGGTTCATCATGTGCTGCCCGAATTCAAGGGCATCGGCGTGTATGAAGCGGGCGGCGGTGACGCGCCGTTCACGACCAAACCAACCACCGAGCCGATGCGCATGGTCGACCTGCTCCGCCACACCTCCGGCCTGACCTATGGATTCCAGAACCGCTCCAACATCGATGCCGCCTATCGCAGCAGCAAGATGGAGAATTGGCACGGCAATCTCGACCTGGACGGGTTCGTCGCCGCACTGGGCAAGCTGCCGCTCGAATTCTCGCCCGGCACGGCGTGGAATTATTCGGTGTCGACCGATGTGCTCGGCGCGGTGGTCGAACGCGTGTCCGGCATGAAACTGCCCGAATTCTTCGCGACGCGAATCTTCCAGCCGCTCAAGATGGACGACACCTTCTTCGCGGTGCCCGAAGGCAAGATCGACCGGCTGACCGATTGCTACACCTTTGTGCCCGGCAAGGGCCGCGTGATGTACGACCGCGGCGCGGAAAGCGCGTGGAGCCGGATGCCGAAACTGGTTTCGGGCGGCGGCGGGCTGGTGTCGACCGCGCTCGATTATGATCGTTTCTGCCGCATGTGCCTCAATGGCGGCGAGCTCGACGGCGCGCGGGTCGTCGGGCGCAAGACGCTCGACCTGATGACGCAGAACCATCTGCCCGGAAAATCCGATCTCGCGGCGATGTCGAAGTCGTTGTTCAGCGAGGCGGCCAATGCCGGCACCGGCTTCGGGCTGGGCTTCGCGGTCAATGTCGACGTAGCGCGATCGATGATCCCCGGCTCGGTCGGCGAATATTATTGGGGCGGTATGTTCTCGACCGCCTTCTTCATCGATCCCGTAGAGCGGTTGCACATGGTGTTCATGACGCAGATGTCGCCGTCGAACGTCTACCCGATCCGCCGCGAGCTCAAGACGATGATCTACAGCGCGCTGACCTGATATAGTTGTTCCCCGGCGAAAGCCGGGGCCCAGTTGGGAAGGCCGTAGCAACTGGCCGAAACGCTGGATAATGATCGTTTCGATACTGGGCCCCGGCCTCCGCCGGGGAACAAGGAGTAAGCAAGAATGACCTCGCCGATCACCACCGAACGCCATGACGATGTGCTCGTCATCATCTCGAACAATCCGCCGGTCAACGCGCTCGGCGCGGCTGTGCGGCAGGGGCTGGAGGCCGGTATCAAGCAGGGTCTCGCCGATGCCAGCATCAAGGCGATGGTGATCCGCTGCGACGGCCG
>NZ_JAQGLG010000039.1 GCF_028292965.1 Sphingomonas bacterium | reverse complement strand
GGCACGATCAAACCCGTCGTGTCGACCGCCGCGCCCTCGATCGCGCCCCCGACCCCCGGCCAGGCGACGCTCGCGCAGTAACCGCGCGCACTTTCACCCGACTTTTTGCCTCTCTCTTTCGAGGAACAGGAATCATGCGCCTGTCGCGCTTCTTCATTTCGCGCCCGATCTTTGCCGCCGTCATCGCGGTGGTGATCACCATCGTCGGCGCGATCGCCTATTGGGGCCTGCCGGTCTCGCAATATCCGGACATCGTGCCGCCGACCGTGACGGTCAGCGCGAGCTATCCGGGCGCCTCGGCCGAGACGGTCGCGGACACGGTCGCGGCGCCGATCGAGCAGGAGATCAACGGCGTCGACAACATGCTCTATCAGTCGTCGCAATCGACCGGGGACGGCAAGCTCACCATCACCGTAACCTTCAAGATCGGCACCAATCTCGACGCCGCGCAAGTGCTGGTCCAGAACCGTGTCGCGGTCGCCGTGCCGCGCCTGCCCGAAGACGTGCAGCGGCTCGGCGTGGTGACGCGCAAGACCTCGCCCGACTTCCTGATGGTCGTCAATCTCGTCTCGCCCGACAAGTCGCTCGATCGCGGCTACATCTCCAACTACGCGCTGACCCAGGTCCGCGACCGCCTCAGCCGCATCGACGGCGTCGGTGACGTGCGCCTGTTCGGCAGCCGCGACTATGCAATGCGCGCCTGGATCGATCCGGGTCGCGCGGCCGCTCTCAACCTGACGGCGGGCGACATCGTCTCCGCACTGCGCGCCCAGAACGTACAGGTCGCCGCCGGCACACTCGGCCAGCCGCCTTATGCCCAGGGCAACGCCTTCCAGCTCAATGTCGAGACGCAGGGCCGGCTGACCGACCCGGCGCAGTTCGGCAATGTCGTCATCCGCACCGATGCGGACGGCCGTCAGATCAAGGTATCGGACGTCGCCCGGGTCGAGCTCGGCGCCGCCGATTACAACTCCAACACCTATCTGTCGGGCCAGCCGACCGTGATCCTCGCGGTGTTCCAGCGCCCCGGCTCCAACGCGCTCGCCGCCGCCAAGGCGGTCAGCGCCGAGATGGAGACGATGTCGAAGCACTTCCCCAAGGGCCTCGAATATCGCGTCATCTACAACCCGACCGAGTTCATCAGCCAGTCGATCGACGCGGTGATGCACACCTTGCTCGAGGCGATGGTGCTGGTCGTGCTGGTCATCCTCGTCTTCCTGCAGAAATGGCGCGCCGCGGTCATCCCGATCGTCGCCATCCCGGTCTCGCTGATCGGCACTTTCGCGGTGCTCGCCGCCTTCGGTTATTCGCTCAACAACCTGTCGCTGTTCGGGCTGGTGCTGGCGATCGGCATCGTCGTCGACGACGCGATCGTGGTGGTCGAGAATGTCGAGCGCAATCTCCAGCGCGGCCTCTCCCCGCTGGAGGCGGCGCGCGCCTCGATGGACGAGGTCTCGGCTGCGCTGGTCGCGATCGTGCTGGTGCTGTTCGCGGTGTTCGTGCCGACGCTGTTCCTGACCGGCATGTCGGGCGCCTTCTACCAGCAGTTCGCAGTGACCATCGCCACCGCGACCGGCATCTCGCTGATCCTCTCGCTCACGCTGTCGCCGGCGCTCGCCGCGCTGCTGCTCAAGGCGCATGACGAAGGTGAGGGCGGCAATCGCGTGACGCGCTCCGTCCGCGCGGCGGGCGACAAGTTCAACCGCGGCTTCGAGCGGCTGAGCATCGGTTATGCCGCGCTCACCACGCGTCTCGTCGCACGGCCCAAGCGGATGATGACGGTCTATGCCGGCCTCATCGCGGCCACCGCCGCCTTGTTCTGGGTCACGCCGAGCGGCTTTATCCCGGCACAGGATCAGGGTTATTTCCTGACCGTCATCCAGCTGCCCGCCGGCGCCTCGGTCGAGCGCACCGACGCGGTGATGCAGAAGGTCGCCAAGCGCCTCCTGCCGCTCGCCGGGGTCAAGGGCGCGGTGATGCTCGCCGGTTTCGATGGCCCGTCCCAGACGCTCGCGCCCAATGCCGCCGCAGCGTACATTCCGCTCAAATCCTTCGAGGAGCGCGAAAAGCTCGGCGTCACCTTCGCTTCGATAATGGCCGAGGCGCGCAAGGCCACGGCGGACATCGACGAGGCACGCCTGCTGATCATCCCGCCGCCGCTGATCCAGGGCATCGGCTCGGCCGGCGGTTACCGTATGATCGTCGAGGACCAGGAGGGGCGCGGTTACCAGGCGCTCGCCGACCAGTCCTATGGGCTGATCGGCAAGGCCAACCAGACCAAGGGGCTGGCGCAGATCTTCACCTTCTTCGACACGACCACGCCGCGCATCTTCGCGGATATCGATCGGCCCAAGGCCAATCTACTCGGCGTGCCGCCGGAGCGCGTGTTCGAGGCGCTGCAGGTCTATCTCGGCTCGGCCTATGTCAACGACTTCAACCTGCTCGGGCGGACCTATCACGTTACCGCCCAGGCCGACGCGCCGTACCGCGCGACGGTCGCCGACATCGCCAATCTGAAAACCCGCTCCAACTCCGGCGCAATGGTGCCGATCGGTTCGGTGGCGACGTTCAGCGACCGTACGGGCCCGTACCGCGTGACGCGCTACAATCTCCACCCCGCGGTCGAGATCGACGGCGATACCGCGCCGGGTTTCTCGTCCGGCCGCTCGCTGGTGACGATGGAGAAGCTCGCCGCCGACACGCTGCCGGCCGGTTACGGCACCGAATGGACCGGCATCGCCTTTCAGCAAAAGGCCGCCGGCAGCACCGCCGGCATCGTCTTCGCGCTGGCGGTGGTGTTCGTCTTCCTCGTGCTCGCCGCGCAATATGAAAGCCTGGTGCTGCCGCTGGCGATCATCCTGATCGTGCCGATGTGCCTGCTCGCGGCGATGATCGGGGTGAATTTGCGCGGCATGGACAACAACGTGCTGACGCAGATCGGGCTGGTCGTGCTGATCGCGCTTGCGGCGAAGAACGCCATCCTGGTGGTCGAGTTCGCACGGCAGGCCGAACAGGAGGATGGGCTGAGCCCGGCCGCCGCCGCGGTCCGTGCCGCGCGTGACCGGCTGCGCCCGATCCTGATGACCAGCTTCGCCTTCATCCTCGGCAGCGTGCCGCTGGTGATCGCGACCGGTGCCGGGGCGGAGCTCCGTCAGGCGCTCGGCACCGCGGTGTTCTTCGGCATGATCGGGGTCACGGGCTTCGGCCTGCTGTTCACGCCGACCTTCTACGTCGTCTGCCGCGCGCTCGGTGATCGTGTCGCGGCGCGCATCGCGCGGGGGCGCGCAACGCGCCCTGACCACGTCTCTCTGCAACCCGCCGAATAAAGGAGCCCGCGTCATGCTACGCCTTCGCTCGCTTGCCGTAACCGCCTCCGCGCTGGCGCTCGCCGCCTGCGCGACGGGGCCGGACTATGTCGCTCCCCACCCCCCCGTGGCAGCGTCCGGCCCGTTCCTCTCGACCACGCCGGCGCTCACCACGCCCGCGCCGGTCGAGGGGAACTGGTGGCAACTCTATCGCGATCCGATGCTCGACAAGCTCATCGCCGATGCGCTCGCCGCCAACACCGATATCCGCGTCGCGGTCGCCAATCTCGCCAAGGCCCGCGCCGGCCTGCGCGAGGTGCGCACCGATCGCCTGCCCGAGGTCGGCGTCGGCGCGAGCGGCCAATATGGTCGCCTGCCCGAATCCCAGCGCGCGCCGGGCGCGCCGCGTGAGAGCTGGACGGTCGATGCCGGTCTCGACGTTTCGTACGAGGTCGACCTGTTCGGTCGTGTCAGCCGCGGCGTCGAAGCCGCCAGGGGCGATGTCGACGCGGCACAGGCCGATACCGACGCCGTGCGCGTCGCGGTCGTCGCCGACACGGCCCGCGCCTATGCCGATGCCGTCTCGGCCGGCGAACGCCTCGCGGTCGCGCAGCGCATCGTCGATCTGCTCGACCAGTCGTTGAAGGTCACCACGCGCCGGGTCGAGGTCGGCATGACGACGAAGCTCGACAGCGCCCGCATCGGAGCGTTGCGCAACCAGCGCGCGGCCGATGTGCCCGCCATCGCAGCCGAACGCCAGGCAGCGCTGTTCCGCCTCGCCACGCTGACCGGCCGCACCCCGCAGCAACTGCCGGCGGAGATCGCCGAACGCGTCACGACGCTGCGTTTAGACCAGCCGATCCCGGTCGGCGATGGCGCGGCGCTGCTGGCACGCCGCCCCGATGTGCGCGCGGCAGAACGCCGGCTCGCCTCGTCGACCGCGCGGATCGGCGTGGCGACGGCGGATCTCTACCCGCATATCAGCCTCGGCGCGTCGATCGGCTCGACCGGCACGGGGGTCAGCGACCTGTTCGGCGGCGGTCCCTTGCGCTGGCTGCTCGGCCCGCTGATCAGTTGGTCGTTCACCGACCACGAGCGTGCCCGTGCGCGTGTCGCCGGTGCCGAGGCCGACAGCCAGGCCGCGCTCGCCCGCTTCGACGGCACGATGCTCAAGGCGCTGGAGGAAACCGAGACCGCCTTGTCCAATTACGCCCACGCCCTCGACCGCCGCACCGCGCTCCAGGCGGCGCGCGACCAGGCCGAGATCGCGGCGAAGATCACCCGCGCCCAGCAACGCGAAGGCCAGATCGACTCGCTCGCCGCGCTCGACGCCGAGCGCACGCTGGCGGAGACCCAAGCCGCCCTCGCCTTGCAGGATGCGCAGATCGCCGACGCGCAGGTCGACCTGTTCCGCGCGCTCGGCGGGGGGTGGCAAAGCCGGGCGTGAGAGCCTGATCGACAGGCGTTGATCCGAAAGGCGCCCGGCGCGTTGTCGCCGGGTCGTTTTCGGGATCTCTATGATGAACGCCGCGCCCGCTCCTATCCGCATCGGTTGTTCGGGCTGGGTGTACCCCCATTGGCGCGGACGCTTTTACCCCGAGAAACTCGCGGCCAAAAACTGGTTCGCCTTCTACGCCGAGCATTTCGACACGGTGGAGATCAACAACAGCTTCTACCGCCTGCCCAAGGCGGAAACGTTCGATGCGTGGCGCGCCCAGGCGCCCGACGGCTTCTGCTATGCGGTAAAGGCCAACCGCTTCCTCACCCAGGCCAAGAAGCTCAAGGACTGCGAAGAACCGCTCGAGCGGATGATGGCGCCCTTTCGCCACCTGCAATTGGCGCTCGGCGCGATCCTCTACCAGCTCCCGCCGCGTTTTCGCCTGAACCTCGACCGGCTCGAAAGCTTTCTCGACCTCATCCCGAAAGACGTCACCAACGTCTTCGAATTCCGCGACAAGAGCTGGTTCGTCGATGAAGTCTTCGCGCTGCTCGACCGCCACGGCGCCGGCTTCTGCGCCCATGACATGCCCGGGCTGGAAACGCCGCGCATCGCCACCGGCAACGCGGCCTATGTCCGCTTCCATGGCGGCGAAGGAAAATATTGGGGCCGCTATCCGGACGAGCGGCTGCTCGGCTGGGCGGACTGGATGCTCGGCCAGTCCCGTCAGGGCCGCACGGTCTGGGCTTTTTTCAACAACGACGTGGATGCGCAAGCCATTCACGACGCGCTCACGCTGAAGGCGATGATCGCGCAATCGATCGGTGTGGCGCGGTGATATCGCGTGCAGCACTATCGGGGAACGCCGGAAGCTGACAGGGCGAGGGCCGAACAGCCCGTACTTCAAAAAAGGCGCCGGGCTTCGCGGAGAAGCCCGGCGCCTTTTGCCGAGTTACGGGATTACTCGCCCGATCCGCGCGCCGCCTGCTCGATCACCGCGGCGACCACCGCCGGCTTCGAGACATAGATGGCATGGCTGCCCGCTGCTTCGCTGACATGTGCCCCGGCGCGTGCCGCCATCATGCGCTGTGCCGCGGGCGGGATCATATGGTCCTCGCTCGCCACCAGATACCAGCTCGGCTTCACCTTCCACGCCGGTGCGGTCACCGCGCCGGACAGCGCCTCGACGCCCCATGGCACCTGCGAATCGGCCATGAACCGCGCCACATCGGGGCGGACATCGGCGGCGAAGGAGGCGGCGAACTTGGCGCTGTCCAGGAACAGGTAACCGTCCTTGGGCGGCAGGATCGGCGGCACCGGCGCGCCCGGCACCGGGTTGGCGATCAGCGAGGCAACCGACTCGCCCTTGTCCGGCGCAAACGCGGCGATGTAGACCACGCCGGCGACCTTGGCGTCGGTGCCGGCTTCGGACACCACCACACCGCCATAGCTGTGGCCGACCAGGATCACCTTGCCGTCGGCGGCGGCGATCGCACGCCGGGTGACCGCGACGTCATCGGCCAGCGAATTGGTCGGGTTCTGCACGATGGTGACGTTGTAGCCGTCCTTTTTGAGGATCTTGTACACGTCCATCCAGCCGGAGCCGTCGACGAAACCGCCATGCACCAGAACGATCGACTTGACCGGCGCGCCATCCTTGGCGGAAGCGGTGGCGGGGACCGTGCCGAGAGCGAGCGAGGCAGCGGCGGCGAGAAGCAGTTTGGACTTGGTCATGGTGACATCCTTCCTTTGATTACCGCGATAATCATTATCGCAATAAGCATTAGATAGATACGCAGTTTCCCCTTGTCCAGAAGAAAATTACCGCGATATATATTATCCCGACAAGAGGTTGATTGCAGCGAGGTTTTTCCGTGCCCAACACCCCCAGCGAACCCCTGCCGCTCGACGCGCAGCTATGCTTTTCGCTCTATTCGACGACCATCGCGATCAACCGGCTATACAAGCCAATGCTCGATTCGCTCGGCGTAACTTACCCGCAATATCTGGTACTTGGCACCTTGTGGGAGGCCGACGGCCAGACCATCGGGGCGATCGCCGACCGACTCGCGCTCGAACCGAGCACGATCACGCCGCTGATGAAGCGACTCGAGTCCGCCGGCTTCGTGTCACGTCAGCGCAATCCCCAAGACGAGCGCCAGGTTCAGGTGTTCCTGACCGCAAAAGGCAGGGGGCTGCGGCAGGAGGCGTCATGCCTGACCGACTCTTTGCTCGAAAATTCGAAACTGACGATTCCCGAGATGGTCGCGCTGAACGATCAGATACAGCGCCTGCGGGCCGCGTTGACCGAGCGATAAGCAGCGTTGCAAACACGCCGTCGTGCTGAACTTGTTTGGCGTTTATGCCGGTCAAACAAGCAACGTGTTCCTGCGAAAGCAGGAACCCAGGGCCACAAGCGTTACGCATTGAACCCTGGGCTCCTGCTTTCGCAGGAGCACATCACTATAGCGGCGGGATAACAAACGAGTTCGAGGTGACGCGCTGGCCGGGGCGGCCACGCACCATTTCCGGCCGCCCCACCCGCCGGTCAGAACTTCTTGCGGATACCCGCGAAGAACCCGCGCCGCGCACCATATTGCGGTGCGCCGACCCCGACGCCCGAGCCGTCGCGGATCAGATAGGTCCGGTCGAACGCGTTCACGACGTCGAAGCGGATCGACAGGCCCTTGAGCACGCCGGGCCCATCGAGATTCTGCGCGATGCCGAAATTGGCCGTGAAATAGGATGGCAGCTTGCCGCCATTGGGCACGATCCCGGCCGGGTCGTCGGCGCGCAGGCCATCGCCATAGAGAAAGTCGGCGGTCGGCACGAGCGTGCCGATACCGTCCTTGATCGTCACGCTGGCCCCGCCCGATGCCGTCCAGCGCTGCGAATGGTCGGTGAAGATGCTGTGCGCGGCGATGTAATCGAGCTCGTCCTGGGCGAAGAAATATTGGCTCGAGACGATGTTGCGCCCCTTCTCCTGCCCGCGCGCGACGTTGACATAGAGGTCCAGCGGCCCGTGCGTATAATTGGCGCTGAGCTCGACGCCCCAGGCGAAGCCGGTGGCATAGTTGAACGGCGAGAGCACCAGCGAGGGCCCGAACTGCCCCTCGTCGAGCAGGTTGCGTTTGATCTTGTAATAGGCGTCGAGCCCGATCTTGAACCCCGGCGCCACCACCTGCTCCACGCCGCCGTCGAAATAATGCTCGCGTTCGGCGCGCACCGGATCGGCGGTGGTGATGTCGGTCGCCTTGGTCGTGCCGGCGAACAGCGCCAACGTCGGCGCGGCGATCAATTCCTGCGGCGGCGGGGTGAAGTTGCGCGCATAGCCGAGATGGAAGGTCGTGCCCGCCACCGGCTTCCACACCATGTTGATGCGCGGGCTGACCTGCTGCTCGCGCGTATAGGCGCGCACCGCATCGAAGCGCGCGCCGTAATTCAGCGTCAGCGTCGGCGTCAGCGACCATTCGTCCTGCAGATAGACGCCGTAGAGCTGCCCGTTGCGGCCCCCTGTGTCGGTGATCGACAGCGGCACGTCGGAGGTCTGGGCGCCACTGTTATCGATCGCGAACACCCGCGACGTCACCGCCGAGCGCGTGCGCTCATTCTGGAAAAACACCCCGAAGCGCAGCGTGTGACTGTCGGACAATTTGTAGCTGCCATCGGCCTGCACCCCGGCGGTCAGGCTCGACAGGCGCGAACTGTCCGCCACGCCGCTCAGGATCAGGTCGCCGCCCTGGGGATCGGGCGTGAATCGCGTCTGCGAATAACGCACGAACGGCGCGATCTGAAAATTGAGCGCGCCGCCGGCATATTGATAGGCCAGCACGCCATAATGGGTGATCTCGCGCTGGTTCTGGTCGAGTTTCGCGGAGTCGAAGACCGAATTGCCGTTGAGCAGGTAGTTCGCACCGTTAGGTCCCGCGCCGCCTTGGCCGGGATTGTTCGGGATCTGGAAATATCCGATCGAGGTACCGCCAAACACGGTGATCCGGCTGCTGTCCGACAGGATATCGGACAGATAGCCAAACGCGCGATATTGCCGGGTCCGGTCATGGATCGCGTCGCGCGACGCGGTCGGATTCTCGACGCCGAGATCGTTTTCGAGATAGCTGCCCGAGGCGAAATAATTGAGGTTGCCGCTCGACCCATGCACGCTGCCGCTCGGCTCCAGGCTCCCCCGGCTGCCACCATACAGACCGATATCGCCGCCATTCTCGAACGCGCCGCTTTGCGTCTTTAGGTTGATCACCCCCGACGTGCGATAGCCATATTGCGCCGGCAGCGTACCGGTCAGCAGATCGACCGAATCCGCGATATGCGGGTCGAACGTCGCGCCGAACCCCGAGATGCTCTCCGGCACGATCACCCCGTTGAGGCGATATTGCAGATTGGCATGCTCGTTGCGGACATGGATCGCGCCATAGCTGTCGAGCGTCACGCCGGGCGCCTGCAACAGCACCTGCACCAGGCTGCGATCGACACCGCCGGGCTGGCTCTCGAGGATCTTGCGATCGAGATGATAGTCGCTCGCGCCGAGCGACGGCTGGATCGCGTCGCGCGCGATGTCGAGCCGCTGGGCGGTGACGACGATGTCCTTCGGCTCGCTCGCCGGGGTATCGGCGGGCGCGGCCGGCGCGGTCTGTGCGGTGGCGGCAAAGGGAATCAGGGCAGCGCCGGCGGCGCCCAGCAGGAAAAGATAACGCATATGAAAAGCTCCATGACCTTGGCAGCGGCTTCGCCCGGGGCGAATCCGATGTGACGCGAGCGAGCGCGAACCCGCGCCCGAGCTGTGCGTCTTCGTTGTTCAGGCGTGGAGGTTTTGTGGCGGGGCGCGGCTGCGCCAGGCATGCGAAGACTGGCTCGGCGCCAGTGCGCGGGGCGGCAGGACAACGCGCCATATGACGTCGGGTGCGGTCGCCTGAAAAGCGACCGGCACTGAGGGAAGATAAGTGCTGCCGTGCGAGATTTCCCGGCAGATCGGGCAGTCCGGCACGTCCGGGGACGGCTGCCCGGCCTTCAGCGCCACCGGCGAGGCGGCCGGCCCGGCCAGCGCCACCGCGCGGGCGGCGGGATCGAGATGCAAATGGGTCTGGGTGACGAAGCTCTGGCACAGGAACGCCAGCAGCGCCGTCAGCGCGATCATGGCCCACCGGCCGCGCTTCACCGTCGCGCTCCCATGATTCCACGCCGTCATGTTTTCAGTCGATCACCGAGCCGCATTGTCGTTACACCGGCGCCTCGTATGTTGTAACGTCACACAGATCAAGTCCGGCTGTGGATTCATCTTCAGCGGATCCGATGGTCCGCTTCGAGACCGCAGGGCTCGAAGCGGACACAAAGGGCCGATGGGTCATCGTGCGTCACCCGTCGGCGCAGGCCCGTTCAGGCCGCGACCGCGACCGGGGCATTGCCGAGCGCGCGCTGCCATGCCGGCAGCGTGGCGATGTAATCATAGTGCCGCTGGACATGCGCGAAGCGATCGAAGTCGATCGCAATCCGGTCGCGATAGGGCTCGGCCGAGGCCATCGCGAAGTCGACGAAGCTCAGCCTGTCTCCCAGCACGAAGGGCCGGTCGCCGAGATGCGCGTCGAGCACCGCGAGATATTTCTCCGCCTGTTGCAGCGCATCGTCGACCAGCGGCTGGTTGGTGGCGCCCCATCCCAGTTGCGGCCGGACCACGGCTTCGAAGAAGATCGTGCCGAGCGCCTTGTTGAAGTGAATGCCTTCCCACAACAGCCAGCGCAGCCCATCGGCCTGGGCCCGGGCATCGCTCGGCAGCATCGTGCTGCCCCGCGCGAGATGCACGCCGATGGCGTTCGACTCCCACAGCGTCAGGTCGCCATCGACCAAAGCGGGCGCCAGCCGGTTGGGGTTGATCGCGGCGAAGCCGTCCGACTGGACTTCTTCCACCGTCATGGCGACGATTTCCACCGGCAGGTCGAGATGGTGGATCAACGCGAGCAGCTTGCGCGAGTTGAGCGACTTGGGAAGTGCATAGAGTTTCATGGCGGGTCTCCTGAAAAGCGCGGCACCGTGCCACCCTTCATTCCCGAAGACGGAGGCGTCGCCGAAAAGGATTCGCCCGTCCCGAATCCTTTTGCCTTCGCGCCCCGTCTTTTGCGTAAGGAGACAGACATGGCGTTCGACACCGCGCATTCTACACCCCCGGCGACGGTTGCGACCGAACTGGTCACCCTGCGCCCCGCGCTGCACCGCTATGCCGCGCGCATGGTCGGCTCGGCGCTGGACGGGGAGGATGTGGTGCAGGAAGCGATCGCGCGGGCCGTCGCCGCGCTCGATCGCACCCCGCCCGAAGGGGCCGTCGCGCCGTGGCTGTTCCGCATCACGCACAATGCCGCGGTCGATTTCCTGCGCGGCCGCAAGCGGCATGCGGCGGCGCGTGACGTGGCGGACGACGACATGGTCTCGGGCGCCGAAGAGGCGTCACGCCGTCTCGCCGCGCGGGCGGCACTGTCGGTGTTCATGCGGCTGTCGCCGCCGCAGCGGGCCGCGGTGATCCTCAAGGACGTGCTCGGCTATTCAAACGAGGAGGTTGCGGACATCCTCGGCACGACGCTGGCGGCGGCCAAGGCGGCGCTGCACCGCGGCCGAGCCAGCCTGCGCCTGTTCGCCGACGAGCCTCTCGCGCCGTCCGGCACCGGTGCCGGCGCTGACGATCTGGCGCAGCTGCAGCGTTATATCGACCGCTTCAACGCGCGCGATTTCGATGCCATCCGCACGATGCTGGCGGACGATGTCCGTTTCGATCTGGTGACGCGCCTCCAGGGCGGCAGGTCTGCGTTGGAGACCTATTTCGGCCGCTATACCGAACTCGCCGCCTGGCACCTCTCGCTGGGACGGGTCGACGGGCACCTCGCGGTGATCGTGACCGACCCTTCGCTGCCGTCGGCGACGCCGATCAACGTGATCGACATCGCCTGGGCGGACGGCAGGATCGCGCGGCTGCGCGACTTCTTCCACGCCCGTTATGTGCTGGACGGCGCCGACATCGTGCTGCTGGCCTGAGCGGGAGAGCGGTTCAGCGCACCACCAGCCGCGTGTAGAGATGCCACGTCGCATAGCCCAGCCACGGCAGCACCACGGCGAGCCCGATCGCCAGCGGGATCAGCCCGACCAGCAGCAGCAATGCGACGCGCACGCCCCAGCCGAACGTCTCGCGCGGGTTGTTGCGTACCGCCTTCCATGAGGTGCGCAGCGCCACGCCGGCATCGACCGGCTTGTCGACCACCATCGGAAACGCCACCACTGAACACACCAGCGTCGCCACTGCGAACACGCCGCCGGCAAGATTGCCGAAGACGATCATCTCCCAGCCCTCGCGCGTGCTGAACATGCGCGCGGCGAAATCGGCGATGCGCGCGCTCGCGCCGAAGCTCGCGCCATAGGCGGTCTGCGCCCCGAACGTCGCGCCATAGATGGCATAGGCGACGATCAGCCAGAGCGCGAACAGCGCGATCAGGCCGACGGTCAGCGTCAGCAGCGGTGTGCGGCTGCGACCGCGCAGCGGATCGAAGAAGTGCCACCAGCTCTGGTCGGCACCCTCCTCGCGGCGGCGCGCCAGTTCGTAAAAGCCCGAAGCGACCGCTGGCCCGGCGATCGAGATACCGGCGACCAGCGGAAAGAACAGCGGGAGCAGCGGCGCATTGAACGTCACCAGCGCGGCGACGAAGCAGATCACCGGATAGAGCAGCCCGGCAAAGATCAGGTCGCCGCGCTTCGCCGAAAAATCGCGCCATCCCTCGGTCAGCGCCCATCGCAAATCCTCACTGCCGATCCGTCGGACCTCGGGCAGGTCGTCGTCGGTGGACGTGGCTTGGCTGGCGATGACGGACATGGCGGCTCTCCTGGGTTTTGGTCGGCAATTCCTTTTGCTTGTCGGGCCGAAATACACCCGTTCCGGCCGGCACTCAAACCCTATGGTTGCGCCCGCGGCGCGCGATGTTTTCGAAAAGGTCGAAGAGTGGTTCGCGCGGAGACGCGGAGACGCGGAGGTGTTGCGAGGGTGCTCGGTCGCGCGTCAGCGCAAGCGTTCTCTATGTTGCCCGAGAGGGATCTCCTGGATGTGCGCGATGCCATGGCAGCTGGCGCAATCCCTCCGCGTCTCCGCGTCTCCGCGCGAACAAACCTACTTTTCCCTACCGCACGCTCTCGGACGGCGGGGCCGGGCAAGGGCCCCGCCTCACCCCTTGATCTGATCGCCACCCAGCGCAGCGGCCTCCTGCGCATTTGCACGTGCCCGTGCCAACAGTGCTTCCGGCGCCTCGCCCTGGCTGACAACCATTCCCGCGGACGCGGTAACGGCGCCGATCCACGCGCCGGTGCCCCGCAGTTTGAGGCGGCGCGCCTTCAGCGTGGCCAGCGCATCCTCGGCGAGCGGGCGGGCGGCCATCGTGGCAAGATCGGTGGTCACGATGATGAACTCGTTGCCGGTCCAGCGGATCAGTTCGACGCCGGGAAATATCTCCCGCAACGTCGCAGCGAAGGCGTTGAGCACATTGTCGCCGACCGGGCGCCCGAACCGTTTGTTGATGCCGACGAGATCGTCGATGATGAACATGATCAGCACATAGGGGCGTCCATTCCCGACAAGCGCTGCGAGCACGCGCGAAGCGCCTACCTGATTCAGCGCCTGCGTCAGCTCGTCATGACCCGTCTCGACGCGCTGCGGACCCGAAACGCCGATCGCATTGCGCAGCGTGCGGAATTCCTCGCGAAGTTCGGCAAGATCGCGCTCCGCCTCGGACAGGCGTGCGATGAGATCGCTCGTGCCCGTTGGCCAGTCATCGGACTGCTTCACGATCGTGCCGACGTCACGCCCCAGCGCTTCGGTGAGATCATGGGCGTCGGACGTCAATGAGCCCAGCTGCTCCGCCTGGCGGGCGACCATACGCTCCCGCCGCCCTATCGCCATGCCCGGATCGTCGGTGCCATGGCGCTCCAGCAGCGCAAGCACGTCGCCCGAGGTCAAGGGCGAGCCGCGATAGGTCCGCTCATAGACATCCCGCGCCAGTTCCGATGCTGGATGCGCGACACAGCGCAGCGCAAAATCATAGTTCGTCGCGGTCGGTTCGAGTTGATGATGTTCAAGAAAATCCAGCGCGTTGCGCGCTTGCTGGAAAACAGGCTCGAACCCAAGCTTTGCCACTGCGATCTTGACCTTGATTTATTTGGCCCATGTAACGTTTCGTGGGCGAACAGCGTTCCCGCTTCATCAACGGTGCAAACACTGCCGAAATGGCCGCGACCCGTGCGCGGCAAGATCAGATCGTTCGCACCAGATAGACGATGCGGAAGAGTGATTTCGCGCGGCGCGCGCAAAGGCGCAAATATGCTGCGTGATCACTTCCGTTACGGGTCTGCGTGAGCCCGCTCCTATGCTACTCATGAGCCTTTGATTGCTGCGCGGTGCTATCTCAACCCGCGCAAACCCCTTCGCACCTTGGGCATTTGCGCGAAAAGATTTTTCTTTGTTCTCGTGCGGGGCGAACCCAGCTCAGTTCGCCTTAAGATAGGCGATGATATCCGCCCGCGTCTGCGCGTCGCTCACCCCGGCAAAGGTCATCCTGGTCCCGGGCATCGCGCGCTGCGGCTTCTCGACGAACTGGAAGATCTTTTCCGGCGTCCAGGTGATGCCGCTATTCTTGTCGGCATCCGAATAGTTGAAGGCGGGAACGGTGCCGGCCTTGCGCCCGACGACGCCGTGCAGCTGCGGCCCGATCCCGTTGCGGTCGAGCTGGTGGCAGATCTTGCATTGCCCGAACGCCAACTCGCCTTTGGCGGCGTCGGCGGTGAAGCTGGCGAGTTTGGTGCCGTCGACGGTGTCGACATTGCCGGCGGCGGGGGCACCGCTTTCAACCGGCGTGGCGGTAGCACCGGCGGGCGTCGTGGTGGCGGCTTCTTCCGCCTTCTTCGAACATGCCGCGATGGCGAGGGCGGAAACGGCAAGTGCCAGCGTCAGCCGGCCGTAACGTGAAGGCATTCCTCGCTCCCATGTCGTGAATCGATGCGCGGCCGGTACGATAAAAGCATCGTGCAAAAAAGTGGGTACCGGTTTTTCGCGCCAACGACGCGACAAACACCAGCTAGGCAGGAAACGCCGCCGTCAGCCCGCCGCGCGATCGACGAACAGCCGGCGCACGGCACGCGCGCCGCCCAGGATGCGCGACAGGATCAGCTCGTCGATCCCGGCATAGCCCAGCCCGAGATGATCGGGCCGCACCATCGCCGCATCGACCAGCCCGAGCGTGCCGCTGCGCAGCGCGATCTCGCCGATCCGCGCCCAGCGCCGCGCCGTCTCCCAGCGGATCAGCGCACGGCTTTCCGGGTCGGGGCGATTGCGGGTGAGATAATCGTCCTGCAACCGGATGATCGCCTCGCCGACCCGGCGCAGCGTGGTGCGGTCGGGCACCGCCATGCGGCCCATGACATAACGCACGACCAGCTCGGCATAATCGGCCGCCTCGTCGCCGAACACATCGGCATAGTCGGCCGCCAGCACATCGGTCGCGCGATTGGTCATCGCGCTGATATGGGTATGCGAGGCGCTGCCCGAATGCTTGCGATAGGTGACCAGCACATCGTCGAGCCGCGCGATGCGGCCGAACTTCCGAATGCGGTGATAGAGGTCGTAATCCTCGGCGAACACCATCGCCGGGCGCTGGAATTCATCGAGTTTGCGCGCGGCATCGGCGCGCATCATCACCGACGACCAGACCAGGGGATTCTCGATCCTCAGCAGCCATTCGATCAGCGGCGGGGTGGTCAGCGGGGCGAGGGTGGAGGGTGTGATCTCGCCGTGCTGCAGATTGTCCGAGGCCGTGCCGAGCAGCACCGTGTCGGGGTACGCTTCGAGATAGGCTACCTGTTTGGCGAAGCGTTCCGGATAGCAGAGATCGTCATGGTCGAGCGCCGCGATGTAGCGCCCGCGTGCCTCGGCAAAGGCGCGGTTGCGCGACAGCACCACGCCCTGGTTCTTCTCGGCGGCAATGACGCGGAAGCGTGGATCGTCCCATGAGCGCAGCACCGCGAGCGTATCGTCGGGCGAGCAGTCGTCGACCACCACCAGCTCGAAATCGGTCAGCGTCTGTGCCCGCAGCGAGGCGAGCGTCTCGCCGACCAGGCCCGCGCCCTTATAGGCCGCCATCACCACCGAGACGATCGGCGTGCTCACGCCGCCACCGCCGCGCGCGTGCCGCCGAGCAGTTGCTCCACGATCATCATCCCCACATCATTCTGCCATTGCCACAGGCCATTGGCCTGACCGCGAAAGCTTGGCTCCCCGCCCATCGCGCCCCATGGCACGAAGCCGGCGGCCAGACCGATGCCGAACAACCCGGGCAGCGGCGTGCCGGCCGCATCCATGACACGGCAGTGCCGGTCGACCATCGCGGTGCCGGCCTCCGCTGCGAGCGCGATTGGGGTTCCGCTGCGATCGGACACCGGCAGCGCGTGCGGCCGATAGCCGAGCGCGCCGATCACCACATCGGCACCGGAGATCAGGTCGCGCGCGCCGGCGTCATCATCGCCGATCTGCCGTAGCGCCACGCGCGGGTCGGGCGCGCGACCATCAATACCGAGCATGCGTAGTACCAGCTCGCGCGCCTCCAGCCGGAAGCCGGCAAGGCGATAAACGAAGCCCGATACGGGGCAGACATCGTCCGGCCCGAAATCGGTGAACCCTTCGGCATGCGCCGATTCAACCGACGGATAAAATGGGCGAAGCGGGCGACGATGGAGCAGCGTCACGCCGCCCGCGCCGAACGCGATTCCCGGCCGGCTGCGCAACAGCAGCGCGACCGTCGCCAGTGCGCTGGTTGAGCCGCCGATCACCACGATGCGCGGTGCACGCGTGTCGGCGAGCGTGGCGGCGATCCGCTCGACCCCGCCCAGCGCGAGCACCTCGTCGGAGGTGCGAAGCCGCTCGCCCGCCTGTTCGCCGAGCGGCCTGCCGGCTACCTGTTGCTCGGCCAGCCGCGCGAATGGCTGATGCCCGCCCGTGGCAATCACCACATTGCGCGACAGGCGTTCGAAGGTCTGGCCGTCGGCGCGGCGCAGCGTGGTCGCCCACAACCCTTCCGCCGTCTGCCGCGTGCCAAGCGCTTCATGCCCGGTCAGCACCGTCCCGCCATGCTGCACGACGATCCGCGCCAGCCGCTCGCCGGTCTGGCGCAGCAACGGTCCGGCCTCGACCAGCGGCACACCGAGCGCGTCGGCATAACCAACAACGGTACGTCCGACGGGATGATGTTCGAGCGCCGCGACTTCAGGATGCGGGTTACCGGCCACCGCGCTGAGGAAGGTCTGCGCGGTGCTGTCCGAGGTGATAGCATAGCCGCCGAGCCGCCCGCCACCGACCGACGCATCGCGCTCGACCATCACCAGCCCGCGCGCCAGTTCGGGCAGCACGCCGCGCTTGCTCGCCGCGGTGAGCATCGCCGTCCCCGCAGGCCCGCCGCCGACGAGCAGCGTCTCGGCCACCGGCGTACCGACCGTGGCGGGCACGACGCCCCGCTCGGCGCGGCAGATATCGGCCAGCGTCCGCGACACATGCACCGCGTCGTCGGGCGTCATCGCGTCGGTGAGCGGCAGCGACAACAGCCGCGCGGCGAGTGCGTCGGCGACCGGGGTCCGCTCGATCAGCGCGACCGACTGCACCCAGGGCTGCTCGCCGAGATGCGGGCTGAAGTAGCGACCGGTGCCGATGCCCTGCGCCTCCAGTGCTGCGGCAATGGCATCGCGGCGCGGCGTGAGGCGTCGTGGCAGGGCGACCGTCATGAACTGGCTGGCCCGGCGCCGGCCCGACACCGCCTGGACATCGACGCCCGACAGCGTGTCGCGATAGGCCTGCTCGATTCCGGCGCGGTGGTCGCATGCGGCGTCGAACCCGTCGAGTTTCGCCCGCGCCATCACCGCGATGACTTCGGGCAGCTTGGCATTGAGGCCGGGCAGGGTGGCGCTGCGCTGCGCCTCGAATCCGAAGCACGCCATCGCCCGCAGGCGATCGATTAACGCGGTGTCGCCCGAATGGATCAGTCCGCCTTCGGCCACCGCGAACGGCTTGGTCGCGTGCATCGAGAATACCGTGGCGAAGGGCGCGCCGGCGCCGAAACCTCGCCCCCGCGCATCGATCGTGCCGAGCGAGGCGGCGGCATCGACCACTACGCCGATGCCTTGGCGCCGCTTGAGCCAGGCGTAACGGTCGAGGTCGATCGCATTGCCGAAGGTCGCATAGGGCAGCAGCACGGCGAGCCGCTCGCCATAGCGCGCGATCAGCCGTTCCTCCTCGTGCGCCGCCATGCTCCAGTCGTCGGGGTTGACGTCGCAGATCAGCGGGGTGAGGCCGGCCCAGTGCGCGGCCTGGGCGGTCGCGGCGAAGGTCAGCGCCGGCATCAGCGCCAGCGCGCCCGGCTTCGGCCTGGCGCCAGCCGCTTCCTTCAGCGCGATCATCAGGCCGAGCGTGGCGTTGGCCACCGCAAGGCTCGCGCCCTGGCCGCCGAAAAGCTGCCCGGTCGCCTCGGTCTCGAAGGCGCGGACCTCGGGGCCGTTGTTGGAGAATATGCCCGACGCCTCGACCCGGCGCAGATCCTCGCCGAGCGCGCTCAGGCGCGGCGGGTTCGGGGCAATGAGAGGCAAATGGCGCATCTTGCACCACCTACCCGCATCGCCCCTAAGAAGCGGTTACGCGAACTCCTCGGTCGACACGGTGGCCTGCGCCGCCGGAACATAGCGTGGGCCGGCCGGCGCCTCGGGCGTGAACAGCGCATCGATCCGCGCCGCGATCTCGCTCGGGATGACCCAGTCCCCGCGCGCGAAATTTTCCTCGAGATGCGGGATCGAGGCGGTGCCGGGGATCGCCACGACGTGCGGCCCACGCGACAGCACCCAGGCGAGCGACAGCTGTGCCGGCGTCACGCCCTGCTCGGCGGCAAGGGCGTTGAAGGCATCGATCAGCGCGAGGTTGGTCGGCCAGTTCTCCGCGCTGAAGCGTGGCATCGAACGGCGCAGATCCTTGTCGGTCAGCGCCGCCGGATTGCGCACGCCGTTCGCCAGCACGCCGCGCCCGACCGGCGAGAAGGCGACGAAGGTCGTGCACAGTTCGGCGCATGCCTCGAGCACGGCGATCTCGGGGTTGCGCGTCCAGGGCGAATATTCGGTCTGCATCGCGGCGATCGGATGGACGGCGGCGGCGCGGCGCAGCGTCTCGGCCGACATCTCGCTGAGCCCGATGCCGCCGATCTTGCCGGCCTCGACCGCGCGGGCGAGCTCGCCGATCGACTCTTCGATCGGCACGGTGAAGTCGGGACGGTGCAGGTAATAGAGATCGATATGGTCCGTCTTGAGCAGCTGCAGGCTGGTCTCCAGCGCGCCGCGGATCGTCTCCGGGCGGCAGTCGATGCGGCGCTTGTCGCCGTCGATGATGATGCCGGTCTTGGAGGCGAGGAAGAACGCGTCGCGGCGCCCGGCGAGGGTCTCGCCGATCAGCGTCTCGTTATGTCCGGCGCCGTAGATCCGCGCGGTGTCGAGATGGTCGTAGCCGAGGTCGAGCGCGCGGTGCAGCAGCCGGGTGCCGTCCTCGTTCGACGGCGGGGTGCCGTAAGCCCAGCTCAGGCCCATGCAACCGAGACCGATGGCCTCGACATCGCGGCCGGCGAGTGTGCGCTTCATGATGCAATCCTTGCGGGAATCGGGTCTTGCTCCGCATAGCGCCGCGCGATCACCGCGCAAGCGATCAGCTGGATCTGGTGGAACAGCATCAGCGGCAACAGCACCACGCCGATTTGCGTCGCGGGGAACAGCACGCCCGCCATCGGCACACCCGAGGCGAGGCTCTTCTTCGAACCGCAGAACAGCAGCACGATAGCGTCCGCGCGCGGCCAGTGGAACAGCCGGCCGAGCGCCCAGGTCGCCACCAGCACGATAGCCAGCAACGCCGAGCACAGCAGGAGGATCACCGTCAGGTCGAATCCCGAAACGCGGTGCCACAGCCCCTCGACCACCGCCGCGCCGAACGCGGTGTAGACCACCAGCAGGATCGAACCGCGGTCGACGATCGTCACCAGCTTCTTGTGCCGCGCGACGAAGCCGCCGATCAGCGGGCGCAGCAGATGTCCGGCGACGAACGGCACCAGCAGCTGCATGACGATCTTCTCGACCGACGCCAGCCCGCCGCTACTGGCGCCGCCCATGTGCATCAGCAGCGCGACCAAAGCCGGGGTAAGCACGATGCCCAGAAGGTTCGAGAAGGAAGCGCTACACACGGCGGCGGCGACATTGCCGCGCGCGACGGCGGTAAAAGCGATCGACGACTGCACGGTCGAGGGGAGCAGCGTCAGGAACAGCAGCCCTGCCGCGACCGGCGCGGCGACGAACGGCAGGTGGCTGAGCCCGAGCCCAAGCAGCGGGAACAGCACGAACGTCACCGCCAGCACCGAGAGATGCAGCTTCCAGTTGCGCAGGCCGTCCCAGATCGCCTGGCGCGACAGCTTGGCGCCGTGGAGGAAGAACAGCAGCACGATACCAGTGGTCGTCGCCACGTCGAACAGCTGCACGAAGGCGCCGCGCGGGGGTGCCACCGTGGCGAGCAGCACCGTGCCGAGCAGCATCAGCACGAAGGGTTCGAAAATCGTCAGGAACGTCTTCAGCATGGGTTTCCCCGGAGATGAGCGCACTTGCCCGCGAGATAGGTGGCGGCGATGGCACGGTCGTCGCCGAGGATCTGCAGCGCGAACAACCGGTCGAACAGGCTCGCGCCTGCGGTGCGCCGCGCGAGCAGCGGCGTAGCCTGGTCGTCGAGCAGGATGAAGTCGGCCTCCTGGCCCGGCTGCAAGCCGCCGATACGGTCGCCGAGGCCGAGCGCCTTGGCGCCGCCGGCGGTGGCGAGGTGCAGCGCGCGGAATGGGTCGAGGGTGCTCCCACGCAGCTGGCAGACCTTGTAGGCCTCGCCCATCGTCGCCAGCAGCGAGAAGCTGGTGCCCGCGCCGATGTCGCTGCCCATGCCGGTCTGCACGCCGTGCCGGTCGGCGGCGGCGAGATCGAACAGGCCCGAGCCGAGGAACAGGTTGCTGGTCGGGCAAAAGGCGATCGCGCTGCCCGCTTCGCCCATCCGGCCGAGCGCGCGGTCGCTCATATGGATGCAGTGCGCGAACACCGAGCGGCTGCCGACCAGCCCGAAGCGGTCATAGACGTCGAGATAATCGGCTGCGTCGGGGAAGCGCGCGGCGACGGCGGCGCATTCACCCGTATTCTCCGCGAGATGGGTGTGGAGCAGGGCGTCGGGGTGCGCGGCGAGCAAGGCGCCGGCATCGGCGAGCTGGTCGTCGGACGAGGTCAGCACGAAGCGGGGGGTAACCGCATAGCCCAGCCGCCCCCGACCGCGCCAGCGCGCGATCAGTGCCTCGCTGTCGGCGCGGCCGCTGGTCACGGTATCGCGCAGCGTGGCGGGGCCGTCGTCCATCAGCACCTTGCCCGAGATGATGCGCATGTCGCGGGCGACGGCGGCATCGAACAGCGCGTCGACGGACGAGGCATGGACGGTGGCGAAGACCAAGGCGCTGGTCGTGCCGTTGCGCAACAGCTCGTCGAGGAAGAAGGCCGCGACGGTATCGGCATGGCCGCGATCGGCGAAGCGCGCTTCTTCCGCGAAGATGTGGCGTTCGAGCCAGTCGAGCAGCTGCAGGCCGTGCGCTGCGACGCGATCGGTCTGCGGGTAGTGGACGTGGGTATCGACGAAGCCCGGCACGATCAGGCCGTTCAGCTCTTCGGTCGGCACATCGGCGAAGCGCGGCGCGAGATCGGCATAGGCGCCGAACGCGACGACGAGGCCACCCTCGATGATCAGCAGGCCGTCCGCATGGTGCAGCGGCGCGGCGCCGTTGATCGGGTCTTCGGGCACGCTGAGCAGTTCGGCGCGATAGGCGGTGAGGGTCATGATGAAACCGCCAAATCAATACAAACGCTCCACCCCGGCGAAGGCCGGGGCCCAGTTGGGAAGGCAGGCGTAACAGAACGGAGCGCTCGAGCCATCTTCGCTCCGCAACTGGGCCCCGGCCTTCGCCGGGGTGGAAAGAAGGTGTGAGAATGGGGAAGCATTATGCGAGGTCCAGTGCCAGCAACTGGGCAAGGGTCGCAACCGCAATCACCTCGGGCGCCTTGCCTGGGATGCCGCGCTGGCCGATCGGGCAGGTCAGCCGCGCACTGTCGACGCCGTCGGCGGCGAGGCGCGCGAGGAAGCGGGCGCGCTTGGTCGAGGAGCCGATCATGCCGACATAGGCCGCCTGCGAGCCGAGCGCGGCGGCGGCGAGGCGATAGTCGAGGGCATGGTCATGGGTGAGGATCAGCACCGCCGCGCCCGGTGCGGCCTGGCCGGCGCAGGCGACAAGCGCGTCCTCGCTATCGGCGGTCACGCCGGGGATGTCGGCGAGCTCGGCACGACTGTCGAACCAGGCGAGGTCGAAGGGCAGGCCCGGCAGCATGCGCGCGATGGCGCGGCCGACATGGCCGGCGCCGAACAAAGTGAGTGGGCGGCGGGCGCTGTCGTCGGGCTCGACAAAGCTGAAGCCGGCGGCGGGGAGCGGGCCGCGGCTGGTCAGCGGGTCGGCGCTGGCGGTCAGTTCGGCGCGGGGCCAGCGATGTTCGTCCTTGGTCGCGGTGCGCTCGATGTGATCGTCGCGCAGCGTAGCGCGGACGACAGCGCCATCGGCGAGTGCAGCGATCCAGCCGGTGTCGGCGAGATGCTCGATCAACAGCCGTACGCGGCCGCCGCAGCATTGGCCGAGCAGGGGCCCGAGCGGGTAGTCCTGTACGCGCCAACTACCCGGTGGGAACGAAAGGATAGTGCGGGCCTGTTCTGCCGCGCGCCATTCGAGCGCGCCGCCGCCGATCGTCCCGGCCTGGGTGTCGGTTGTGACGAGCATACGCGTGCCGGGGCCGCGTGGGGCGGAACCCTCCGTGGCGAGGACGGTGACGAGCGCGGTTGGGGCGATCGTGGCGGGGGCGAGGGTGGACCAGTCGCTCATCGACGTGACTCGCGAGCGTCCAACAACGGGCGCTCGGTTTTCCCTGTGGCGGGGCTGGCGGCAGGGAATTTGGCAGGGAATTTCGACAAATTCTGCTGTCCAACAGCGAGGGGGTGAGGTGACGACATTCGGGTGGTTATGGCTTGCTCTGCGGGCAAGTGAATCAGGGAGTTCTGGGTCTGATCGCACGCTTGATTCAGGTCAATCACCTGATGCTGGCCTTTGCCGGCCGCGATCGTTACGCAAACGCCAATGTATGCGGTGCTCATGCGGTGGTTCGGAACGACCGACCGGGCCATTCGTCGGTTCCTGATCGCCGCCATGGCGCTGGGCTTTGCCTGCCTGCTCGCCGCCGGTCTGGCGGCGCTGTTCGCGACGTCACGCACCATCGCACATACCGACTCCGTAAGGCATACCTATGAGGTCGAACTGGCGATCGCGCGCGCCAGCATCGCGACCGAGCAGGCCGAAGCATCGCGGCGCGGTTATCTGCTCAGCGGCAATGCCGCGGCGCGCACCAATTACGACAAGGCGGCACGGACGCTGCCCGGATTGATCGAGACGCTCGCGTCGCTGACCCGCGACAATCCCGTCCAACGCGCCCATGTCGCGGAACTGCGGCGCCTCACCGCCGATCTCCAGCAGCGCCGCGCGGCGAGCGTCGAGATGGTGGCGTCCGGCCAGCGCCAGGCAGCGATCGACGCCTTTGCCCGCGAAACCTCGGCACAGCGCATTGCGGCGGTCCGCGACCTGACCGAGCGCATGACCGCTGAAGAGAATCGGCTGATGCGCATCCGGGACACCGGCCTCGTCGCGAGCCTGCGTGCTTTCTACGCGATCCTCGGTATTGCCGGCGTGTTGCTGGTTCTGGTCGGCGTTGCCACGCTGATGACGCTGCTGCGCTACACGCGCGACCTCGACAAGTCGCGGGAGGCAATCCAGGATTTTGCCGAATCGCTCGAGGAGCTGGTCGCCGAGCGTACCGCCGACCTGACGCGCGCCAATGACGAGATCCAGCGCTTCGCCTATATCGTCAGCCATGACCTGCGCGCCCCGCTGGTCAATGTGATGGGCTTCACCGCAGAACTCGACACCGCGACCGGTGCCATTGCCGAGCTGATCGACCGCGCCGAGGAACAGGCGCCCGACATCGTGACCGAGGAGGCGCGGCTCGCGGCGCGCGAGGATCTGCCAGAGGCGATCGGTTTCATCCGCACCTCGACCGAAAAGATGGACCGGCTGATCAATGCCATCCTCAAGCTGTCGCGCGAGGGGCGGCGTGTACTTTCGCCCGAACCGATCGACATGGTGGCGATGGTCAGTGGCATCTCCGCGATGCTCAGGCATGCGCTCGATGACCGCGGCGCGGCCTTCTCCATCGAAGGTGCGTTGCCGGCGATCGTCAGCGACCGGCTGGCGATCGAGCAGATTCTTTCCAACCTGATCGAGAATGCGGTCAAATATCTCCAGCCGGGGCGCCCGGGACGGATCATCATGCGCGGCCAGCGCAGCGGACCGCGCGTGTCGCTCGAGATAGAGGATAATGGCCGCGGCATCGCGGCATCCGATCATCAGCGCGTGTTCGATCTGTTCCGTCGCGCCGGCACCCAGGACCAGCCTGGCGAAGGCATCGGCCTCGCGCATGTCCGTGCCTTGGCCTATCGCCTGGGTGGTACGATCGACGTCCGCTCCGAACTGGGCGTGGGCACGACTTTCCGGCTGTCATTGCCGGCCACACTGAACGAACTGCAGGAGCAGCCCCGATGAACGACCACCGCTCCGTCACGATCGTGATGATCGAGGACGATGAAGGCCATGCCCGGCTGATCGAGAAGAATATCCGCCGCGCCGGTATCCTCAACGACATCAAGCATTTCACCGACGGCACCACGGCAATCGATTATCTCTACAATCATCAGGATGGCCCGGCGCTCAACGGCCCGGCGCTGATCCTGCTCGACCTCAACCTGCCCGACATGAGCGGCACCGACATCCTGGCCCGGATCAAGGCCGAGGGCGGCCCACTCAGGCGCACGCCGGTCGTCGTGCTGACCACCACCGACGACAAGGTAGAGATCCAGCGCTGCTACGATCTCGGCTGCAACGTCTACATCACTAAGCCGGTCAATTATGAGAGCTTCGCCCAGGCGATCCGCCAGCTCGGCCTGTTCCTGTCGGTGATTCAGGTCCCCGAGGTCGAGGGCGAAGCTTGAACGAACCCGCACCCTTGCGCGTCCTGTATATCGATGACGATGCCGGGCTGCGTCGGCTCGCCGCACGGGTGCTGGCGCGCCACGGTTTTGCCGTGACCGTCGCCGAGAATGGCAGCGAAGGGCTGGCGATCGCAGCGAGCGCGGCGTTCGATGTGGTCGCGGTCGACCATTATATGCCGGGCATGGATGGTCTGGCGACGCTCCAGGCGTTGCGTGCGCTGCCTGAGGCGCCACCGGTGGTCTATGTCACCGGTTCGGAGGAGAGCCGCATCGCCGTCGCCGCGCTCAAGGCGGGTGCGGCGGACTATGTCGTCAAGGCGGTCGGTGCCGATTTCTTTGACCTGCTCGCCAGCGCCTTCGAACAGGTGCGCACGCGCAACGCGATGGAGCGCGACAAGATCGCCGCCGAGGCACGGCTGCGCGACAGCAATGCGCGGCTCGCGGCGCTGCTCAGCGAGGTCAACCACCGCGTCGCCAACAGCCTGCAACTGGTCTCGGCGATGGTGCGCCTGCAGGCCTCTGCGTTAAGCGATCCCGCCGCGCGCGATGCGCTGGAAGACACACAACGACGCATCGACGCGATCGGCCAGGTCCATCGCCGGCTCTATACCTCGGAGAATGTCGAAAGGGTCGACATGGCCGATTATCTCGGCGCGCTGGTCGGCGAACTTGGCGAGGCATGGTCGACCGATATTGCGCCGCGCCGCCTGTCGCTCGATGCCGAGGCGATCCATCTGCCGACCGACCGCGCCGTGTCGCTCGGCGTGATCGTCACCGAACTGGTCAGCAACGCCTGCAAATATGCCTATGCCGACGCCGCCGGCGGCGAGGTGCGCGTCGCGCTGCGCCGCGACGGCGAACAGCATTTCAAGCTGGTCGTCGAGGATGACGGCGTGGGCATGATCATCGATGCGCCGGCGCGCGGCACCGGTGTGGGCACCAGGCTGATCCGCGCGATGGGCCAGAGCCTGCAGGCGGCGATCGAATATGATTCCGGCCATCGCGGCGTGCGCGCGACGCTGAGGGCGGCGCTTTTGTAGCCGGCTTTGCCGGCGGAGCGGTTCAGCTTGCTGAACCCAAAAAGCTTACCGCAGCGGTTTGACGAATTTGTAGATGAACTGGTCGGTGTGGCCGCGGATGGTTTTGTCGAACACCGCCTTGCTATGATCGTCAGCCGGGTTGGCGAGCAGACGGCTTTCGCCGGCGAAGCGAAAACCCGCGGCAACAACCTGCTTCCTGACGATGGCGGGGTCGATGCGGTGCAGCGTATCGGTATCGCGCATTCCCGAGCCGGCCTGGGCCGCATGGTCGATGATCAGCAGTACGCCGCCGGGCTTCAACGCGGCGAACGCTGCCTTGTTGAACACTGACGGATCGAGATTGCCCATGAACTTGTCGGGATAGTCGTGATAATTCTGCGCGGTGAACACTAGGTCGACACGCACCGGCACGGTCAGCTGGTCGGTCGGCTCGACGCTGCCGCTGACATTGGCGAAGTCGGCCGTATGGCCCAGCGCTTCGTAATCGACGACATTCTGGTGCGCCTCATCGGCGTAGGCCTTGGGCCAGACACCATAGACATGGCCCCGGGGCCCGACCGTCTTAGCGAACAGCCGCGTCCAATAGGCCGCGCCAGGGATCAGATCGAGCACCTTGCCGCCGGGCCTGAGGCCGGTAAAGGCGACGATCTCCGGCCCGTGGCGCCGGGCATCGTCGGCCGCCTGTCCCTTGCGCGCCGGATCGGCGGCGGCATGCACGACATAGGCTGGCAACCGCGGCGCGGGCGCGCCGGCGCCCGAAGCGGTGATTGGCAATGCCATGGCGGCGAGTAACAGGGCGGCGCGCAACATCGACGACATCGGGCATCTCTCCTGATCAAGTGTCGCCGCCAGCAGTAACGCACTGCCGTTCGCAGCGCCAGCGATTATAGTACGCGTCGTATTGATCGTGCGCGCGAATCGGCCGGAAACTGCGGTGGAAAAGCAAATATGCACCGCGGCACAGACGATGTTGGCCCGGCCGATGTCATTAGGCACTGGACTCTTGGGCCCGCTACACGGATAAATCGCTCCGAAATGGATGATGTGGCGTTCTCCCGTTTGAATCAACGGCAGCGCGAGTGCCTGCGCCTGGTCTACCGCAATCTTGAAGCCAAGGAGATAGCCCGCGAGCTCGGGCTGTCGCCGCACACCGTCGTCGAGCATCTGCGCGACGCGCGGCGCGTGCTGGGAGCCTCGCGCAGCATGCACGCGGCTCGGATGCTGGTCGAATATGAGCAAGACAATCGGATTGTGTACGAGCCACTGGGGGTAACCCGTCAAGGCAATGCTGCCATGATGTCGGGCATCCCAGTTGCGGCAATGGGTGCCGCGGCGGGGATCCGGAAGAACCGATACAACTTCAACTATCTGGAACGGTTGGGTCTGATCGTTGGCATCGCCGTCGGCATTATCGCGCTGACGGGGTCATTGGCGATGGGCGCTCATGTCGTCAGCCAGATTCTGGTGGAGCACAAGGTAGACCTTTCGGACTCGGCTTATCGAAGGTAGCCCGGCGGCCCCCCGTCGCCGTGGCGAATGGGAGGGCATGATGCGCAAGGAACGACTCGACGCCGTATACACCGTAACCCCGCTGTTCCGTCAGGCGGAGCAATCTTCCGACACCGCTGCCGCCGATGCGGCGGCCTGCATCGCCGAAATGCTGCGTATCCGCGCCGCCAACAATCTGCCGATCGGCACCGGCGGCGAGATGATCCGGATGCTGACCGAGGCGCTGTCGGCGCAGGTCAAGGCACGCGAATTGTTCATCGAAGCGCACCGTCTGACGCCGCAGGTTCTCGGGTCACTCGGTCTTCGTGCCTTTGGTGACGAAAACCCCTGCCCGCCCACCGAGGGCTCGGCAGACCTGCCGATCAAGGTGCCACTGAAAGTGGTTGCGTGATCGATCCATCCATATTGACGGCGATGCCAGATCATGTTCGATCATTTCATGACCCGTATCATCGTGTTCAATATCCTGCTGCTTGGCACATGCGGCTATGCTATTCTGCGGGGCGGCATGCCGGAGAGGCTGACCGGTTGGCTTTTCATGGCAGCCGCCGGTCTGACCTTGGCGACGGGATGGCGAACGGCGATGTTCCAGGAGGTCGAGATTTCGTTGTTCTCGATCGACCTGGCGCTGCTTGCCGGGCTCGTCATCATCGCGCTCAAGGCCGACAGGCTGTGGCCAATGTTTCTCGCCGCCTTGCAACTCGACAGCGCCGCGATTCATGTCCTGAAGTTGTTCGATGCAGACATGATCCGCATCACCTACGCTCTGATGGTCGCCATCTGGAGCTACCCGATGCTGTTGATACTGGCGATCGGCACGCTGCGACACCGGCGACGGTTGGCACAGTTCGGCGAGGACCGGGCATGGAGCCTCGCGCTAAATCATATGTCAGGGGAGACCACTGATGTCGCTCGATATGACAAGTTCGACCAACCCGGCCATGGACCATGGGGATCACGCGGCGGCGATCACCGAGCGGAGCGTGATCAGGGCTGAACCGCTCGGCGAGCATGTTGCCGCCGCGCACCGGCTGTACCGCGAACGGCGGGCACGGCTGCAGTCCTTCTCGCAATCCTTCGCGATCTTCGGCGAGCCGGGCTGGGATATCCTGCTCGAAATCTACCTCGCCGACACGGTCGGGCGGGCGATGTGCGTCGGCACGGCATGCCTTGCCGCGGACGTCGCGCAGACCACCGGACTACGCTGGCTCGCCAAGCTCGAGAAAATCGGCCTGGTGACGCGCGAGGACGATCCACGCGACGGGCGACGCGGGCTGGTGATGCTCACGCCGCGCGGCCGCACCGAGATGGAGCGTTATCTCGCACGGATCGCGGACGAATAAGGGGGCGCACGGCCCGGCACCGCCGGGTTGTGCGTGATATGGCGACGCGCCTCTTGCGAGGCGCGTCGTTCATAGCTGTTCAAACGTCGAGATTGGCGACGCTGAGCGCGTTCTCCTGGATGAAGTCACGACGTGGTTCGACCACGTCGCCCATCAGCCGGGTGAAGATCTCGTCGGCGACATCGGCCTGTTCGACCTCGACGCGCAGCATCGAGCGGTTCTGCGGATCGAGCGTCGTTTCCCACAGCTGCTCGGCGTTCATTTCGCCAAGACCCTTGTAGCGCGAGATCGCCAGACCCTTGCGGCCGGCGGCGAGGACCGCGTCGAGCAGCTGGCTCGGCCGCGCGACCATCGTCTCGCCCTTGCCGAGTAAGACCGGTGCGTCGTCATCCTCTTCCGTTGCGGCATCGACCTCGGCCTGCGCCACGGCGGCGGCCTTGCTCGATACCAGACGCGCGGTCTGGGCGAAGCTGTCGCCCTGTTCGAGCGCGAGGGCGTGCAGCTTGCGTGCCTCGGCCGAGATCAGGAACGCCGCCTCGATGATGTGGTGATCGGTCACGCCGCGCCAGGCGCGCTCGAAATGGATACCACCCTCTTCGGTGATCACCGCCGTCCAGCGTGCCTCCGGATCGGCCGCGTTGAGACCTTTGGTGACCTCGGTGACGTGGCGCTGGCGATCCTCGCGCGAGGCATTGGGATCGAGCGCGCCGCCCATCGCAAGCGCCTCGACCATCGTCGGGTCGTAGCGCCGCGGGACGTAGCGCATCAGCGTGCGCATGCGCCGGGCATGGTCGACCAGCGAGCGCAGGTCAGCACCCGACCGCGAACCGACCGCGCCTTCCAGCACGGTGCCCGCGACGCCGTTCTCGACGAGATATTCATCGAGCGCGTTATCGTCCTTGAGATAGACCTCGGAGCGTCCGCGCGTCGCCTTGTAGAGCGGCGGTTGGGCGATGAAGAGATGCCCGTTGGTGATGATCTCGGGCATCTGGCGGTAGAAGAAGGTCAGCAGCAATGTGCGAATGTGCGAGCCGTCCACGTCCGCATCGGTCATGATGATGATCTTGTGGTAGCGGGCTTTGTCGGCGTTGAATTCCTCGCGGCCGATGCCGGTGCCGATGGCGGTGATCAGCGTGCCGACTTCTTGCGAGCTGAGCATTTTGTCGAAACGCGCGCGCTCGACATTGAGGATTTTCC
>NZ_JAQGLG010000015.1 GCF_028292965.1 Sphingomonas bacterium | reverse complement strand
CACGGCAGACCTCCCAAAAATCATGTCTCGACAACATGATCTTGGCAGAATCCTCAGGATTTGTCTGCCGTGCACCCCACCTCAAACATAAATCCCGGACAGCTGTGGGAACAAGTCCGGCATGACGAAAATGCTGCAATTGTACAGATTTTGACCGACGTGCGGCGCACCTAAACCCGCGACAGCGCCCCCGTCGCCACCACCGGCCCGGTCGGCAGGCCGATCGGCGAGCCGCCGATCGGCTCCAGCGACACCGCCAGCGTGGCGCCCGCCGCCAATCTCGCGCGGTTGGTGCTGTTGATCGCCATCTGGCCCCCGCCCGCAGGCAACAGGCCGAGCGAATGCGGCACGCCATCGCCCGCGATCACCCATAATTCGGCGCTGCGCTTCGCATCCGCCATGGCCTGCGCCGTCACGCGCATTCCGCCCGAAGCCGGATCATAGACGGCAGTCATTGGCGCGCCGCCTTTGCCCGGCGTAACGGCCGCGACCAGCATCGTCGCCGGCACAGGGCTGGTCGTAACGGGCTTCGGCGCGATCGATGGTTGCGGCATGGGCCGTGTCACCAAGACCAGCAGCAACCCCGCCGCAGCAATGCTCGACAGCCCTGTCATCGCCGGCCACACCCAGCGTCGCGTCGCGGGCGCGGCGGTGGCCGGTTGCGGCGCCGGCCAGTCGAGGCTGCGCTCGACCCGCCCGAACACATCGCCCGGCACCGCCACCTCCGGCCACAGGTCGAACAATTGCGCCAGATGCCCGCGCCACGTCTCGACCTCGGCCGCAAAGCCGCGATCGGCCAACAGGCGGCGCAGCGCGGCACTGCGCTCCTCGCCGTCGAGCAGCCCCAGCGCCAGCTCGGCGGCGGCCATGTCGGGGGCGTCCTCGACCGGCGGGATGGGCGTCTCGTCGCTCATCGCTCAAGGCATTCCTTCAACCGGGCGAGCCCGCGCCGCACCCAGCTCTTCATCGTGCCCAGTGGCACAGCCTGCCGCTCGGCCAGTTCGGCATAGGTCACGCCCTCGAAAAAGGCGGTGCGGATCGCGACGCGCTGAGGTTCGTCCAATCCGTCGAGGCAGTGCGACAGATGATGCGCGGTCTCGTCGCGCTCCATCGTCTCGCTCGCAAGCGGTGCGGCATCGGCGATGTCTGGTGCGTCCTCGATCGGAGAATAACGCCGTACGCCCTGTGCGCGGCGCCAGTCGATCGCGCGGTTGCGCGCGATCGTCGCCAGCCAGGTGATCGGACTCGCCCGGCCCGGTTCATAGGCCCCGGCGCGCTTCCACACGGTGAGATAGACTTCGTGCAACACGTCTTCCGCGGCCTGCCTTTCACCGCAGATACGCAGGCACACGCCAAAAAGCTTCGCCGAGGTCAACGTATAGAGATCGCGGAACGCGGCGCGGTCCTCCGTACCGGTGCGAACCAGTATCTCGGTCAGGCGCGCACGGGCATCGGCAACGGCATCGTTCACAGGGAAGATACGTAACGGGTCGGCGAAAAGAGGCAATGCGCCCACATCCCAGTGCTCCTGCGAAAGCAGGAGCCCAAGGCCACGAGCGCTGCGCCTGGACTCCTGCTTTCGCAGGAGAACGAAACAGAATTGAATGTCGCTTGCGGCTAGCGCGGCATCAGCCCGCCCGCTGCCGGCCAGGCGCTGTCGCCGAACCGCTTCAGGTTCATCTCGAAGAAACGCCGCGGCGGCTGGCCGGCCGTCACCTGGTCGCCGACCTCGGTCCATACTCCGTCGTGCAGCGTCGCGGTATAACGGATGGTCATCGGCCCAAGCGGGATTTCCCAGACATAGCCGGCCTCGGTTGGGGTCAGCACGAAGTCGCCGGCATGGCCCTGCGCATAGCTGTGCAGTGTATAACGCTTGCTCGCCGGATCGTATGACAGCACGCCGAAGGCGTTGAAGCCGACGCTGCCATCGGCATTGAACCCCTTGCCTTCGAGCAGCTTGACCGTGCCGCCGAGCAGCGGCCCGATCCGCTCGGTCTGCGTCACATGATGCGCGGTCGGCCCGCTGCCGGTTACCGCCTCGCCGCGCCAGGTGCCGTCCATCCAGGAGAGCTTGGCCAGCGCGTCGCGCTCGGCCTGCAGCATTGCCGGGTCGGCGGTCTGTGCCGCGGCAGGTGCAGCGACGAGCGACAGCGTCGCGGCGATCACGATGTTGCGAAGACGGGACATGACGAACCCCCTGAAGTTTGCGTGGTTGCCTGGTGGAAGGCGCGGTGGCAGCGTCGCCGCCGCGATGCCGCTGTCCCTCACCGCCACCGCCGGCTTACGCAATGGCACTTTCGCGAAGCGCGTTCGCCGCTTCGCGAATCGGGCGCGCCTGCTGCCCGGCTTCCCCATGCTGCCGGTCGCCGGTGCTGCGGCGGCTTTGCTGATGGTGGTGGTCGGCGCATTCGGTACCGGGCAATTGCCGCTCGCGACGCGTATCGGTTTCTGGGCGGTGCTGGTGGCGTGGAACGTCGTCAAATGGCAGCTATGGTTCGTCTTTACCGTGCGCGACCCGCGCGACTGGACCCGTGCCGTGTTGATCGGCACGCCGCTGCTCAATCTGCCATTGCCGTTCGAGATCACGCTGGCGCTGCGGCTGTTCGGTATCGTCGTCTCGCCACGTGGCCTGTCGCATGTGTGGATCGATGCATTGGCGATCAGTGCGGCGATCTTCGCGGTGATCTTTCTTGCCCGCCGGCGTTATCGGCCGGCTAAGGTCGCCATGGCACCGGCGATCGTACCCGGCGGCGTGCTCTCCAAGGCCGGCGTCGCCTGCCCCGCGACGCTCCACGCAATCCGCGCCGAGGATCATTATTGCCGCCTGTTCCTCGCCGATGGCCGCGCACCGTTGATCCACCACCGCTTCGGCGACGCTCTCGCCGAACTGGCTGGCTTTGACGGCCGCCAGGTCCACCGCGGCGCCTGGGCAGCGAGTGCCGGGGTCGTCGCGGCGGAGCGCGACGGCCGTGCCTGGCGGCTGGTGCTGGCGGGCGGCACGCGGCTCCCGGTCAGCACGCGCTTCGTCGCCGATCTGCGCGCGCAGGGGTGGCTCAACCGGACCATCTCGCCGGCTCAGACGTGAGCGAAGACCAAGACGCCAAACTGCTCGCCGCCGCCATCGCTGGTGACCGCGAGGCCTTTGCCACCCTGCTCCGCCGCCATTACGACCGCATCCACGGCCTCGCCTGGCAGCTGACCGGCACGCGCGCCGATGCCGACGATATCGCGCAGACCGTCTGCTGCACCCTGGTCGAAAAGATCGCCACCTTTCGCGGCGAGGCCAAGTTCACCACCTGGCTGTGCGGCATCGTCTACAACGCCGCGCGCGACCTGCACCGCCGCCGCCGTTCCTTTGCAGGTTTTACCGATCGTCTTGCCGTCCTCACCGGGCTTGCCCGCGTGTCCGATGGTCGCGACCTGCACGACGCGATGTGGATCAAGAGCGCCATCGCCAAACTCGCCCCGCCCTATCGCGACGCGGCGGTACTCGTCGCCGGCCAGCAACTTACCCATGCCGAGGCCGCGACCATCCTCGGCATCGCCGAAGCGACCGTGTCATGGCGCATGCACGAGGTCCGCCGCCTCCTCGGCGCGGAGCGCAACGACTGACTCCGCCAGAAAAGCGGTTCACGCGAAGGCGCGAAGCCGCGGAACAAAGAGCAAATCCTTGCGCGTCAGCACCTTCGCGCGAACCATTCATCTTCTTCTCTTCGCGCCCTCGGGCCTTCGCGTGAAAATAATTTTCGAAAACCTCCCAAGGATTCCCCGCGCCACCGCGTCCCAGTGACATGCGGACGGATGTGCGCCGCTGTCATCAGGGAGAATCTCATGCCCCGCCTCTATCGAACCCCACGTCTCCACCGTACGATTGCCGCTGGGCTGTCGGTGCTGCTGCTCGTGTCCTGCGCCCGCTCCGGCGTCGATCGGCCGCCCGCCGATGTCGCCACCGCCGCTGCCGAGGGCGACGTCGTCACCACCGGCACGCGCGTCGGCGCGCCCGGCACACCGCAACAGCCCGACCGCGAGGCCGTTACGGACTATGCCGCGTCGCCACCTCCGCCTCCGCCTCCCCCTCCCCCTCCCCCTCCCCCTCCACCACCGCCGCCGCCACCGTCGGCCTACGCGCTCGCCTCGCCGATCGTCGTCACCGGGTCGAACATGCGCGCCAAGATCGCCGTCCCCGACCTGCGGCAATATCCGCCGGCCTACCATGACGAGGGCCGCGACCGCTTCACCGCCACCGCGCAGAACCCGTTCAAGCTGGTGCGCGATGAACCCGTCTCGACCTTCTCGATCGACGTCGATACCGCCAGCTACGCCTTCGTCCGCGCCTCATTGAACCGCGGCGCGTTGCCGCAACCCGCCGCGGTGCGGACCGAGGAGCTGGTCAATTATTTCCCCTATGCCTATGCCGCGCCGACCAGCACGGCGCAGCCGTTCAGCACCAATGTCGCGGTCTTTCCCAGCCCGTGGAACGCCGGGCGCAAGCTCGTCCGCATCGGCATCCGCGGTTATGACGTGCAACGCTCCAGCCGCCCGCGCGCCAACCTCGTCTTCCTGATCGACACCTCGGGTTCGATGAACGAGCCCAACAAGCTGCCGCTCGTCAAACAGTCGCTCAACATGCTGCTCGATAGCCTTGACGGCGACGACAGCGTCGCGATCGTCACCTATGCCGGCTATGCCGGCACCGCGCTCGCCCCGACCCCGGCGAGCCAGAAGGCCCGCATCCGCGCCGTCATCGACAGCCTTGGGGCAGGCGGCGGCACGGCCGGCGCCGAGGGCATTCGTCAAGCCTATACTTTGGCCGAGCAGAATCTCGATCCGCACGGCGTCAACCGCGTCATCCTCGCGACCGATGGCGATTTCAACATCGGCATCACCAACCAGGAGGAGCTCAAGGGGTATATCGAGCGCGAGCGCGGCAAGGGTGTGTTCCTCTCGGTGCTCGGCTTCGGCATGGGCAATTACAACGACGCGCTGATGCAGACGCTCGCGCAGAACGGCAACGGCACCGCCGCCTATATCGACACCGTCAACGAGGCGCGAAAGACCCTGGTCGACGAGGCCAGCTCGACCCTCTTCACCATCGCCAAGGATGTGAAGATCCAGGTCGAGTTCAACCCCGCCGCCGTCGCCGAATATCGTCTGATCGGCTATGAAACCCGCATGCTCAACCGCGAGGATTTCAACAACGACCGGGTCGATGCCGGCGACGTCGGCTCGGGCCAAACGGTCACCGCGCTTTATGAGGTGACGCCGGTCGGCGGCCCACGCACGGTGGATGGCCTGCGTTACGGCAACCATGGACCGGCAATCGCCGCGCGCTGCGCCGATTGCGGCACTGGCGGGGAGCTCGGCTTCGTCAAGATCCGCTACAAGCTGCCCAAGTCCGACACCAGCCGGCTGATCTCGACCCCGATCAACCGCACCGTCGAATATGCCACCTTCGCCGCCGCCCCACAGGATGCGCGCTTCGCCACCGGCGTCGCCGCCTTTGCCGAGCTGTTGCGCGGGGGGAAGTATAACGGATCGATGAGCTATGACGATGTGCTGCGCATCGCCACTGCCTCACGCGGCGAGGACGGCTTCGGCTATCGCTCGGAGTTCATCCAGATGGTCCGCGCCGCAAAGAGCGCGGGCGCGATGGCCTCGCTGGAACGGTAACGCGCAACCTGCTTCCCTCCCCGCCAAGGGAGGGGCTGGGGTGGGTTGGCCTCAGGCGAAAGGTCAGATCGCCAAAGAGCCAACCCATCTTCGACGCCACCGCAAATGCCGCTATAAGGCCGCCAATGCCCCGCTCCACCTCCAACCGCGCCCGGTAAATGGCGAGCGATGACGACATCGCGCGGCTGCTGCCCGAGGCGCCGCCCCCGCGCCCGGTCCGGCGCGAGGCGAGCATCGCCGAGGCGCTGCGCCGCTTCGACGGTGCGGCAGGTGTGCCGCCCGGCGCGATCCCGCCACCCGCGCGCCCGCCGCGCCGGCCATGGCTCGGGCGCCCCCAGCTCGGCGTGCTGGTCTCCGCCGCCCTGATCGCGCTGATCGGCGCGCCCGCCGCCTGGATTTCGCTGCACGATCGTTTCCCTGGCCCCGCCGGCCCCGCCATGACCAACGTCGCCGAAGCCCCGGCAGTCGCGGCAAAAGACGCCACCACCCAGACCGATCGCGCAGCCCCGCCCGCGCTCGCTGCCGCGCCACCGCCGCCC
>NZ_JAQGLG010000263.1 GCF_028292965.1 Sphingomonas bacterium | reverse complement strand
ATGGATGTTCTCGTCGTCGAGCCGTTCGGCCGCCACGGCCTGCACGGCCTCGGTCTTGGAAATCTTCTTCGAGGCGAGCCGCTTGCGGTTCGACATGTTGAGGAAGTCGGTATTGCCGCCGGTGTTGAGCTGATAGGTGCGCTCCAGCTTCACGCCGCGCTTGGCGAACAGGTCGGTCAGCACGCGGTGAACGATCGTCGCGCCGAGCTGCGCCTTGATGTCGTCGCCGACGATCGGCACGCCGGCATCCTCGAACTTCTTGGCCCAGACCTCGTCGCTGGCGATGAACACCGGGATGTTGTTGACGAAGGCGACGCCGGCCTCGATCGCGCATTCGGCGTAGAATTCGGTCGCCTTCTGGCTGCCGACCGGCAGATAGTTCATCAGTACGTCGGCGCCGCTCTCACGCAGCGCGGCAACGACTTCTTCCTTGCTCGGCTGGGGGCGGTCGGCGACGATGAAGGTGCGGTCGTCGATATATTCGTGCATATGCTCGGCGACGCCGTCGAGCACATTGCCCATCATCACCTCGACGCCGCTGGCCGGCACGTCGGCGCAGAAGATCGCGGTGCAATTGGGCTTGGCGAAGATCGCCTCGGCGACGTCGGTACCGACCTTGCGCGCATCGACGTCCCAGGCGGCGACGACGCGGATGTCGCTCGGCTTATAACCACCCATGTCCCAGTGCATCAGACCGATATGATCGTTCGAGCCTTCCCGGTAATGGGCGAGGCCCTGGACCAGCGAGCTCGCGCAATTGCCGATCCCGATGATCGCGATGTTGATGGACTTCATGGTGTAACGACCCTTTCGACTTCAATGATATGGGGAGTGTCCGGCGCAGCCGGCAATTCAGGTAGGTATCGCCGATGCACGATCGGGGTGGGTGAACCACCGCTCGGCACGACGATGCCAGATGAGGCCAATGACCAATATAAGGGTCAACGGCACGATTTCGAACCACCAGAACCAGCGCGGGTTACCGAGCAGGCAGGCGGCGAAGATCGCGTAGACGCGGACATTGGCACTTTCCAGTGCCAAGAATCGCATCGCCGGCGCGGCATGGTCGCCATAAGCGGCGCCGAGGCGCTTGGGATCGTCGCTGTCGCGCAGCAGGCGATCGAACGATTCCGCCATCCGATCGATGGCGCGCGGGATATTGTCATAGAGCCATTCGACCACGCCGCCGGCACGCGGCGGACGTGCGGTGCCGGCCTCGCCGCGCACGCGGCGGTGGAAGCGCGCGCGTTCGGCCTCATAGGTGCTCGACTGGATGATGTGCGTGCCGCCGGCGGCCAGCGCCAGCGCCCAGCCTTCGCCGGTGCCGATGTGAGTGGCGATCAGCACATAGATCAGGATGAACACGCCATGGTCGCAAATGCCGTCGAGCAGGCGGCCGAACGGGCTGGCGGTGCCGGTGGCACGGGCGACCATGCCGTCGAGTCCGTCGGCAATCAGCCAGGCGACCGACAGCACTAAGCCCAGCACCGCCGCGGCAGGGGTGGCCCAGTTCCAGTAGGAAACGGCCGCGCCGATGCCGAGCGCGAGGCCGATCAGCGACACCATATTGGCCGATACGCGCCACGCGAGCGCGACCGGCAGCAGTCGACGCGCCGCGGGATGGATCACCCAGAGGTTGGTGGGGTCTTCAATCCGCCTGTCTCGGGATCCGTCGGGCGGTGGTGATGTCATCGGGCTGTCATGATGCCAATATGGATCAAATCACGCAAGGTATTCGGCGCATCGGCGACCGGATTCGGGACGAGTTGTGGCGCGCGTAACACGCCGCCATGACATTAGTCACTGAAAAATCGTCGATTTCCTTACAGGCTGCGACCGATCAGTTCCTTCATGATCTCGTTGGTGCCACCATAGATTCGGCTGACCCGCGCCGCGCGCCACATCCGTGCGATGGGATATTCGTTCATGTAACCGGCGCCGCCATGCAGTTGGAGGCACTTGTCCATCACCTCCCATTGCAATTCCGTGTGCCATAATTTCGCCGCGGCGCCTTCGGTTGCGGTCAACTCGCCCTTGAGGTGGCGCTGGATCGCCCAGTCGAGATGCGCCCAGCCAACCTGCAGCTTGGATTTGAGGTCGGCCAGGACGAATCGGGTGTTCTGGAAATCGAACACCATCCCGGCGAAGGCCTTGCGGGTCTTGGTGAATTCGACCGTCTCGTCGAACGCCTTTTGCGCCGACGCCTGCGTGCCGACCGCGATCGACAGGCGCTCCTGCGGCAATTGGCTCATCAGGTAGATGAAGCCCTTGCCCTCCTCGCCGAGGCAATTGGTCATCGGCACGCGAACGTCTTCGAAGAACAGTTCCGAGGTGTCCGCGGCGTCCTGACCGATCTTGTCGAGCTTGCGCCCGCGCTTGAAGCCCTCGCGGTCCGACTCGATCAGGATGATCGACATGCCCTTGTACGCAGGCTTGGCGTCGGGATCGGTCTTGGCGACGACCAGGATCAGGTCGGCATTCTGGCCGTTGGTGATATAGGTCTTGGAGCCGTTGACGACATAATGGTTGCCGTCCTTCTTCGCGGTGGTGCGGATCGCCTGCAGGTCGGATCCGGTGCCGGGCTCGGTCATCGCGATGGCGGTGATCGTTTCGCCAGAGACGAAGCGCGGCAGCCACTGCTTCTTCTGCTCCTCCGAACCATAAGCGACGATATAATCGCACACGATATCGGAGTGCAGGGTAAAGCCGGCCGGCACACCATTATAGGCCAGTTCCTCGTTGACGATCGAATTGTAGCCGAAGTCGAGGCCCAGCCCGCCATATTCCTCGGGCACGGTCGGGCACAGCATGCCGATCTCGCCGGCCTTGTGCCAAAATTCCTTGGGGACGAGGTGGTTCTTCTCCCACTCGCCGACGTTGGGAACTCCCTCCTTTTGCAGGAAGCTGCGCACCGTTTCGCGGAACGCCTCATGGTCGGCATTATAGGCGAAGCGGCCGGGAATTATGTCAGGGGTCATGGATGCTCTCCTGCAAACTTTGCCCGGCTGTGCGATCGATTGACGCGAACGTCAAGCAACGGTGCCTCGACTTGTCGCTGCGATGGCGGCTAAGTGCAATCCTGAACAGGAGAGAAAGCGCGCATGAAACTTGCCAGCCTCAAGCATGGCCGTGACGGCAAGCTCGTCATCGTTTCGAACGATCTCGCCTGGTGCGCCGATGCCGGGCACATCGCCCCGACCTTGCAGGCGGCGCTCGACGATTGGGACCGGTTGCTGCCCGATCTGCGCAATCTCGCTACCGATCTCGAACATGAGATGATCCCGCGCGATCGCTTCCATGAGCATGATGCAGCGTCGCCGCTGCCGCGCGCTTATCAATGGGCCGATGGCTCGGCCTATGTGAACCATGTCGCGCTGGTGCGGCAGGCGCGTGCGGCCGAGATGCCCGACAGCTTCTGGCACGATCCGCTGATGTATCAGGGCGGCTCTGACGGTTTTCTCGGGCCGCGCGACCCGATCTCGCTCGCCGACGAGACTTGGGGCGCCGATCTTGAGGGTGAGGTGGTGGTCGTTACGGGTGACGTGCCGCTCGGCGCGACGCGCGAAGAGGCGCTGGCGGCGATCCTGCTGGTCGGCCTGACCAACGATGTTTCCCTGCGCAACCTGATTCCCGGCGAACTGGCCAAGGGGTTTGGTTTCTTTCAGTCCAAGCCGGCCAGCGCCTTCTCGCCGGTGTTCGTCACCCCCGACGCGCTCGGTGACTGGTGGAAGGACGGCAAGCTGCATCGCAAGCTGATGGTCGATCTCAACGGCAAGCCCTTTGGCCGTGCCGAGGCGGGCGAGGACATGACCTTCGACTTCGGGACCCTGGTCGCGCATGCGGCGAAGACGCGCGCGCTCGGTGCCGGCACGATCATCGGCTCGGGCACCGTTTCCAACCGCGACGCCGATGGCGGCCCGGGCAAGCCGATTGCCGAGGGCGGTGTGGGCTATTCATGCCTCGCCGAGATCCGCACGATCGAGACGATCAATGGCGGCAAGCCGGTCACGCCGTTCCTCAAGAAGGGCGATACCGTCCGAATCTGGGTCGAGGATGACAAGCACCACCCGGTCTTCGGGGTGATCGAGCAGACGGTGGCGTAAGGAAAATCCTCCCCGGCACGGGGAGGGGGACCGCGACGCGAAGCGGCGTGGTGGAGGAGGCGTGCCACAGACGGTGCGCTCGCGGCACACCCCCTCCACCAGCTTCGCTGGTTCCCCTCCCCGTGCCGGGGAGGAGTTGGTCAGTGGAAATCGTGGCTCTTGATCGGGATGACATCCTCCCGATCCTTCTCCCGGAAATGATAGTCCGACCGCAATTTCGGTCGCCATTCGGTATCCCCGCGATCGGGTGAGCTGCCATGTGTCGCGCCGTCGCCGGGCGACACCATGCGCGGCAGGTCGATCTCGCCGACCTGGCGCAGCAGCGGTGTCAGGTCGGTGACGCGTTCGGTGACGACATGGATGACGATCCCCTCGCGCTGCACGCGCCCGGTGATGGCGACCATCGCCGAGGACATCACGATCCGCCGGTGGGCCTCGAACCGGTCCTTCCACAGCACGCCATTGGCGATGCCGGTCTCGTCCTCCAGCGTGAGGAACAGGATGCCCTTGGCGCTGCCCGGCCGCTGCCGCACGAGGATGATGCCCGCGACCGTGACCGGATCGCCATCCTTCATCGTCCTGAGATCACCGCACGGCCGGACGCCACGGCGGCGCAGTTCGGCGCGCAGGAAGGTGAGGGGGTGCTGGCGCAGCGATAGCTGAGTGGCGCGGTAATCCTCGACCACCTCGCGGCCGGCGGTGAGCGGCGTCAAGACCACCGGCACCTCCTTCGCCTCGGCGTTGATGACACCGGCGCGTTCGTCGGCGGCGGCGAACAACGACAGCGGCGCCTGCCCGAGACCTTTGATCGCCCACAAGGCCTGGCGCCGATCTAGCCCAAAGCAATGGAACGCGTCGGCTCGGGCCAGCCGCTCGAGCGCGGCCGGCTTGATCCCCGACCGCCGCCACGCATCCTCGATCGAGATGAAGGGCGCGCTGGCCCGCGCCGCGAGGATCGCCTCGCCCTCCTTTTCACTCAGCCCCTGAACGATCCGCATGCCTAGTCTGAGTGGGAGCAACGCCGCCCAATCGGCATTGTCTCCGCGAAAGATTAGCGGTCGATCATCGCACCGTGCTGCTGTCTCATCCAGCACTTCGGTATCCCAACCACTGCGATTGATGCACACGGCCCGCACCTCGACGCCGTGCTCGCGCGCATCGCGGACTATTTGAGCAGGTGCATAAAATCCCATCGGCTGTGCATTTAGCAGGGCGGCGCAGTACAGATCGGGGTGATGGCACTTCATCCAGCATGATGCGTAGGCGATCTTTGCGAAGCTGGCGGCGTGGCTTTCCGGGAAGCCATAGCTGCCGAACCCCTCGATCTGCTTGACGAGGCGCTCGGCGAACTCGTGTGTAATACCCTTGGCGGTCATGCCACTGACAAGTTTGTCGTGGAACTTGCCGACACCACCGGTCGCCTTGAACGTGGCCATCTTGCGGCGGAGTTCATCTGCTTCGGTGCCGGTGAAGCCCGCACCGATCATCGCCACCTGCATCGCCTGTTCCTGAAACAACGGGACGCCCAGCGTCTTGCTGAGCACTTCCTCCAATGCCGGGCTGGGATAGTCGACCTTATCCTTGCCTTCGCGTCGGCGGAGATAGGGGTGGACCATGTCGCCCTGAATCGGCCCGGGCCGAACGATCGCCACCTCGATGACGAGGTCGTAGAATTTCTCCGGTTTCATCCGCGGCAGCATCGACATCTGCGCGCGGCTTTCGATCTGGAATACGCCCAGCGTGTCGGCCTGCTGGATCATGGCATAAGTGAGTTCATCGTCTACCTGCAACTCGGGCGACGCCATGTGCATCGTTTTGCCTTTATGGTTGGCAAGCAACGCGAAGACCCGGCGCATGCAGCCGAGCATGCCGAGGCCGAGGATATCGACCTTCATCAGGCCAAGTTCCTCGACGTCGAGCTTTTCCCACTCCACGACGCGGCGGTCGACCATTGCAGCCGGTTCCACCGGGACGAGTTCGTCGAGCCGGCCATGCGACAGGACGAAACCGCCCGGATGCTGTGATAGATGACGCGGCGTATCGACCAACTGGCCGACCAGTTCCAGCGTCAACGCCAGGCGCGGGTCGGCGCGATCGAGGTTGAGCTGGTCGACATGTTCGTTGTTGAGCCCGCCGCTCGATACCCCCCAGACCTGCCCGGCGAGGGCTGCGGTCATGTCCTCGGACAGGCCCATTACCTTGCCGACCTCGCGCAACGCGCCGCGCGTGCGAAAACGACTGACCACGGCGGTCAGTGCGGCGTGGCGCTCGCCATAGGTCTCGTAAATCCACTGGATCACTTCCTCGCGCCGTTCATGCTCGAAATCGACATCTATGTCGGGCGGTTCACCACGCTTGTCGGAGATGAAACGTTCGAACAACAAAGTGCGCTCGATCGGGTCGATCGAGGTTACTTGCAGGACGTAACAGATGATCGAATTGGCGGCCGAGCCGCGCCCCTGACACAGGATGCCTTGGCTGCGCGCATAACGCACGATCGAGTTCACGGTCAGGAAATAGGGCGCATAACCCATGTCGCAGACCAATTCGAGTTCATGCTCGAGCTGTTTCGTATAAGGTTCCGGCGCACCGGCCGGGAACAACTCGGCCAGTGCTTCCCGGCTCATCTTCTCCAGCGCATCCTGCGGTGAACGGCCGCTGATCACCACCTCGTCGGGATAGCGATATTGCTCCTTCAATTCGCGCAGCGAAAAGGTGCAGCGCTCGGCGATCGCTTCCGTTGCCAGTAACGCCTCCGGGTGACGGCGAAAACGCCGCGCCATCTCCCCCGGCCCTTTGAGATGCCGATCGGCGCTACGCTCGCGACGGAAACCGAGATCGTCGATGGTGCATTTGTTGCGGATCGCGGTGACGACGTCCTGCAACATGCGCCGTTCGGGCAGATCATAGAGGACATCGCCGGTGGCGAGCGGCGTCAGATCGAAACGCTGCGCCATATTTTCGAGATCATACAGGCGCAGCGCGTCATCGGGCCTGCGGTGATGCGTCAGGCAGACATGGCCGCGATCTTCGAACGCATCCGCCATCCAGCGCATCGCGACCAGATCGCCATGATCGGCCAGACCCGGCACCAGCGCGCCGACCATGCCCTGGTTATATTCGGCCACATCTTCCCAATGCAGGAAGCATTTGCCCTTCTCGCCCTTCTGCGCATCGGCTCGTCCCTTGCCGAGCGTGAGCAGGCGGGTGAGCCGGCTCCATGCCGGACGATCCTCGGGCCAGACAAGGATCGAGGTGCCGTCGACCAGATCGAGTCGGCACCCGGCGATCATGCGGATCGGCAGGCCGGCGGCGGTCAGTTCCTCCGCCGCGACCAGTGATCGCACGACGCCGCCGACTGAATTGCGATCGGTGATGCCGAGCGCCGGCAGGCCCAGCTTGACCGCGGTCGTGAAGAGATCCTCCGCTGACGATGCCCCACGCAGGAAACTGAAATGCGTGGTGACCTGAAGTTCGGCATAGGTCACCCGAACGCCCCGTGCATGAACCAGGCGAGGTCGCCGGTCTCGGCGCGTACACCATCGCCGCGGCGGAACAGCCAGAAGCGCTGGCCGGCTTCGTTCTCGACCTGAAAATAATCGCGTACCGCATGCTGCTCGGCGGTGCGTTTCCACCATTCGCCCTGCACGCGCTCGGGGCCGTCTGCGCGCACCACCTTGTGCATCTCGCCGCGCCAGCTGAAACGGCGGGGCGGCTGGTCGGGCAGTTCGGCGATGACATGGTCGAGCTGCTCGGGCCGCCGCAGCAGCCGCACCGGGCGCGGCCAGCGATGATGCCAGGGGTGCAGGTCGGGCGAACGATCGAGCTGGCGGACATCGTCGGCCTTGAGCTTGATCGTGTCTTGTGCAGGCGGGTCGAGCGGCGGCAGGTACGCCACCGAGCGTTCCGGCACGTCGCTCTCGACCGGCTGACTGCGCCACAAACGCCGGTCGCCGATGCGATTGGCCAGGGCATCGACCAGCGGCGCGAGATCGGTCGGTCGTTCTTCCAGCCGTTCGGCAAAGGGCTGGGCCCCGAGCGGGTCGGCGCGGCGCACATGCAGCGCCAGCGCGTCGATGCCGAAGCCCGGCGCGATCTCCTCGATCCGCCGCACGATCAGCCTGAGCAGGTGAGGCGCGTCACGCGTCGGACGGGCGAGGCCGATGCGCAACCGTTGCGGCACGCCGTCGATGCGGTCCGCCACCAGTTCGACCAGCCGCGCGCCAAGACCCGCTTCGGCCAGCGCGGTGGTGAGCCGCGGCATCAGAACGCCCAGCCAATGCTCGATCACTTCGGCCGTGGCGATCGGCTCGGCGAAGCGCTGCATGACGACGATCGCCTCGACCGGGATGACGGGATCGAGTGGCTCGTCCCGGCGCCCCAGCGCCTGGTCGAGTCGCGAGACCAGCGCCGCGCTGAACCGCCGGGTCAGCGGTGCGCGCGGTATCGCGATGAGCTGGCCGATGCGTTCCACGCCCAGCCTGCGCAGCAGTTCGATCGCCGCCGGCTCGGCGCGCAACGCGGCGATCGGCAGCAATGCCAGTGCTTCCTCTTGCGCACCGCTCGGACAGATTGCGACACCGCCTTCGGCCCGCCCGTAACGCGCCAGCGCCCAGGCGGCCCCCGCCGTATCGGCCACCGCGATCCGCGCGGTGAAGCCGAGCCGTGCCAGCAAGCGCACGATACGCCGCGCCATCTTCGCCTCGCCGCCGAACAGATGTGCGGTGCCGGTGATGTCGATGAACAGCCCGTCATTGCCCGATAGCGCGGTCAGCGGCGACCAGCGCCGCGCCGCGACGAGCGCCAGCCGCTGAAGTTCTGCCAGATCGCCTGCGGGATCGGCCGGCTGGATATCGAGGCCCGGCACCTGCGCGCGGGCCTGCGTCACTGCCATGCCGGGGGCGAGACCGATCGCACGCGCGGCCGGCGACACGGCGGCGATCACGACCTTGCTGCCCTCACGGATCTGCGTGACGACCAATTCCTCCCCGGTACGGGGAGGGGGACCATTTGCGTTGGCAAATGGTGGAGGGGGCGTGCCTTGAGCGTTACGTTCGCGGGGCGCCCCCTCCACCACGCTCTTCGAGCGCGGTCCCCCTCCCCGTTCCGGGGAGGAATTAGAAGTACGCGCCCACCTTGCCCCGGGCCGCCAGCCATCGCCGCGCGCTTTCAGCACGGCGGCGGCGGTCGTACCGAGGTCAGGCGGCGCGGCGATGCGCCCCGCCCGCCGCAGCCGGTCGATCGACCAGTCGGGCAGGAAGAGCGAGGCGACCCGTTTCATCGCATGCCTCCAACGTCCAGTGATGGGGTTCGCCGCCGCGCTGGCGGGCGAGTTCGACGCGCCAGCGCGGCCGGCCGATGCCGGCGACCGGCAGTGGCGTCGAAGGGGCGGCGGCGATGCGCCAGCGCGTCACGGCCGCCGAGGGCACGGCGAGCGGATCGCCGCCTTCGCGCGCATGGCGTTTCATCAGTAGGCCGATCGTCCGTCCACCCTCGGCCGCCAGTTGCAGTCGCCGCGTATTGGCCATCGAGGCGCGTTTGACCTCACCGATCACCGCGCCGAGCCCGCGATGGCGCAGGCCTTCCTCCATCAGCGCGAGCAGTTCGGCATCGTCATTGGCCTCGGCATAGAGCAAACGTTCGGGCGACAGGCCGGCTTGATAGAGCCCAGGTGCGAACAGGTCGCGCCGCCTGACCACCCACAGCACCGGACCCCAGGCACGCGCCGCGACCCCCGCGGTGAACAACGTCGCGGCGGCGTCATCGCCCATTCCCGGGCTGCCCGGTGCGACCTCGTGCAGCGCATCCAGCCGCAGCCCACCGGTCGCGATGCGGTCGTCCACGCCGGCAATGTTGAAGGGTAGCACGGGGCGACGCTTGAGGCCGTCACCCTCGATGGCGCGCAAGGTTTCGCGCAAGGTATCCAGCTGGCAGGACGGCAACATCACGACTCGGTAAAAGGGCGATGTTCCTATTTTGTTCCTTTATAGGCCGATGAGTCAACCGCGTTGGTGAATGCCGGTCCGTTGGAAAATCTAGCGCGAGAATACCCACCAGCGATTGAGCGCGAAGCTGGTCAGCGGCGTCATGAACATCATCGCCGGCACCGGCGCCCAGGCCGGCAGCGCGAGCAGGCTGGTGCCGACCCACACCCACAGTGAATTGAGCGCAAAGGCCAGGCCCGAGGCGATGGCGAAGCGCCACAGGCTGGCCGCGTCCTGCTTCGCCGATTCGCGGAAACTCCAGCGGCTGTGGATCGAATAACCCAGTGCTAAGCCCGCGACATGGCTCACCGCGTTCGCGAGCAACGGGTCGGCGTGCAGGCCCATGGCATAGATAAGGTAGATGACGACCGAGAACGCGGTGACGCCCGCTCCGGCAATCGCGAAGCGCAGCAACTGCGCCACTGCCTCATTCTGGAACAGCGCGCGCATCGCCGGATCAGTCGCCGAGTACCGCCGTGCCGGCATAATCGATCATCTGCAGCAGCGCGCGCGGCGCCCTGGCGACACCCTGCACCGTCAGCACCGTGGCGGCATAGATGGCGTAAAGCGTCAGGAACGGCAGCATGAACAGCACCGCGAGCGGCATCACCACGCCACCCGACAGGCGACGGCGCATCACCGAGACAGCGGGCTTGGTGCGGATGATCGGGGCCATGTACATCGCGGGGGTGCTTCCTGTTGTGCCGACCAGACCATGCCGCCCAAATGGTTAACAGTTCGTCACGATCGGCACATTCCCACCCTCGCCAAAACGTTTGAAATTTTATAACAAGAATGCGAACGGCGAATCCGGGTGTTCCGCAACGGAACGCCTTCGCGCAGGGAGTGGAAAAGACCATGGCAGGCGACCCGGTGCGCCCCAATCTGCAACCCTTGTCGCTGCACGTGCCGGAACCCAAATTCCGCCCCGGCGACACGGTCGATTTCACCCAGGTGGTGCTGCCCGCCGCCGGCGAGGTGCGCCGCCCCGATACCGCCGACAAGGCTGACGGCTTCATCGATCTCGCTTATGAGCTGATCCGGGTGCTCGACGATAACGGCCAGGCGGTCGGCCCGTGGAACCCGCGCCTTTCGCCCGATACGCTGCGCGCCATGCTGCGCTCTATGGCGCTGACCCGCGCGTTCGACGAACGCATGTTCCGCGCCCAGCGCCAGGGCAAGACCAGCTTCTACATGAAGTGCACCGGCGAGGAGGCGGTCGCCATCGCCGCCGCCTTCGCGCTCGATTATGAGGATATGTGCTTCCCCTCCTATCGCCAGCAGGGGCTGCTCATCGCGCGCGGCTGGTCGATGGTCGACATGATGAACCAGATCTATTCCAACAAGGGCGACCGGCTGCAGGGCAAGCAGCTGCCGATCATGTATTCGGTACGCGAGGCAGGCTTCTTCTCGATCTCGGGCAACCTCACCACGCAATATCCGCAAGCCGTGGGCTGGGCGATGGCCTCCGCCGCCAAGGGCGATACGCGCATTGCCGCGACCTGGTGCGGCGAGGGCTCGACCGCGGAGGGCGATTTCCATTCCGCCTGCACCTTCGCCAGCGTCTACCGCGCGCCGGTGATCTTCAATATCGTCAACAACCAATGGGCGATTTCCAGCTTCTCCGGTTTCGCCGGCGCTGAATCGACCACCTTCGCGGCGCGTGCCGTGGGTTATGGCATTGCCGGCCTACGCGTCGACGGCAACGATGCGCTGGCCGTCTATGCCGCTACCGCCTGGGCCGCAGAACGTGCGCGGACCAACCAGGGCCCGACGCTGATCGAGCATTTCACCTATCGCGTCGAAGGCCATTCGACCTCGGACGACCCGACGCAATATCGCTCGGCCGGCGAGCCGACTGCCTGGCCGCTCGGCGACCCGATCAAGCGCCTCAAGGACCATCTCATCGCGCTCGGCGAATGGGATGACGAACGCCACGCCGCGCAGGATCTCCAGGTCGCCGAGGAAGTGAAGGCGGCGCAGAAGGAAGCCGAGAAGAACGGCATCCTCGGCCACGGTCTGCACCAGCCGCTCGACTCGCTGTTCGATGGCGTGTTCGAGGAGCTGCCGTGGCATCTCAAGGAACAGCAGGCGCAGATGCTCGCCGAAGAAACCGCCTCGGGCCGCCCTTGGGCACGGAAATGAGCGACATGACCGAGACCACCGCCGACGCGCCCGCCGACCTTGCCCCCGTGGAAGCGGGCGACGGCACCGTGCGCATGAACATGATCCAGGCGATCAACTCGGCGCTCGAGGTGATGATGGAGCGCGATCCGAACGTCATCGTCATGGGCGAGGATGTCGGCTTTTTCGGCGGTGTGTTCCGCGCCACCGCCGGGCTGCAGGCCAAGTTCGGCAAGACGCGTGTGTTCGACACGCCGATCACCGAATGCGGCATCATCGGCGTCGCGGTCGGCATGGGCGCTTACGGCCTGCGCCCGGTGCCCGAGATACAGTTCGCCGACTACATCTATCCCGCGCTCGACCAGCTCGTCTCGGAGGCCGCCCGCCTGCGCTACCGCTCGGCCGGCGAGTTCATCGCGCCGATGACGGTGC
>NZ_JAQGLG010000252.1 GCF_028292965.1 Sphingomonas bacterium | reverse complement strand
CCGAAGAGAAAACGTGGCGGATGAGCGTAAAAGACGCCACGTCCGCGCTCGCCAGTCTGTTTGCGATACGCTTGCTGACTGAGGAGGTGCAGGAAATGCTCGCGCCAATGATGGACGATTTCGAGCTGTTCCTGAGGGAACCAGGTGACACGAGTCAACCGGATCCTGCGGCGCTGACCCGTAATCTTGAGACGAAATTGGAGCGTTTTGAGGGACTGCTTCAGCAGTTCGCCGCCGGCGGACTGCTGCGCGATGTTGCCGCAGCAGCCCAGCAACGGCGCACCTCTGCCAACGAGTTGGAAAGCTTTGGTAACTACGCTTCTGCGCTACTGTTCATCTCCGTCGCGCTTGTTCTCCGGATAGATGTCCATGACCGCGAACAGAGGCGCTCAGTTCGGATCGCGGCTCCTGTCCTGATCCGCCTGCTTCACATTGTTCTTGCTGGTGAAATTGCGATTGACTGGCCCTATTCAATGCGGGCGCTCAACCGTATCGATGCGAGGCGGCCGGATCACGATAGGATTGAACTCAGCTTTCCTCCTTTGGCACCCAATCTTTTAGAAAATGTCAGGGGCCTAGAATCTCATCTAGAGGAGGCAATTGTTACACTTGATGCGAAATCGACTGCCCTTGAGGTGGAGAATATCCTACTCTCGATGCTAGTCGATATATCTGGATCACATCAGCAGGCATCGGCTACATTCCGGAATATCCGATTTGATCATCGATACCGGTATGAGAGCGCGCCGATAGAATTCTTGCAACGAATGGTTAACTCACGTCATCGCGAACAATTTGGCAGTATCCGTAATCTTGAGCGGCGGATGCACGAACTCACAGAATATCTTCATTCGTCCTATGGTGGAGCTCTCCCACCCGACGTGGTGCATGATGCCATCATGCGGCTGAGAGAAATCAGTCACGAAAGTCGCTACCGGGGTGCTGCCCAGTCGGAACTCTTTCAAAGGGTTGAGAGAATGCTTCAGGAATCATTTGACCCCGATGGTCGCGCAAGGCCCCTGCCTAGGGCCCGTCGCGCAAAGCCAAAGAATGCTTGAAGCGTCTACCGTTGATTGGGCATCTCTGAGGTAGAGCATCAGCCTGCGATAGCCGACGCGACCGCCAATTGTGTTTGAGCTAGCTAGGCTCTCAATCTCCCGAACGACGGAAGAGTGTCCGTTGGTGCCGGGCGGATGCTGCGGCAATCATCATTGCGATTAGCGAAGCTCGCGCCACCCCCGACGTAACCCCTTTTCAACCGTTCCCCCTTACCCCTCCTCCTGCGGCACCCCAGCGCCGCACCGGGAGCAGTCTTGACCTTCATGTGGCGAAACCGCGCGACGCAGGACGTCGAGGAAGCAACCGCACCGGACCTCGAGGCCGCGGCGATCGGGCGCTTGCGGCGCGTGGTCGGGCGGGCCGATGGGCGCGATGTGCCCGAGGTCGGGCCGCAAGCGGCGGCGCCGGATTGCTTTGCCGGCAGCGGCCTGACGGGCAATGCTTTTGCCGTGCTGGGCGTGGGGCTGGATGCGTCGGCGCAGGCGATCAGCGATGCGGTCGACGATCTTTCCTTCGAGCCCGGGCATGACCCGGATGCGCTGAACGCGGCGCGGGCCGCGTTGATGTCGGCGCGCGACCGGCTGGGCGAGGAACTGGGCTGGCTACCCGAAATGTCTCCGGCGTTGCTGGCGCAGGTGCGGGCCGGGCTGAAGGCCGGCGACGTGGCCGCGGTGACGGCGGCGCGCGATGCGACGATCGGGCTGGCGCGGCTCAACCTGGGCCTGGCGCTGGCGGTGGCGGTGCCGCGCGAGGTGGAGCGGGCGGTGCGCGTCATCACCGACGGGCAGGCGTGGGATTCGAACGCGACTTTGGGCCTGTTGGGCGAGGCGCGGGCGCGGGCCGGGTTCCGGCCGATCGACGACGATCTTTATGACGGGGCGGTGCGCGAGCGCGCGGTGGCGCGGGCGCTGGCGCCGCTGTTCGCCGCGACGACGTCCGCGCGGGCGGCGTTGACCAAGGCTATGCAATCCGCCGCTGCTGGTAGCGCGAACGCGGCCGGCGGGTTCGGGGCGATGTTCCTCGACGAGGTGATGCGTTGCTATGCCGCCGGGATCGACCCGGCGCTGGAGGCGGCGGCGGCGAAGATCGCGGCGGCGGCGGCGGCGCTGAAGGAGCGGCCCGGCGACCAGGGCCAGGCGATCGCGCTGACGGCGGGGCTGGAGATCTGGTCGAGCCTCCGCCGGCCGGTGCAGGTGCATGAGGCGGCGCGCGGGCTGGACGACCCGGCCAGCGCGGCGATCTTCGAGAGCGTGCGCAGCCTGACGGTGACGCTGTCCAACGAGCATGACGAATATGACATCGCGCTGCGGCTGGCGCGGGCGCTGATCGCGTCGTTCGCGCTGGTGCCGTTCCACCGCGCCGCGCTGGAGCAGCAATTGCCGACGCTGATCGGCAATGTGCTGGCCAAGAGGCTGCGCCATGCGTGCGCAAGGGCGTTGGCGGCGCATGCCAGTTTTGCGCGCGAGGTTGTGGCGGGCGGGCTGGAGCGGACCGGCGGGATGGCGGGCGCGGTGGCGGTGAGTTTTGCCGAACTGGCGGAAGCGTGGACGGAAGAGCGGGCGGCCGCGTTCGTCATCGTGCGCGCGCTGGCGATCGACCTTTGCAATGATCATCGCGAGCGGCAGGCGGCGCTGGCCATCATGCAATGGCTGTTGCTGCTCGATCCGCCGGTGGAGGTGCGCCAGAAACTGACCGCCGATGTCGAGCAGCTGGGCGGGCAGGCGCCGGTGCCGGCCTATCGCCGGCCTTCGCCGCGGCAGCCCGCGGGCGATGGAGACGCGAGTCAGAATGATTCGTCGGCGACGCCGACGGGGGCGGCCGGGAGTTTCGGGCGGGCCAATCGTGGAGGCGGGGCGCCGGCTGCGCCGCAGGGCGGGGGTTCGTCGTCCGCCTGGGTGCCGCCGCCGCCCGAGATGCCGCCGCCATGGCAGCCGACGCCGGCGCGTCGGGGACCGCGCGGGCGCGGGACGATCAGCATGGTGCTGATGCTGTGCGCTATGGTGAGTTTCTGTTCGCGGGGGCGGCATTCGTCGTCGGTCTCGTCGCTGCCGCCTTCCGCGTCTTCGCCGAGCGATGCCTCGCGTTATGGCAGCGCGTCGAGCACCTATCCCTCGGCGCGCGAGGCGGCGATCGAGGCGCGGATCCGCGAGTATAATGCGCGGTTGGAAGGCGAAGGCGGGGCCAGGCCCAACCGGATCGTGCCGGGGCGGCCGATGTCGGATGCGCGGCCGATGGACCCGACGCCGGCGGTGGACCGGCCGGGTTATGCCGGGGATGACCAGTGATGGTGGGGATCGTTTGTAATTGCGCGTTTTTTCTAGCCCCTCCCCTTCAGGGGAGGGGTTGGGGTG
>NZ_JAQGLG010000240.1 GCF_028292965.1 Sphingomonas bacterium | reverse complement strand
GCGTTTGCCTCCCGCAGCCGTGAGACTAACTTCAGGATTTAGTCGAAATTCCTGACATCGACCGGAATGACCTTGGACAAACGTCCATAAAATGGCAGATTTCTGCCGTTTTGTCCAATGTTTTGGGATGTTTTGAAAACGTCTCTTGGTGCCCAGAAGAGGACTCGAACCTCCACGACCTTGCGATCGCCAGCACCTGAAGCTGGTGCGTCTACCAATTCCGCCATCTGGGCACGGGGTAGGGGGCGCGCCTTAGGGGAGGGTCGTGCGGCTTGTCAACTCGCGCGCAGCGCGGCAAGGCGGCGGCGCGGCAACGGACTGAAGGTATCATGAAGAACAAGCTCGTAACGCTGATCGGTGGCGGCGGATTTCTTGGCCGTTATGTCGCGCAGGATCTGCTCGCCACGGGTGCGCGGTTGCGCATCGCGCAGCGCGACCCGCGCGCCGCCTATTTCCTCAGGCCGCTGGCCGCGCTGGGCCAGGTGCAGTTCGTCGCCGCGGACGTGCGCAAACCCGATACGATCGCGCGCGCCGTCGAAGGCGCCGACGCCGTGGTCAATCTCGTCGGCACGATGAAGGATTTCGCCGCCGTCCAGGCCGATGGCGCGCGCCATGTCGCCGAGGCCGCCGCGCGCGCCGCCGTCGGTTCGCTGGTCCATGTCTCGGCGATCGGCGCCGATGCCGATTCGCCCTCACGTTACGGCCGCACCAAAGGCGAAGGCGAGGCGGCGGTGGGCGCCGCCTTCCCGGCGGCAGCAATCGTTCGCCCGTCAATCATGTTCGGGCGCGAGGACGGCTTCATCAACCGTTTCGCCGCGATGATTGCGGGACCATTACCCTTGTGGGTGCCGATGCCGGTGCTGCGCCCGAGAGAGAAGTTCCAGCCCGTCTATGTCGGCGATGTCGCTGCGGCGATCGCCACGGCGTTGCGCGATCCCGCCGCTGCCGCCGGTCAGACCTTTGAGCTGGGCGGCCCTGATGTCATCGCCATGGGCGATCTCATTCGCTGGATCACCCGGACGATCGGTCGCGACCGCGCGATAGTGGAGCTGCCCGATCTGGTGGGTAGCCTGATCTCGTTTGCCGGCTTCCTGCCCGGCGCGCCGATCACGCGGGACCAGTGGCTCATGCTGCAGGTAGACAATGTCGTGGCGCCCGGCGCCGCGACGCTGGCTGATCTCGGCGTCAAGCCGACCCCGCTCGACACCGTCGCACCGGGCTGGCTGGTGCAATATCGCCGCCACGGCCGCTTCACGACGACCACCGCAGCCGCCTGAGCGGCGCCCTTCACTGATCTCGCGGGGCCGGGAGCCGCGCAACGGGAGACAGACGTGCACGACCTGCTGACCATCATCATCCTCGGCATTGTCGAGGGGATCACCGAGTTCCTGCCGGTCTCCTCGACCGGCCACCTGATCCTCGCTGGCGCGCTGATCGGTTATGACGGCGCCCGCTGGGAGCTGTTCAACATCGTCATCCAGCTCGGCGCGATCCTCGCGGTCGTCGTGCTCTACTGGCGGACCTTCTGGACCGTGCTGCGCGGGCTGCTGCGCGGCGAGCCCGGTCCGATCCGCTTCGTGCGCAACCTGCTGATCGCGTTCATCCCAGCGGCGGTGATCGGCGCGCTGTTCCACAAGAAGATCGAAGCGCTGCTGCTCCAGCCCAAGGTGGTCGCGATCGCGCTGATCGTCGGTGGCGTCGCGATCCTGGTGATCGAGCGGCTGGTCAAGCCGGGCACGACGCGCGGCGTCGCGGAGGTATCGGCGTCGACATCGGGCGGCATCGGCCTGCTGCAATGCCTCGCCATGATCCCCGGCGTCAGCCGCTCGGGCGCGACGATCCTCGGCGCACTCAGCCTTGGGGTGGAACGCCGTACCGCGGCCGAATTCAGTTTCTTCCTCGCCATCCCGACCATGCTCGGCGCGAGCGTGCTCGAACTCGTGACCAAGCGCCATGAACTGGCACTGGGCCAGGGCGTGGGGATCGGCGGCATCGCCATCGGGTTCGTCATCGCCTTCATCGTTGCGCTGCTGGTGGTGCGCTGGTTCGTCGGCATCGTCGGCCGGCGAGGGTTCGGGCCATTCGCCTGGTACCGGATCGTAGTCGGTGGAGCTGCACTGGTCTGGCTGTTCACCAAATAGTACCGATTCGGTCTTATAAAATGGCTCAAGGCAGCAAGATCGGCTCAAGCGGCTTACAGGCGAGGTAAAGTAAGACAGCATAGCTGACCTATATGTCGGTTTTTGCGTGACTTTACGCCTTGGCTTCGCTAGCGGCCGGGCTGAAGCAACAAGGGCGAATCGACCATGGCGGGCGGACGGACATTGCAATTCGTCGATCGGGGGCAGGCTTTTCCGGCCAAGCGCCCGGCGCCGCTGCGCGCGGAAGACTTTCGCGAGATCGCCGATCGCTATGCCCCGCAGGCCGCCGGGGACCAGGCCGGGCGCTGCTCGCAATGCGGCGTGCCGTACTGCTCGGTGCATTGCCCGCTGCACAACCATATCCCCGACTGGCTGCGCCTGACCGCCGAAGGGCGGCTGCGCGAGGCCTATGAGCTGAGCAATTCCACCTCGACCATGCCCGAGATCTGCGGCCGCATCTGCCCGCAGGACCGGTTGTGCGAGGGCAATTGCGTGATCGAATTCTCCGGTCATGGCGCGGTGACGATCGGATCGGTCGAGAAGTTCATCACCGATACCGCCAGGGAAGAGGGCTGGGTCGAGCCGATCGTGCCGGGGCCGGATCGCGGCATGTCGGTCGGCATCATCGGTGCCGGGCCGGCCGGGCTCGCCGCGGCGGAGTATCTGCGCGTCTATGGCTATGAGGTGCATGTCTATGACCGGCACGACCGTTCGGGCGGACTGCTGACCTATGGCATCCCCGGTTTCAAGCTGGAGAAGCCGGTGGTGATGCGCCGCGTCGACCGGCTCGCGGCGGGCGGCATCGTGTTCCACAACGACTTCGCCGTCGGCCGCGACGCCAGCCTCGATGAACTGCGCCAGCGTCATGACGCGGTGCTGATCGCGACCGGCGTGTACAAGGCGCGCGCGATCAAGGCGCCCGGTGTCGGCAGTGAGGGCGTGGTCGAGGCGCTCGACTTCCTCATCGCCTCCAACCGCAAAGGCTTTGGCGATGCGGTGCCGACGTTCGACGACGGCAGCCTCGATGCCGCGGGCAAGAACGTCGTCGTCATCGGCGGCGGCGACACCGCGATGGACTGCGTGCGCACCGCGGTGCGCCAGGGCGCCAAGTCGGTGAAGTGCCTGTACCGCCGCGACCGCGCCAACATGCCGGGCTCGCAGCGCGAGGTCGCCAATGCCGAGGAAGAGGGCGTCGAGTTCGTCTGGCTGTCTGCGCCGCAGGGCTTCGACGCCGCCAGTGAAGACACCATCGGGCGGGTCAGCGGCGTGCTGGCCAACCGCATGCGGCTCGGCGCGCCCGATGCCAGCGGCCGGCGTGCGCCAGAGGAAGAACCCGACAGCGGCTTCCGGCTCGAGGCCGATCTGGTGATCAAGGCGCTGGGCTTCGACGCCGAGGAACTGCCGAAACTGTTCGACGCGCCCGAACTCGGCGTGACGCGCTGGGGCACGGTGCTGGTCGACAACAAGACGCTGATGACCAGTCTCGATGGCGTGTTCGCCGCCGGCGACATCGTGCGCGGCGCGAGCCTCGTCGTCTGGGCGATCCGCGACGGGCAGGATGTCGCGAAGAACATGCATGCCTGGCTCAAGGCCAAGGCCAAGGGTGAAAGGAAAGCGGCGTGAACAAGAACAAGATGGCAATGCTGATCAGTCTGGCCCTTGTTGCTGTGGCGCCCTCCGCTGCCTTTGCACAGGCGGCAGCCGCGGCTCCGGCTGCCAGCGCCGTCGAACCGGCAAGGCTCGACGCGGCACGCAAACTGATGGATGAAATCATGCCGCCGGCCATGCGCGATCAGATGATGACGTCGATGATGCAATCGATGATGGGCACGATGGTCCAGGCACTACGGCAAAACCCCGACTTTACACGAAGCCTCGCCGCCGAACCCAAAGCTGCGGCAGTGTTCGACAGTTTCGTCAAACGGGAACAGACCCTCGCAACGCAGGATCTGATCGCTGGCTTGCCGAGCATGCTGGACGCGATGGCCCGTGCCTATGCCCGCCGCTTCACCTTGGAGCAATTGCATGATCTGTCCTTGTTCTTCGCGACGCCGACCGGGCAGACCTATGTCGTTGTCGCCCCGACGGTGATGAGCGACCCGGACGTCGCACAGTGGATGACCGCGACGATGCGCCGTTCGCAAGATCGCTTGCCGACCGAATTGGCCAAGCTGATGGCGGACCTGAAGGCCGCCCTGCCGAAGGGAACGAGCCATGGTGGCTGAAGACCAACGCACCCGCCTCGCCCGTGAGGGCATGTACCGTCCCGATTTCGAGGGCGACGCGTGCGGCGTCGGCCTGGTTGCGGCGACCGACGGCACGCCGTCGCGGCGCGTGGTGCAGGCTGCCGTCGACGCCCTCAAAGCCGTGTGGCACCGCGGTGCTGTCGATGCCGATGGCATGACCGGTGACGGCGCCGGGCTGCATATCGACCTGCCGACCAAGTTCTTCGACGACGCGATCGCCGCATCGGGCCACAAGCCGCTGCCCAACCGCCTCGCGGTCGGCATGATCTTCCTGCCGCGCACCGATCTCGGCGCGCAGGAGGCGTGCCGCACGATCGTCGAGAGCGCGATCATCGACGAGGGTTATTCTATCTATGGCTGGCGCCAGGTGCCGGTCGACGTTTCGGTCATCGGGCAAAAGGCACAGGCCACCCGCCCCGAGATCGAGCAGATCATGATCGCCGGCCCCGCCCCCGGCGAAGCCAGCGCGGCCGAGTTCGAGAAGAACCTCTACCTCGTTCGCCGACGGATCGAGAAGCGCGTCATCGCAGCGCAGATCCAGGGCTTCTACATCTGCTCGCTGAGCTGCCGCTCGATCATCTACAAGGGGCTGTTCCTCGCCGAGAGCCTGTCGGTCTTCTATCCCGACCTGACCGACCAGCGTTTCGAGAGCCGCGTCGCGATCTTCCACCAGCGTTATTCGACCAACACCTTCCCGCAATGGTGGCTGGCCCAGCCGTTCCGCTGCCTCGCCCATAATGGCGAGATCAACACGGTGCGCGGCAACAAGAACTGGATGCTGAGCCACGAGATCCGCATGGCGAGCCTCGCCTTTGGTGAGCATTCGGAGGACATCAAGCCGGTGATCCCGGCCGGCGCCAGCGACACGGCGGCACTCGACGCGGTGTTCGAGGCGATCTGCCGTTCGGGTCGCGACGCACCGACCGCCAAGTTGATGCTCGTCCCCGAGGCGATGGCGCCGAACAGCGACATGCCCGCCGCGCACGCCTCGATGTACCAGTATCTCGCGAGCGTGATGGAGCCGTGGGACGGGCCCGCTGCACTGGCCATGACCGATGGCCGCTGGGCGGTTGCCGGCATGGATCGCAATGCGCTGCGTCCGCTGCGCTACACCCTGACCGCCGAAGGGCTGCTGATCGTCGGCTCGGAGAGCGGCATGGTGGTGGTGCCGGAATCGAGCATCGTCGCCAAGGGCCGGCTCGGCCCGGGCCAGATGATCGCGGTCGACCTCGACGAGGGCGTGCTGCTGAGCGATCGGGCGGTCAAGGACCGCATCGCCGGCGAGGCCGATTATGCCGCGATGATCGGCAACTTCCTGCAGATCGACGACCTGCCCGCGCCCGTGGAAGCCGTGACGCGCTTCGATCGCGCCGAGCTGACGCGCCGCCAGGTCGCCGCCGGCCAGACGCTGGAGGACATGGAACTGATCCTCAGCCCGATGGTCGAGGGCGCCAAGGAAGCGATCGGATCGATGGGCGACGACACGCCGCTCGCGGTCATTTCCGACAAGCCGCGGCTGATCAGCCAGTTTTTCCGGCAGAATTTCAGCCAGGTGACCAACCCGCCGATCGACAGTCTGCGCGAGCGCCATGTCATGTCGCTCAAGACGCGGTTCGGCAATCTCGCCAACATCCTCGACACCGAGGACCGGCGCGATGGCGTGCTGGTGCTCGATTCGCCGGTGCTGACCGGCGCCGACTGGAAGCGGCTGAAGGCGCATTTCGGCGGCCAGGCGGCCGAGATCGACTGCACCTTCGAAGCCGGTGGCGGCCCCGAGACGCTGAAGGCGGCGATCGCCCGCATCCGCGCCGAGGCCGAGCAGGCGATCCGCGAGGGGCGCAGCGAGCTGTTCCTCAGCGACATCGCGATCGGCCCCGACCGCGTCGCCATCGCCGGCGTTCTGGCGGCGGCGGCGGTGCATACGCATCTGGTGCGCAAGGGCCTGCGCTCCTTCGCCAGTGTCAATGTGCAGACCGCCGAATGCCTCGACACGCATTATTATGCGGTGCTGATTGGTGTCGGCGCGACGACGGTGAACGCCTATCTCGCCGAGGCGTCGATCGCCGACCGCCATGCCCGCGGCCTGTTCGGCGAACTCAGCATCGATGAATGCTTGGCGCGCCACCGCACCGCGGTCGAGGAGGGTCTGCTCAAGATCATCTCCAAGATGGGGATCGCGGTGATCTCCTCCTATCGCGGCGGCTATAATTTCGAGGCGGTCGGGCTCAGCCGCTCGCTGGTCAATGACCTGTTCCCGGGCATGCCGGCCAAGATCTCGGGCGAAGGTTACGCGTCGCTCCACCTCAATGCCCAGCTGCGCCACGACGCGGCGTTCGACGAGGGCGTGGCGACGCTGCCGATCGGCGGCTTCTACCGCCAGCGCGCGACCGGCGAGGCGCATGCCTATTCGGCGCAGCTGATGCACTTGCTGCAGACGTCGGTCGCGACCGACAGCTATTCGACCTATCTGCAATTCTCGCGCGGGGTGGAGGCGCTGCCCCCGATCTATCTGCGCGACCTGGTCCTGTTCAATTACCCCGGCGAAGGCGTGCCGGTCGACCAGGTCGAGG
>NZ_JAQGLG010000186.1 GCF_028292965.1 Sphingomonas bacterium | reverse complement strand
TGCACGCCGTTCGAGAAGGCGACCATTTCGCCTGCCTGGACATTGTCCAGCCCATGGATGCGCGCGATGCCGTCGCCGACCGAAAGCACTTGCCCGGTTTCGGAGACTTGGGCCTCGGTGCCGAACGAGGCGATCTGGTCCTTGATGACCTTCGAGATTTCAGCGGCGCGGATATCCATTGTCAGCCTTTCATCGCGTGCGCGAGAGTATTGAGTCGGGTGCGGATCGACGAATCGATCATCTGGGAGCCGATCTTGACGACCAGCCCACCGAGGAGGGCGGGATCGACCGTGAGGTCGATGGTGACGTCGCGGCGGAGCCGCGTCTTGAGCTGGGCCTTCAGTTCCTCGACCTGGTCCGCGCTGAGCGGATGCGCCGAGGTCACTTCGGCCGTCGTCTCGCCGCGCTGGGCGGCGGCGAGCTGGCGGAAGGCGCGAATGATGGCGGGGAGCTGTGACAGGCGGCGATTTTGCGCCAGCACGCCGAGGAACTTGGCGCTGATCGCATCGAGCTTCATCGAAGTGGCCACCGCGGCGATCGCCTTGGCGGCGACGTCACGGCTGAGCAGCGGGCTGGCGATCAGCCGCTGGAATTCCGGCGACTGGTCGATCGCGGCGCGCACGCCGACCAGGCTCGCCTCCACGGCGGGCAGTGCCTTCTCGTCACGGGCCAGTTCGAACAATGCCGTGGCGTAACGCCCGCCAAGGCTTGCCTGTATGCTGCCACCCAAATGACCGCTGGATGTCTCCACGCGATTCGCTTCCTCGTTAACAACGGGTTGGCCCATACGAAAAGGGAGGCCGGAATCGGCCCCCCGGATGGGTCGCCGCGCGGTTAGCATCGGGTTCGCTGCGATGCAACCCGGGAGCGCGGCCGCCCGGACGCCGGCTGCGACGCAGGCGTTCTCACCCGCCAAAGGACCCATGACAAAATTATCCGGCCATATGATGCGCCAAGGCTCGTCCGGCGAGGGCATTGCGGAACATAGCTGGACCGGGCGGTCAGAATTTTGTCACACCGGTGTCGCAGGCGCCTGGTCGCGCCAGCACGCTTGCACGATTGCATCTCCGGCAGCAGGACGGCGCGAGGATGAGGAGGAAGCGCAATGCCCAGTGGCACGATGGAACAGATGACGATGTCAGACGGCGCCGAGATCGCCGTCTATCATGTCCAACCCGAGGGTGAGCGACGCGGTGGGCTGGTGCTGGTGCAGGAGATCTTCGGGGTCACCGACCATATCCGCGAACTGGCGGATGAATATGCCGAGGACGGCTATGAGGTCATCGCCCCGGCGCTGTTCGATCGCGAGCATCCGGGTTTCGAGGCTGGCTATACCGGCCTGGACTTCGATCGCGCGGTGCAGCTCGCGCGGCAGTTGCATCCCTTCGACCTGTCGCTCAGGGACGTGCAGACCTGCATCGATGCGCTGAAGGAGCAGGGGCCGGTGTTCGTGGTCGGCTATTGTTATGGCGGCTCGGTGGCGTGGATGGCGGCGACGCGGCTGAGCGGCGTGGCGGCCGCCTCGGGTTATTATGGCAGCCTGATTCCCGGCGTGGCCGATGAGGAACCCAAGGTGCCGGTGATTGCGCATTTCGGGCGCTATGATCACGGCATCCCGATGGAAGGGGTCGACAAGGTCGTTGCTAAGGCGTGGCCACTGGCGGAAGTGTTCGTCTATGAGGCCGGCCACGGCTTCAATTCGGATCGCCGCAAGGACTATCACGAGCCGAGCGCCGATCTGGCCAAGGAGCGCACTTTGGCCCTGTTTCGCGCCAATAGCGGATGAGGCGCCTGCGCCGCGCCCTGCTGACGATCACCCTGATCGTCGTTACCTTATATATAGCGGTGCTCGCCGGGCTCTATTTCCGGCAACGCGATCTTATATATCCGGGCGCCGGCGGAAAGCCCGGGCTGGTCGCGTCGGAGGTGGGTTTCGATGAGGTCATGCTCAGCACCGAGGATGGGCTGAAACTGCGCGCGCTCTATCGCGCGCCGCGTCCCGGCATGCCGACCTTGCTGATGTTCCACGGCAATGGTGAGGCGGTGTTCGAGAGTGTCGCGGCGCTGCGACCGCTCATCCCAGACGGTTACGGTATGCTGCTGTCGGAATATCGCGGCTTTGGCGGCAACCCCGGCCAGCCGAGCGAGCAGGGCCTGTACCGCGATGCCCGCGCGGCGTGGCGTTGGCTGGGCGAAAAAGGCGTAGCAGCCGACCATATCGTCATCATCGGTTATTCGCTCGGCACGGGCGTCGCGGCGCAACTCGCGCTCGATCACCCACCGCGCGCGCTGGTGCTGGTCGCCGCCTATACCGACCTGCCGCACGTCACCCGCCAGCATTATCCCTGGATACCGGCGGGGCTGCTCGTCACCGAGCGCTTCCGCACGATCGACAAACTGCCGCGCATCGCCTGCCCGATCCTGCTGCTCCACGGCCGCAATGACGACACGATCCCGTTCGACAACAGCATCGCGCTGGCCAAGGCCCAGCCGGCGGCGAAGCTCGAACTGGTCGCCGGCACCGGGCACGGCATCATCTACCGCGAGGACACGATGCGGCGGATTGACGCCTGGCTGCGCTAACGAGGAGCGTGAAGATGGATCGGCAGCCTGAGCTGATTGGTGAACTGCTCACCTTGCGCCCCGCAGCGCGGGAGGATTTCGGCGCCCTGTTCGCCGTGGCGAGCGATCCGTTGATCTGGGAGGTGCACCCGGCGCATGATCGCTGGCGGGCGCCCGTGTTCCAGCGATTTTTCGACGAGGGCCTCGCCTCGGGTGGCATGCTGGTGGCGCGCGACCGCGCGAGCGGCGCGGTTATCGGCAGTTCACGCTATGATTTCGCCCGCGCGCAAGCCGGCGAGGTCGAGATCGGCTGGACCTTCCTCGCACGCAGCCATTGGGGCGGACGTTACAATGCGGAGATGAAGGCGCTGATGCTCGACCACGCCTTTCGTTCGGTTGATCGCGTGCTCTTCATGGTGGGTGAGGCGAATATCCGCTCGCGCCGTGCCGTCGAGAAGATCGGTGGATATCTGATGTCGCGCGAGTACCTTGCCGAGATGGCGGGGCGATCGGTCAATCACGTTGTCTATGCCATCGACAAGCCGGGCGCGCATCGCTGAACGACTGTCGGCCCTGCGTTCAGGTGCCGTGCGCCGCCTTGACCAGCGCGGTCGCTTTCTTCGCCAGGCTGCCGACGAGGCGGATCTTTTCGACGATGCCCTTGGCGTTCTGATAGGCGGCATCGACCGCGGCGCGCGCCGTCTGGGCATCGGTAAAGGCCTGTTCGATCGCCGGCCCGCTGGCGTCGAGCGCGTTGCGCGCCGCCTCGAGATAGGCGATCTCCAGCGTGTTGACGTTGGCCAGGATCGCCTTGATCTGGTCGGGCGATTGTGCCGCGGCGAGATCGTCGGCGCGCCGGTCATAGGCATCGCCATAGCTTTGAGAGACTTCGAGCAACCGGTCCTGCGCGGTGGTGGTCATGCTCAATGTCCCCCCTGGCCGGCGGCGAGGCTGGCGACGATCATGCCGAGCAGCCGGTCGACCTCGGCCAGCGACACGCCGCCCTTGCCGCCCAGCTTGTCCTGCTCGGCGATCAGCGCCTCCAGCGCGGCGAGCGACGCCTGGTAACGGCCCTGGATCGCCACCGTCTCGGCCAGCGATTGCGCCTTTGCCGTGTCGGTCACCGCCGCCTTCAGCGCCGGCGAGGCGGCGATCGTGGCGTCCGCACCGGGGCTCAGCTGAACGCCGAGCGAGTCGGTCATCGGCTTGATCAGGGTCGTGCCCGGGATCAGCCCCGACTGGAACAGCGCGATGCGCGCCGCCGCGCGCTGTTTCTCGGTTGCCGCCGCGACGGTGTCGAACACGAATGCTTCCTGCTTGAGGCCGTCGTGCAGCCGCTGGGCGATCTCGCGCAGCTTGGCATTGGCGGCGAGGATGCGGTGGCGCTGATGGCTGTCGGCGATGATCCCGCCGATATCGCCGGCCAGCGCGACGATCGGTGCTGGCAGCGGCGCGCCCGACAGCTTGAAGATCGTGCCCGCGAAATCGTTGACCGCGCCGACCGCGTCATTGGTCGCCGAGGTGGCATCGGCGCGGGCGTCGTAACTGGCCTCCTGCTTGAGCGCGCCATAGGCCTCCCCCAGCGCACCCAATGCCCTGGCGCGCAACTGGATGGCGACGGCCAGCTTGCGCCGTTCGTCGAACAGCCGCGCGTCGATCGGCACGTCGACGCCGCAATTCTGCGGGTTGGCGCAGATCTGCCAGCGCTGGGTGAAGGCTTCCGTCACATCGGCGGAGGTGACGTGCCCGGCCAGCGTATTGACATCGGTCTGCATCGTGCCGGTCGCCTTGATCCCGGCATCGGCGATCAGCCCGGCCTCGGTGCGCGGCGCGGTGGCGCAGCCGGACAGGCCCAGCGCGGCTATGATGACGATCGTCGATGGTGCAAGCCGCATCGGCTCCTCCTGGCGATGAGTTTCGATCATCGCGCAAAGCCGCGCCGATGGCTAACAAGGATGGATAGCGAAACGGATGTTTTGCGGTTTTTCCGCTCAGTGCCCGCCCGCGCTGCGCACCCCGCCGGCACCCGTGTCATGGTCGTCGCGGCGATAGACCACCCCGCCCTTCATCACGAAGGCAACATGTTCCAGTTGGCGCACATCGGCGAGCGGATCGCCCGGCACGGCGATGATGTCGGCGAGGTGGCCGGCCTGGACCGATCCGATATCGGCGCTGTCACCGATCAGGTCGGCGGCGTTGCGCGTCGCGGCGAGGATAGCATCGGCTGGGGTCATTCCGGCGTCGACCATCAGCGCGAACTCACCGGCATTGCGGCCATGCGCGACCAGGGTCTGGTCCGTACCGAAGGCGATCTTCACCCCGGCCTTGTAGGCGGCGGCGAGATTGGCCTTGAGGTGCGGCGCGACTTCCAGCGCCTTGGCCGCGGAGGAGGGCGGCAATTGCTCGGGATGGGTCTTCGCGATCTCATAGACGCGCTGGCCGATCAGCAGCGTCGGCACGAGATAGGTGCCGTGCGTCTTGAACAGCGGATAGCTTTCCGGGCCGGCATAGCTGCCATGCTCGACCGAATCGACGCCCAGCGCCACGGCATGGGCGATCGCCTCGCGGCCGTGGATGTGGGCGGCGACCTTCATGCCCAGCGCGTGCGCGGTATCGACCACCGCCTTGATCTCGGCATCGCTCATCAGCTGCAGCGCGGGATCGTCATTGACCGACAGCACGCCGCCCGAGGGCATGATCTTGATCAGGTCGGCGCCGCGCCGGCGATGGTCCCGGACGATGCGGATCGCGCTGTCGACGCCGTCGACGATGCCCTCGGTCCATTCGGGCTGCGACAGAGCGGGGTCGAGGCCGGAACGGGCGTCGCCATGCCCGCCGGTCGGGCCGAGCGGCGCGCCGGAGACCCACATGCGCGGCCCTGCGATCTCGCCCGAGGCGATGGCGCGCTTCATCGCCACGACGAGATCGGTCGCGGCGCCGACATCGCGCACGCTGGTGAACCCTGCCTGCAACGTCGCGCGGGCATAGGCCGGCGTCTTGTACGCGGCATCGAGATCGGTCTGGGTGACCAGCTCGCGCACCGGATCACCACCATCGAACTGGCCGGGGATATGGACGTGCGTATCGATCAGCCCGGGCAGCACGGTGGCGCCCGACAGGTCGATCACCTCGGCACCTGCCGGGTCGCTGTAACCCGGGGTGACCGCGACGATGCGGTCGTCACGGACCAAAATGGTGACCTGATGGCGCGGCGCCGCGCCGGTGCCGTCGATCAGCGTGCCGGCATGGATCGCGACGTCCTTCGCCATCGCCGGCATCGCAATTACGCCGAACAGCGCGGCCGTCGCGCGGAATATGTTCTTCATTGTCACCCCCTCCTGAAGGCCCATCCCAGAGCCAGTCCCGATATAAC
>NZ_JAQGLG010000174.1 GCF_028292965.1 Sphingomonas bacterium | reverse complement strand
GTCGCCTGCTGACCCACGCGCCGTCGACCTACAAGATCCCCACCGCCAACGACCGCCCGCGCCGCATGGATATCCGGCTGTGGTCGAAGGGCCGCAACGCCGCCCCGACCATCCACCGCTCCAAGGCGGTCGGCGAGCCGCCACTGATGCTGGCCATCTCGGTCTTCTCCGCGCTGACCCACGCGGTGGCGGCCTGCGCACCGGGCAAGGGCCTGCCCGATCTCGACGCGCCCGCCACGCATGAACGAGTCCTGGCGGCGATCACCAACCTGCGCGCGCGCTGATGCTACCCTGCCCTCACCCTTCCGGCGCGACGCGCCTCCTTCCCTCTCCCAATGGGAGAGGGAAGGAGGCGCGTCGCGAAAGCGATGGGAAGGGTGAGGGCGGAAGGGCTGCCCCTATTCCTAAAGCAGCGACCCCTGCGAGGTCTGCCGCCCGATCGATCCGCCGCCGCGCCGCCGGGCCAGTTCGGTCTCGGCGGTGAAGCGCACGTCGATATCGCGGTCTCCGAGAAACCCGATCAGCACCTCTTCCTCGATCTCGGTCCAGCTCTTGCCGCGATCCGGACCGAAGCGCACCCGCGGCAAGATGCCGGGCACGTTCGACCAGGCGATCAGCTGCGCCGCGCCGACCTCGTTGAGCATGTCACGCAGATGAAAGGCGGTGACATAGGAATCGGGAAAGGCGCGGTGCGCCGGCAGCCCGCGTTCATGCTCGATACCCACCGGTTTCCGCCAATAGCGCAGCACCTGATTGGAAAAGCTCGGCGCATCGGACCACATGCGCAGCGCGCATTTCCAGGTGCAGATCCAGTCGGCACCGTGGGTCAGCGACGCGGTGCAATATTGCTGCTCGAAATCGGCGCGGTGCGCGGCCAGCGCCACACGGCGTGGCCAAGGGTCGAGCACCGGCCGCGCGACATCATGCCAGAAGGGTGCGTCGGCGACCTGCTCGTCGAGGATGTGGTGAATCGCCTGGGTGATCGGCGGAATCGGCCGGCCCGGATTGACGTAACGCTGCCCGCCCTCGCCCCAGATGTCCCACTTCCCGTCTTCACCGAGCGCGACGTCCTGCCAGCCGATCTCGCATACGCCATGGGTCGGCGGGGCCTGGCCGGTGGTTTCCAGGTCGACGACGCGGATGATCTGGGTAGGGCGGAACACCATGTCTAAGTGGCGGCTGGCGCGACGGAAAGCGAGTCAAAATCCCGCGCGGCGGGCTCAATAGGCCAGCGCACAACCGTCGGCCCGCATTTCGCTTGCCGCGGCATAGACGCGGTCCTTGCCGTCCATCCGGTGCTCGACACACTCATAGCGGCCGAAGCCGCCATCCGGACTGCCGATGGTCCAGCCGAGATCGGCGAGCGCCGCTTTGGTCTGGTCGGGTACACCGCTTTCCAGCCGCAACAGGCCGTTGGCGGGCAGGCCGGGCGAATCCTCACCCATCGATTGCGACGACCCCTCATGATGCCAGCGCGGCGAATCGCCGGCCGACTGGATCTCCAGCCCGTAATCGCGGCGGTTGACGATGATCTGGGTCTGGCCCTGGGGCTGCATGTCGCCGCCCATCACGCCGAAGCTCATCCACGGCTTGCCGCCCTTCGTCGCGAAGCCCGGGATGATGGTCTGGAACGGCCTTTTGCCCGGTGCATAGAGGTTGGGATGGCCGTCCCGCATGCTGAACAACTGGCCACGATCCTGGAACATGAAGCCGAGACCATCGGCCACCAGTCCCGATCCCATGCCACGGAAATTGGACTGGATCATCGAGATCATCATGCCGTCCTTGTCGGCGGCGCTGAAATAGGTGGTGTCGCCATGGCTCGGCGCCTGGCCGGGGTGAACCGGCGTCAGGATGCGGTCGGGCCGGATCAGCTTCGCCCGCTCGGCGGCATATTCCTTCGACACCAGCCATTCGACCGGCACCTTGGAGAAGCGCGGATCGGCATAATAACGCGCGCGATCCTCATAGGCGAGGCGCTTGGCCTCGACCTGGAGATGGATCGACAAGGGCGACTGGAAGCCGGCCTTTTCCAGGTCGAAACGCTCGAGCATGTTGAGCATCTGCAGCGTCGCGATGCCTTGTGTGTTGGCACCGAGCGCATGGACACCCACGCCGCGATAATCGGTCATGTGCGGCTCGACCCATTCGCCGTGGTGCGCCGCGAGATCCTCCTTGCTCAGCCAGCCGCCAATCCGCTTGAAATAAGCGTCGATCGTCCTGGCGATCGGCCCGACATAATAAGCGTCGCGCCCGCCCTGGGCGATCATGCGATAGGTTCGCGCCAGATCCGGGTTGCGAAAAACACCGCCTGCCGCCGGCCCCTGGCCCGACAGGCCATAGGTCCGCATCGCATTGTCGGTCTCCTCGACGCCCGATCCGGCGCGCGTGAAGGCGGTGAGATTGTGCCGGATATAATAAGCGATGATGTCGGGCACCGGCGCGCCCTGTTCGGCGAGGTGGATCGCCGGTTCGAACAACTCGGCCCATTTGAGCTTGCCGTAGCGCTGGTGGAGCATCCACCAGGCATCGACCGCGCCGGGCACCGAGACGGTGACCGCGCCGAGCGCCGGCAAGACACCGTTCTTCGCCCGCGAGCGTACCGTCTCCAGGCTGAGGCCGCGTGGCGAGCCGCCCGATCCGGCGAGGCCCATTACCTTGCCGGCACTGGGGTCCCACAACATAACGAAACAGTCGCCGCCGATACCGCTTGAGGTCGGTTCGAGAAAACCGAGGCAGGCATTGATCGCGATCGCTGCATCGACCGCCGACCCGCCGCGTTTCAGGATGTCGATGCCTGCCATCGTCGCAAGTGGCTGGGCTGTCCCGGCCGCGCCCGACATACCGTACACTGCGCTCCGCGAGGCGAAGCTCGCCCCGACCGGACGGTCGCCGGCATGCACATCGGGGCGAAGGAATCGCTCGGCGCCCGGTTGCCATCCGTCGGGGCTGCCGTCCTGCGCCATGGCGCTGGCCGAAAGGGCGGCGGCGGGCAGAGTGGCGAGAAAGGTTCTGCGGTGCATGCGCGCTCCCATCCGTGTCGCCGCCTCGGTCGTCGGGCGGCGTGGCGGGATTAGTGCGCCGCCTGCGGCCCCCGGACAAGCCCGCTCAGCGCGAGCTGCTCGTCGATCTGCGCCAGCAGGCGATCGAGCCCGGCCTGATCCTTCGCCTCTGCGCGCGCCACCAGCACGTCCTGAGTGTTCGAGGCGCGCAGCAGCCACCAGCCATCGGGCGTGTTGACCCGCGCGCCGTCGGTGCGGTTGACCTCGGCGCCGGCGGTTTCGAGCCGGTCGAGCACCTCGTCGACCACCGCGAACTTGCGCGCTTCGTCGACCTGGAAACGCATCTCCGGCGTGTTGACCATCGCCGGCATGGCGCCCCTGATCTCGGTCATCGACTTGCCGATCATGTGCACCGCGCGGATTAGCCGGACGGCGGCGTATTGCGCGTCGTCGAAGCCGTAGAATTCATGCGCGAAGAAGATGTGCCCGCTCATCTCGCCGGCCAGCGGCGCGCCGGTTTCCTTCATCTTGGTCTTGATCAGCGAATGGCCGGTCTTCCACATCACCGGTTCGCCGCCCAGTTCGGCGATGCGGTCGTACAGCGCTTGGCTGGCCTTCACATCGGCGATGATCGTCGCGCCGGGCAATTCCTTCAACACCGGCTCGGCGAGGATCGACAGCAGCTGATCGCCCCAGATCACCCGGCCCATGCCGTCGATCGCGCCGATCCGGTCGCCGTCGCCATCGAAGGCGAAGCCGAAGTCGAGCCCGTTGTCGGCGACCAGTTTCTTCAGGTCGACGAGGTTCTTCTCCTCGGTCGGGTCGGGATGATGGTTGGGGAAGCGCCCGTCGACATCGGTGTAGATCAGGTGATGCTCGCCCGGCAGCAGCTTGACCAGCTTCTCGATCACCGGTCCGGCCGCGCCGTTGCCGGCGTCCCAGCCGATGCGATAGGCGCCACCGGCATAACCGGCCATCAGCCGTCCGACATAATCGTCGATGATGTCGAAATCGCCGACCGTGCCCGGCGTCTCGGCCTCGTCCCAATCACCCTCCTCGGCCATCTTGCCGAGCATCTGTATGTCCTCGCCAAAGAACGGCCGGTGCTGCAGCACCATCTTGAAACCGTTATATTCCGCAGGATTGTGGCTGCCGGTGATCTGGATGCCGCCATCGACCTCGAGGATCGCCTCGGCGTAATAGAGCATCGGCGTCGGCCCCATGCCGACCCGCACGACATCGACACCCGAACGCGTCAGCCCGTCGATCAGCGCGCGCTCCAGCTCGGGCGAGGTGAGACGTCCGTCATAGCCGACCGCGACGCGCGTGCCGCCGGCGCGGCGCACCACAGTGGCGAAGCCACGACCGATCGCGGTCGCGTCGGCGGTGCCGAGCGTCTCGCCGACAATGCCGCGAATGTCATATTCGCGAAGGCTGGTGCGGTTGAAGCTGTGGGTCATCGTGGTTTCCTGCTGTGGCATCGTCCGCCCAATCTGCGAGCGCGGGGAAAGTTCAATCGCCAATGGTCAATCAGACGCGATGCGCCGCTTGAGCAGCACGTCGCGCGCGGCGTTGACGCGGCGGGTCAGCTCGGCCGAGCCGCCATGGTCGGGGTGGACCGCCTGAAGCAGCCGGCGATGCGCCGCGCGGATCGCGGCTTCGTCGGCGTCAGCCCCAAGGCCGAGCACGGCCAGCGCGGCGCTTTCCTCGCTCGGGCGGGGCGGCGGCATCGGTTTCGGTCCGTGCTTCGGGCCCTGCCACAGCCACCAGCCGCAATAGGCCACTAAAGCGGCAATCAGCAGGCCCTTGATCACGCGAACAAGGGCAAAGCCGGCTCGGGCAGGCCGAGCGCGGACATCATCTCGCGCAGTTCCTGGCGTGCCGCGACATGCGCCAGCCCCATCTCGCCGAACTCGCGCGCGTCGAGCATGGTCAAGCCTTTGGGGAACAGTTCGCGATAGATCACGCGCTCACCGAGGCCCGGAATGATACGGAAACCGACCCGCTTTGCGAGCTGGTCGAGCGCCTCGGACACGCGGCGCATGTTGCGCGCCTCGATATGCTGGACGCGGTTGCGCAGCACCACCCAGTCGATGGTCGAGCCATCGGCCTTGGCGCGCGCCTTGCGCGCATCCCAGATCAGCTCGGCATAGAAGCTCGGCCGCGTCACCTTGTAGGTATCGGGGTCGACCTGGCCGATCAGGTCGAAATCGACGAAGCTGTCGTTCATCGGCGTGACCAGGGTATCGGCGCGCTGTGCCGCCAGCCTCGCGAACTCGTCGTCGCGGCCCGGCGTATCGATGACGAGATAGTCGGCGCCGTCGCTAAGCGCGGCGAACTGCTCCTCGAAGCGCGCATGCGTCTCGCCGTCATGCGTGGCGTGGCGCGGGATCGGCAGTTCGCGGCCGGCGCGGCGCTGCGTCTCGGCGCGATTGTCGAGATACCGCCCCAGCGTGCGCTGGCGGTGGTCGAGATCGAACGCGGAGACGCGCGCCCCGCGCACCTGCAGCGCGATCGCGACATGCACCGCCGTGGTAGATTTGCCCGTTCCGCCCTTTTCATTGGCGAAGACGATGACATGCGGCTTGCCAGCCCCCATCGGTTCGTCGAATCCCATGTTGATCGTGAGTTCGGCCCCCCATAGAAGGCCCGCCCGTCCTTGTCGAAGGGTCTGTTTCACACCGTGCTCACCGTCCGTACCATACTCGAACTACGCAGCACCGTTGCGGCCTTCCGCGCCGAGGGTGCGCGCGTCGCGCTCGTGCCCACCATGGGCGCGCTGCACGCCGGGCATATGGCGCTGGTCGAGGCGGCGAAGCGGCCCGGCACGAAGGTCGTGGCGTCGATCTTCGTCAACCCCAAACAGTTCGGCGCGAACGAGGATCTCGGCCGCTATCCGCGCAAGGATCTCGCCGACACGCGCATGCTGACCGAGGCTGGCTGCGACCTGTTGTGGATGCCGCCGGTAGAGGTAGTCTATCCGCAGGGTTTCGCGACCAACGTTTCGGTCGCGGGCATCAGCGAAGGTCTCGACGGCGCGGCGCGGCCGGGCCATTTCGATGGTGTCGCGACGGTGGTGACCAAGCTTTTCAACCAGGTGACGCCCGACATCGGCTATTTCGGCGAGAAGGATTTCCAACAACTCGCGGTGATCCGCCGCATGGTCGCCGATCTCGACATGGACCTCGAAATTGCCGGCGTGCCTACCCAGCGCGACGATGACGGTCTCGCGCTGTCGTCGCGCAATATCTATCTCGACGATGCGCAACGCGCCAAGGCGGTTGCGCTGCCGCGCGCGCTCGGCGTCGCGGCCAAGGCGATCGAAAAGGGCGGAGACCCGGAGGCCACGCTGGCCGCCGCGCGCGATACGCTGACCGGCGCGGGTTTCGACCTGGACTATGTCACGCTGGTCGATGCCGAGACGCTGGCCGAGCAACCCGATCCCGCTCGGGAGCGCCGCCTGCTGGCTGCCGCGCGGATGGGTTCGACCCGCCTGATCGATAATATCGCGGTGCCCGCAGAACAGGGTTAACGGCGTTAACCATTTGTTGAAGCCCTCCGGCCCAAGCTCCGTCCTGCAGAATTGGACGGGGGTTTATCACCATGGGCAGCAGCATGAAGAGTGCGCAGTTCCTCATCGACAGCCGGATGGCTGATGCGGCACGCGGCGACATCAACGCATATTATGATCTCGGCATGGTCTATTCGAGCGGCGCGGCCGGCATCGATGTCGACCTGATCGAGGCGCATAAATGGTTCAACCTCGCCGCCGTCGCCGGCAGCGAAGCGGCGCAGGCCTGCCGTAGCGAAATCGCCGAGGACATGACCGCGCGCGAAATCGCCGAAGCACAAAAGGCAGCGCGCGCCTGGTTGCAGATGACGACGCTGCGCGCGGCGTAACTACTTCTTCGCAGGCGCCTTCTTCTTCGCCGCCGGCTTTTTCTTGGCCGGTGCCTTGGCCTTCTTCTTGCCCTTGGCCGGCGCCGCCGCGGCGCGCGCGTCGATCAACTGCGCCGCTTCCTCCAGCGTCAGCGCATCCTTCTCCAGCCCCTTGGGCAGGGTCGCATTAGTCGTGCCATCGGTGACGTACGGACCGTAGCGACCCTCCATCAGCTTCAGCTCAAGCTCGGTGCGGGGATGCAGCCCCAGCACCTTGAGCGGCTCGCGTGAGCCGCGCTGCGGCCGTCCGCCGCCCGCCGCGGCTTCGGCCAGCTTGACCACCGCCGCGTTCATCCCCGTCTCGAACACCTCAAGGGTCGACTGCAGCCGGGCATATTTGCCGTCATGCGCGAGATAAGGCCCATAACGCCCGATCGATGCGGTGATCGGGTTGCCGCTCTCGGGATGCGTGCCGACTTCCCGCGGCAATGACAGCAACTTGATCGCCCATTCCAGATCGAGCTCGGGAACGTCCTTGGGGATCGAGGCCCGCTTGGCCTCCTTGCCCTCGCCGACTTGGATGTACGGTCCGAACCGTCCCGACTTGCGCTCGATCGGCAGCCCGGTCGCCGGGTCGGTGCCTAGTGTCTCGTTCTCGGCGACCGCTTCCTCGCTGCCGCCCTGGCCGAAACGACGGGTATATTTGCACTCGGGATAGTTGGAGCAGGCGACGAACGCGCCGAACTTGCCGCCGCGCAGCGCGAGTCGGCCATTGCCGCAATTCGGGCATAGCCGTGGGTCAGACCCATCTTCGGTGGCCGGGAAGAGATAGGGTTCGAGAAACAGGTCGAGCGCTGCCGTCACTTCGGACGGCTTCTGCTCCATCACCTCGTTCGTGCGCGGCTTGAAGTCCTTCCAGAAACGGTCGAGCACCGCCTGCCACTGCGCACGGCCGCCGGACACCTCGTCGAGTTCGTCCTCCAGGCCCGCGGTGAAATCATAACCGACATATTTCTCGAAATAACGTTCGAGGAAGGCCGTCACCAGCCGCCCACTCTCCTCGGCGAAGAAACGGTTCTTCTCGATCTTCACATAAGATCGGTCCTTCAACGTCTGGATGATCGAGGCATAGGTCGACGGGCGCCCGATCCCCAGCTCTTCCAGCCGTTTGACCAGTGACGCTTCGGAGAAGCGCGGCGGCGGCTGGGTGAAATGCTGCTCGGCATCGACCGATTTCTTGGCTGGCGCATCGCCATCGCGCATGCGCGGCAAGCGGCGGCTTTCCTCGTCGGCGCTGTCGTCAGAGCCTTCCTCGTAAAGCGCGAGATAGCCGGGGAACAACACGACCTGGCCCGTGGCGCGCAACCCATGGCGACCGGTGCCGTCAGCCAGCTCGACCGTGGTCCGCTCCATCCGCGCCGAGGCCATCTGGCTGGCCAGCGCGCGCTTCCAGATCAGTTCGTAGAGCCGCGCATGGTCGCCACCGCCGGCGCGATCCTTGCCGAAATCGGTCGGGCGGATCGCCTCATGCGCTTCCTGCGCATTCTTGGCCTTGGTCTGGTACTGCCGCGGCTTGTCGGGGACATAGCTCGCATCATAACGATCGGCGACGGCCTTGCGCGCCGCGGAGATGGCGCTTCCGTCCATCTGCACGCCGTCGGTGCGCATATAGGTGATCACGCCATCCTCGTAGAGCCCCTGTGCGATGCGCATCGTATGGCTCGCCGAGAAGCCAAGCTTGCGCGCCGCTTCCTGCTGCAGGGTCGAGGTGGTGAAGGGCGGCGGCGGATTGCGCATGGCCGGCTTGGTCTCGACCGACTGCACGGTGAAGTGCCCCGCCTCGACATCGGTCTTGGCCTTGAGCGCGTCGCCTTCCTTGCCGATCGTCAAACGGTCGATCTTGTCGCCGTTCCAGCGCGTCAGCCGCGCGACGAACGGTGTGCCGTCCTGCTCCATATTGGCGACGACCGACCAATATTCCTGCGCCCGGAACGCTTCGATCTCGCGCTCGCGGTCGACGATGATGCGCAGCGCCACCGACTGCACGCGCCCGGCCGACTTGGCGCCGGGCAGCTTGCGCCACAGCACGGGCGAGAGCGTGAAGCCGACGAGATAGTCGAGCGCACGGCGTGCGCGGTACGCGTCGATCAGATCGGTATCGAGTTCGCGCGGGTGCTTCATCGCCTCGGTCACCGTTGCCTTGGTGATGGCGTTGAAGGTGACCCGCTCAACTTCCTTGGGCAGCGCCTTGCGGTTGCGCAGCACTTCCTGGACATGCCAGCTGATCGCCTCGCCCTCGCGATCCGGATCGGTCGCCAGGATCAGGCGATCGGCGGTCTTGGCGAGATCGGCGATGGCCTTGAGCTGCTTGGCCTTGTCGGGATAATTCTCCCATTCCATTGCGAAACCATCATCGGGATCGACCGACCCGTCCTTGGGCGGCAGGTCGCGGACATGGCCGTAGCTCGCGAGAACGCGATAGTCCGAGCCCAGATATTTCTCGATGGTTTTCGCCTTGGCGGGCGATTCGACGATGACAAGCTGCATAAGCGGTTGTGGATGTCCTTACGTGTACGCGCGAGGATGGAGAGGCGAAGTGCCGGCCGTCAAGCGAGCGGCGTGACGCGCCATGCCCAGAGGAAAGCGAGGCCGATCAGCGCATCGATCGACGCCATGATCATAACGAAGAGATCGACCCGGCCGGAAAGAAACAGGATCGCCACCGGGATGGTGAAGCTTAATTTGGCGATCAGCGTCAGCGGCATCAAGGGCCGGAAGCGTAGCGGGTCGCGCCCGATCATCAGATAGACCAGCTGGAACGAGCAGGCGGCACCGAGAAAGCCGTAATAATATTCCGGCTTGGTCAGCACCTGCCCCAACGCCGCCATGGCATGCTCGCCGAAATAGAGCGGCAGCAACACGATCAGGCCATAGATGCCGGCGATGGTGTAGATGCGCTTCGGCGCTTTCAGGGCGGCAGGATCGCTCATGCGATCAGGCCCACCCGTCCACCGGCATGGCGTTCAAGCCGCCCGGCGAGTTCCAGCTCAAGCAGCACCGTCTGCACGATCGCCGGCCCCAGGTCGGACTGCCGGATCAACTCGTCGACCGCCACCGGCACCGGCCCCAGCAGGTCGGTGATGATGCACCGCGCCGACTCGTCGACATCCTCGGGCGGCGGGCCGTCGAACGAGGAGGACGGTGCCCGGACCATGCGCGCGTCGATCGGGCGGATCGTTTCGAGGATGTCGATGGCGTTCTGGATCAGCGTCGCGCCGTCGCGAATCAGGCCGTTGCAGCCTTGGGCGCGCGGGTCGAGCGGGCTGCCGGGCACCGCCATCACCTCGCGCCCCATCTCCCCGGCCAGCCGCGCGGTGATCAGCGAGCCCGATTTGGGCGCTGCTTCCACCACCACCGTGCCGAGCGCCAGCCCGGCAATGATGCGGTTGCGATGGGGGAAATGCCGTGCACGCGGCTCGGTGCCGGGCGGCTGCTCGGCGATCAGCAGGCCCTCGCTCGCGATGCGTTCCTGCAGCGCGGCATTTTCCGGCGGATAGACCACGTCGATGCCGCCCGCGATCACGGCGATGGTGCCGCCGTCGAGCGACCCGACATGCGCCGCGGTGTCGATACCGCGCGCCAGCCCCGACACCACGCTGATCCGCTCGCGCACCAGCTCGGCGGCGAGCTGGCGTGCGAAGCGGCACGCCGCGGCCGAGGCATTGCGCGCGCCGACCATCGCCACCACCGACCGCGCCAGCAGCGCGATGTCGCCGCGTATCATGATCGCCGCCGGCGCATCGTTGAGCTGGGCGAGCAGCATCGGATAATCGTGATCGCCAAGGAACAGATGTCGCGCGCCGAGCTTCGCCGCGGTCGCCAGTTCGCGCTCGGCAATGCTGCGATCCGCCACCACCGGCGCCCGCCCGCCACCGCGCGCCGCCAGTTCGGGCAGCGCCTCGATCGCGCGCGCGGCATCGGCGAAGCGCGCGATCAGCTGGGCATAGGTCACCGGCCCGATCTGCGGCGTGCGGATCAGCCGCAGCCGGGCAATGGCGTCACTGTCGGCCATGCGTCAGTCGGGCCTGGATCCGACGCGCGGCTCGGTTCCGGCCATCAGCCGCGCCATATTGTGGCGATGTTTCCACAACACCAGCAGCGCCAGCCCGATCAGCAGCGGCACGATATCGAACTTGGAGAAGAACGCTGCGCTGAGCGGTGCGCTGACCGCAGCCGTCATGCCCGCCACCGACGAAATGCGCAGGAACGCCAACAGGCCGATCCACACTGCGGCATAGACCACCGCGCACGGCCAGTGCAGCGCAAGCACGATGCCAAGCAACGTCGCGACGCCCTTGCCGCCATGAAAGCGCAGCCACACCGGAAAGAGATGGCCGATAAACGCCCCGGCCGCGGCGAGCACGGCAAGATCCTGGCGTCCGATCCTGTCCTGCCAATATGCGAACAGCAAGACCGCCACGAACCCCTTGGCCGCGTCGAGCAGCAGCGTCGCCGCCGCCAGCCCCTTGCGCCCGGTGCGCAGCACATTGGTCGCGCCGATATTGCCCGAGCCGATCTGGCGCAGATCGCCCGCCCCGCCGAGCCGCGTCAGGATCACCCCGAACGGGATCGAGCCGAGCAGATAGCCGATCGCCAGCGCGAGCGCCGGCGCCTTCCAGAGATATTCGGTTGCCACGATCAATCCCCTGTTCGCCGGCGAACATAATGGGTGCGCGTCCGCCGACAAGGCGATTCCGCTTCCGTTTCGGTTGGTCTACACGCCGCGACGATGACCGACACCCGCCCCGTGCTGTTCTTCGATTCCGGCGTCGGCGGCCTGTCGGTGCTGGCCCCGGCGCGCGCGCTGCTGCCGCGCATGCCGGTGGTCTATGTCGCCGATTCAGCCGGCTTCCCCTATGGCACCAAGAGCGAGGCCGAGATCGCCGCGCGCGTCCCCGCCTTGCTCGGCCGGCTCGCCGAACGATTCCGGCCGCGGCTCATCGTCATCGCCTGCAACACCGCCTCGACCATCGCGCTGGCCACGGTACGCGAGGCGCTCGACCTGCCGGTGGTCGGCACCGTGCCGGCGATCAAGCCGGCCGCCCTGGCCAGCGTCACCCGAACGATCGGCGTGCTCGGCACCGAGGCGACGGTGCGCCAGCCCTATGTCGATGATCTCACCGCGCGCTTCGCCAGCGACTGCATCGTGCTGCGCCACGGCTCCGCCGAACTGGTTGAGCTGGCGGAAGCGAAACTTCGCGGCGAGGCGACATCGCCCGGTCGCTATGCCGCGATCCTCAACGGCCTGTTCGGCCAACCCGGCGGCGAGGCGATCGACACGATCGTCAACGCCTGCACCCATTTCCCGCTCGTGGCCGACGAGCTCGCCGCCGCCGCGCCACGCCCTGTGCGGTTCGTCGATGGTGGCCCGGGCATCGCACGGCGCATCGCCTTTCTGACCGAAGGGCAGGATTGGCCAGCAGATCCGGCACCGGGCATCGCGGTCTTCACCCGCCGCGACGCCGCTAGCGACGTGCTGGCTCCGGCCCTTGCCGGCTTCGGACTCGCTTCGATCGTGGCGCTTTAGGAAGCTCGGGCCGCGTCGGGCATCCGCGCGATCAACGCGGCGCGGCGATCGGCAAAATGCTTCGCCAGATCGAGATGGATGTGCCGCGCTGCGGGATCGGCGGCGGCGTCGGCCTGCGCGCGTTCCTGCGCCTCGCGGCGGCTGAGATAGTCGGTATTTTCGTTCTGTTCGACGGACATTGCGTTTCTCCGACGTGCAAGGCGGGAGCGCGAGTCGCTCGGTCGACGATGTGCGGGGCTCGCGGGCGTCGACGACGAGTCGCCGGCATCATAGCGGATTTCGTACCTCGACCGAAATAAACAAGGCGTGGCCGATCACTGTAAACGATTCCCGGCGCTGGAAATTGCCGTTTCGTCGCGCTAAGGGCGAAACCATGGACGCGGACGGCATGGCGCAGACGGGGGTCGACTACTCCCGCATCTTCACCCAGGCGATCGATCGGCTTCACGCCGAGGGACGCTATCGGGTGTTCATCGATATTTTGCGCAACAAGGGCTCGTTTCCGAACGCGCGCTGTTTCGCCGGGCATAACGGACCCAAGCCGGTCACCGTCTGGTGCTCGAACGATTATCTCGCCATGGGCCAGCATCCGACGGTGATCGCGGCGATGGAAGAGGCGCTGCACGATGTCGGCGCCGGTTCGGGCGGCACGCGCAATATCGGCGGTAACACGCATTATCATATCGATCTCGAGAACGAGCTGGCCGACCTGCACGGCAAGGAAGCGGCGCTGCTGTTCACCTCGGGCTATGTCTCGAACGACGCGACGCTGGCGACGCTGGCCAAGGTGCTGCCCGGCTGCATCGTCTTCTCCGACGAATTGAACCACGCCTCGATGATCGCCGGCATCCGCAATTCCGGCTGCGAAAAGCGCGTGTTCCGCCATAACGACCTGGCGCATCTCGAGGAACTGCTGGCCGAAGCCGATCCCGCGCTGCCCAAGCTGATCGCGTTCGAGAGCATCTATTCGATGGAGGGCGACGTCGCCCCGATTGCCGCGATCTGCGATCTCGCCGACAAGTACAACGCGCTGACTTATCTCGACGAGGTCCATGCCGTCGGCATGTACGGCGCGCGCGGCGGCGGCATCGCCGAGCGCGACGGCGTGGCCGATCGGCTGACGATCATCGAGGGCACCTTGGCCAAGGCGGTCGGCGTGATGGGCGGCTATATCGCCACCGACCGCACGATCATCGACGTGATCCGCAGCTACGCTCCCGGCTTCATCTTCACCACGTCGCTGGCGCCCGTGCTGGTCGCCGGCGCGCTGGCCAGCGTGCGCCACCTCAAGGCGTCAAGCGTCGAGCGCGATGCGCAGCAGGCGGCCGCGGCGATGCTCAAGGCGATGCTGGTCGAAGCCGGCGTGCCGGTGATGCTCGGCGAAACTCATATCGTGCCGGTGATGGTCGGCGATCCGGTCAAGGCCAAGAAGATCAGCGACATCCTGCTCGCCGAGTACGGCGTGTACGTCCAGCCGATCAATTACCCCACCGTGCCGCGCGGCACCGAGCGCCTGCGCTTCACCCCCGGCCCGGCGCATGACGAAACGATGATGCGCGATCTGACCAGGGCACTGGTCGAGATCTGGGACCGGCTGGAGCTGCGGCAGGCGGCGTGATTCTAGTGCTCCTGCGAAAGCAGGAGCCCAGGGTTACGAACGTTGCGCTCATGGCTCTGGGTTCCTGCTTTCGCAGGAACCCGGCTTTTTGATCGGCGCACGCAGCTAACCCCGACTCAACCGCCCACTCCACGCATACCCACGATAACGCGGTGCACCCTCCGCGCGCAGCCCCGCGGCCGTCGCAATCCCCAGCAACGCCTCGGGCAATCGCGCCCGCGGCGCCACCTCGAACCGCGCCAGCCAGGCGAACAACAGCCCGCGCCACCAGCCCGGCAGCCGCTCCTGCTGCCCGAAATCGACGATCGCCAGCTGCCCCTCCGGTGCCAGCTTGCCGGCACCCTCGCGGAGCGCACCCTGCCAGTCGGGGATCATCGACAGCGTATAACTTTGAAACACCCGGTCGAACGCCGCCACGCCGAACAATGCCTGTGCGTCGAACCCCGTCGCATCGCCCTGCGCCAGCGTGATCCGCCCGCTCAACCCGGCCCGCGCCACCTTGGCCCGCGCCGTCTCCAGCATCGCCTCCGAAATATCGATCCCGAACAGCCGCGCCTCGGGCCAGGCCTGTGCCGCCGCAATCAGGTTGCGCCCGGTACCGCAACCGATCTCCAGCACGGTACCGCCCGGCGGCGGTGCCAGTTCGCGGATCAACCGGTCGCGCCCGAGCAGATAATATTTGCGCGTCAGATCGTAGAAATGCCGCTGCGTGCGGTAGATCGCATCCATTCGTCCGGCGTGATTATCCATGCTCAGCCGCCTGAGCACGTAGAGGTGCACCCCGCCATAGATCGAGGAACGATCACGCCGGGTGAAATCGAGCGATTGCTCGGCGCGATATTCCCAGCGCGACAGGGTCGCGTCGGGCACGCGTACCGACAGGATGCTCGGCGCGCCAGCGGTGCGGAACAGCACGCGGGCGCCCGGCCGCGCGGTGCGGGTGATCTCGCCCCACAATTCGGTCAGTTGCGCATCGGTCATCCAGTCCTGCGCATCGAGCAGGACATAACGGTCGAGCGACGCATCGGGCCGCGTGCGCAAATAATCGGTGAAATTGGTGTGCCGCACCTCGACGCGCGCGGCACGCTCGACGATCGCTTCATGATGGTCGCGTTGAAGATAGGGCGGCAGCGGCGCCGCCGGCCCCGCGCCATAACCACGCCCGAACGCCTGCCAGGCGAAATAATTGTCGCGAATATCGAAATCGCAGGCCAGCTTTTCCAGCCGCGCGCGCAGCACCGTCGCCATCTTCTCTTCGCCGGCCAGCGCCTCATATTGCGCCGGCGGAATGCCCAGTCCGAACAACGAGGCCGGCTGGTCGGTCAGCCAGCGGATGAAACCCTTGTCGAACAACGGCGCATAATCGCGATCGAAGATCGCGCGCTGTTCCTCGATCGAGCGCGCGCGGAGCACCGCGCCGGGGTCGATGCCGTTGAGTCGCGCGATCAGATGCGCCGCCCCGATGAAATGGCCAAGCAAGCCGCGCTTGTAGACGCCATGCGCGAAGCCGCCGATCCGCCGGCGCCCGATCAGGTCGCGCCCTTCCCAATAAGCGCGCGTCGTCTCATCGAGTTGCGGCGCGACATGGTCGCGATAAGCCGCGACATTGGCCTTGCTGTCGGCACGCGCGAAGAAGCGGTGGAAGCTTTCATGATCGGGCAGATGCCGCGCCGCCGCCAGCTTCAGCCGGTTGAGCGCGATATGCGCGGTATTGAGGTCGACCGCGGTGATCGCCTTAGGATCGGCGGTGAGATAGCTCAGCACGTTGCACCCGCCCGAGGCGATCGTCACGACATGGCAATCGGGCGTGATCGCCAGCGCTTCCATGTCGACCGCAGGATCTTCCCAGATCTGCGCATAGACCAGCCCACGAAAGGCGAAGGTGAAGGCGCGTTCGAGCAGACCCTGTTTCGACAGATGCTCATGGCGATGCACCGCGGCGCGCACCGCGCGGTTGCGAGGCGGATGGACGGCGAGTGCCATAACGGTCTCCGGGCGAGCTTGGGGTCAGGATCAGCGTCGCTGATCGTGGTCCCAGGCACATAATCACCAGCGATGACGCTATGATGACGCCGAAGAGAGCGCGGGTGGACCTGCCGGCTCTTGGGGGCGCCGGCAGGTCCGTTACGCGTGGAGCGGGCGAAGGGAGGTTGCCGCGCTTCCGTGTTTACGCGTCCTGTCTTTGCGAAGGACGGGTGAGTAACGGCGCGATGTACCCAATAGATGCATCGCGCCGCAAATATTTGTTACGGTACCGTTCCGTTCTTAAGGCAGCATGACGGTGTCGATGACATGGATCACGCCGTTCGACTGCAAGACATTGGCGATGGTGATGCGGCCGCTATGGCCACCGCCATCCATGATCATCCACGCCATGCCGACCTTTTTGAACATCAACTTGCCGCCCTGCACACTGGCATAGGTCGCGGTGCCGTGATGCGCCTTCGCATTGGCGGCGATGTCGGCTGCAGTGATGCGCCCCGTGACGACATGATAGGTCAGCACGGAGGTCAGCTGGCCCTTGTTCTGCGGTTTGAGTAGCGTGTCGACCGTGCCGGCAGGCAGCTTGGCGAACGCCGCATTGGTCGGCGCGAATACGGTGAAGGGGCCGGCGCCGCTCAGCGTGTCGACCAGTCCGGCGGCCGTGACCGCGGCGACCAGGGTGGTGTGATCCTTCGATTTGACCGCATTCTCGACGATGTTCTTCGTCGAATACATCGGGGCGCCGCCGACCATCGGATTCTTGGCATAAGCGAGCGGGGCGACGCCGAGCATCAGCGCGGCGGCAAGGGTGATACGCAATTTACGCTGCATCGTTACTCTCCTGAACGCGCCTTTGTGGCGTGCTCCGAAGATACGAGTGCGAACTCCAGATAGATGCCTAGGTTAGCGCGCTTCTTAGCCGTCACCCCGGACTTGTTCCGGGGTCCACCATGCTGCGTAAGAAGCGGCTGCCGAGTCTGCGGAGGGGTGGATGCCGGAACAAGTCCCACAGCTGTCCGGGATTTTCATGCCGGTGTGAGATTGAGAGCGAGTTGTGGTGACGGCGGGAGCTTGGCGGGCTGTCGAGGCGGTGGTTTTGCGCGATTGGAGATA
>NZ_JAQGLG010000173.1 GCF_028292965.1 Sphingomonas bacterium | reverse complement strand
CCCTTGCGCTCACGCCCCGCGGCCGCTCGGAAACGACGCTCGAACTCACCGCGCGGCGCCGGCTGGCGCACTGGGTCGTGGTGCAGCCGGACGTGCACTATGTCCGGCACCCGAGATGGGGCGCGGTGCCGGATGCGCTGGTGGTCGGGCTGCGGCTGCATTTCCGGGCGGGCAAGACGGACTAGGTCGCCGGTGGCGGAGGATCACAACTGCTGGCATATAGCGGGTGTGGCAAAGCTCATTCTTTGGATCACGGCGATTGCCTTGTGTGGGTGCAGCCCGTCGAATGACGCGACGCGTTCACCACTCTCGACAGCGGAGGTCGGGATTGCGCCACTCCCTGCGGACAACGCTACCGGCTTTCTTGACGGCAATCTCTTGCAAGTTCCTGTTCGCGGCGACTTCTTATGGAACGGGATGCCGACGAGCGCAGATGTTCTGAAAGATTATATCCAGCAATTCGCACATTTACCCGAAAATGCCGGCCGCATTTCGGTCGAGTTTGAACCGGGCAATGCGCAGCGCCGCGTTGTGTGGGTTCGTCGGCAGATCGCCGAAAGCGGATTATGCCGCCAGCACCGTTGCGTAGAGGCGGCCTGGAAAGTGCGACGGCCCGTCGTCAACTGACCGCTTTCGAGAAACCTTACCGCACCCCTTTCACCACCTCGCCGCCCTTCATCACGAACGCCACGCGCTGCAGCACGCGCACATCGTCCAGGGGGTCGCCATCGACCGCGATCAGGTCGCCGTAGCGCCCGGTCGCGATCGCCCCGACATCGCCGGTCTTGCCCAGTGCCTCAGCCGCGCTCCGCGTCGCCGCCTGGATCGCCTCGATCGGCGTCATGCCCCATTGCACCATGGTCGCGAATTGCAGGGCGTTGTCGCCATTGGGATAAACCCCGCCATCGGTGCCGAACAGCATCTTCACCCCCGCCGCATGCGCCGCGCGGAAGGTCTCGCGTTGCAGCCGGCCGATCACGCGTTCCTTGTCGAGGCTCTCCTGGAACACGCCGTTCTTCGCACCCTCGGCGAGGATATAATCGTCGTCATAGATATCCATGTCGAACCAGGCGCCGCTCGCTTTGGCGAGGCGGAAGGATTCGGCATCGGCCAGGCTGGCATGCTCGATCGTATCGACCCCGGCGCGGAGCGCGGTGTTGATCCCGGCCGCGCCGTGCGCGTGCACCGCGACCTTCATGCCCAGCATATGCGCCTCATCGACGATCGCCCTGATCTCCTCGAAGCTCAGTTGCTGCCCGCCGACGCTGTCGGTCTTGGACAGCACGCCGCCGGTCATGCACACCTTGATCACCTGTGCGCCATATTTGCGCACCCAGCGCACCAGCCCGCGAAATTCCTGCGGCGAATTGGCGATCTGCGGATGCGGCACGGTGATCGAAGGGGGGAATTCGGTCGCGTCGCAATGCCCGCCGGTCACGCCCAAAGCATAGGTCGCCGGCACGATCCGCGGACCCGGTATATAACCGCCCTCGATGCCCTGCTTCAGCGCGACATCGTCGAAATTGGCCGAGCCGACATTGCGCACCGTGGTGAAGCCCGCCTCGACCGTGCGCCGCGCATTGGCGACGCCGATGACCGTGGCGAGGTTGTCGGTGAATTCCAGCGCGCGGTAGCCGCTGAGGTGCGGATCACTGGTCAGATGGACGTGCATGTCGATCAGGCCCGGCAGCAGTGTACGCGTGCCGAGGTCGATCGTCTCCGCGCCTGTAGGGACGGCATCGCCGCGATGGCCCACTTTGGTGATCCGCCCATCGACGATCGTCACCTGGACGTTGTCGATCCGCGCGCCGGCCAGCACGTCGATCAAATGGTCGGCGCTGACCACCACGGTTTTCGCGGCCGCGGCGGTCGAGGTGAGCAGGGCGAGGGCGAGGAGCAGCGCACGGCGCATGGGGAATCGTATCATGGGCGAAACATGCCGCAGTGTGTGGCTTTGGGACAGGGGTAATCGTTCACCGATCGCCGCGCTCCTGCGCACGCAGGAGCCCAGGTTACAAAGCGTTGCGCCCGTTGCCCTGGACTCCCGCTTTCGCGGGAGAACGGTGTAGTGGGTCCGTTGGCAATAAGAACGAAACAGCACTGGCACAACACGCGCAGCCGTATTACATAAGTGACACACTTGAACGCGCGCGCGACGGCACTAGACTCGTTGTCACGCACCGCACCGGAGACTGGCATGGCCACGACGCCTGAGACGATTACCGCCCCGACCGAGCCGCCGCTCGTGCTCACGCCGCCCGATCCCGTGCCGACCGTCTCGACGGAACGCGCGGTCGGCCTGGTGCCGGTTGATGACGAGAAGCGCACCCAGCTCGAGGCCAAGGTCGACAGCTTCGTCGAGGATCTCGTCGCGCAGGACGTCAACTCGCCCGAATTCGGCAAGCGCGTCGATGCCATCGCCGCGATGGGCCAGAAGGAAATCCGCGACGCCGCCGGCCAGTCGAACCGCTTCCTTGACCGGCCGGTCAAGGCGATGGACCAGGAGACCGGCGTCGGCGCCGACCTCATCGAGCTGCGCCGCACGGTCGAGAAGCTCGATCCGTCGGGGGCGCTGACCTCGCGCGGGTTCTTCGACAAGATCTTCGGCAACAAGATCACCGGCTATTTCGACAAGTACAAATCGTCGCAGTCGCACATCAACTCGATCCTCAAGGCGCTCGGCCGCGGCAAGGACGAGCTGCTGATGGACAATGCCGCGATCGACGTCGAGCGCGCCAATCTGTGGACATCGATGGGCCGGCTCGAGCAGATGATCGTGCTGTCCAAGACGATGGACGCGCGCATCGAGGACAAGGCCAATGAGCTCGATCACAGCGACCCGGCCAAGGCCAAGGCGCTGCGCGAGACCGCGCTGTTCTACGTCCGCCAGCGCACGCAGGACCTGCTCACCCAGATGGCGGTGACGGTGCAGGGCTATCTCGCGCTCGATCTGGTGAAGAAGAACAATGTCGAGCTGGTCAAGGGCGTCGACCGCGCCTCGACCACGACTGTCTCGGCGCTGCGCACCGCGGTGACGGTGGCGCAGGCGCTGACCAACCAGAAGCTGGTGCTCGACCAGGTGACGGCGCTCAACACCACCACCGCCGGGCTGATCGATTCGACCGGCAAGCTGCTCAAGAGCCAGAGCGCCGCGATCCACGAACAGGCCGCCAGCGCGACCATTCCCGTTGAGGTGCTGCAGCGCGCCTTCCAGAATATCTACGACACGATGGACGCGATCGACGTGTTCAAGCTGAAGGCGCTCGATTCGATGAAGTCGACGGTCGGCGCGCTGTCGACCGAGGTCGAGAAGTCGCGCGGCTATATCGCCCGGGCCGAAGGTCAGGCGCAGAATCGCGGCGCGGTCGACGACAGTTTCAAGCTCGAGGCGGTGTAAGGTGAGTGAAGTCGATCAGGCGGTCGCGCGTGCCAGCGAACTGCTCCACCGCGTGTCCGACGAGCGCCGCATGGGCGCCCGCCGGCGCGCCCGCGTCGGCGAGGCCGGGGCGCGACTGACCCGCGTCGCGCTGGCCGACGGCCTGATCATCGCCGTGGCGGTGGCGGTCGGATTGTTCGTGCCGCTCGGCATCCTCGGCTTCACCGCCGTAATCGGCCTGCTGATCCTCGCCACCCTGTTCTTCACTCTGATGCCCGCCGGCCCCGAGCCGACGCCCGAACGCCTGCGCGAGGTTCCACTCAAGGCCCTGCCCGGCCAGACCGCACGTTTCCTCGACACGCAGCGCCCCGCTTTGCCGGCGCCGGCGCGCACCCTGCTCGACGGCATTGGCGTGCGCCTCGACACGCTCGCCCCGCAGCTCGCCACGCTCGGCGAGGATGATCCGGCGGCGGTCGAGGTGCGCAAGCTGGTCGGCGAGCAACTCCCCGAATTCCTCAAAGGCTATGCCCGCGTGCCCGAGCCGCTGCGCAAGGTGCCGCGCAACGGCAAGACGCCGGACGCCGAACTGGCCGACGGTCTCAAGGTGATCGACGAGGAGATCGCCGAGATGACGCAGAAGCTGGCGCAGGGCGACCTCGACAGCCTCGCCACGCGCGGGCGGTTTCTGGAGATCAAGTATCGCGACGACGGGGCGGCGAGCTGAATCTCCCCTCCCTTTGGGAGGGCATCGCATTACTGACTTCCAGACCAGAAGAGTATTTGTTCGCGCGGAGACGCGGAGGCGCGGAGATGTTGCGCGTCGGGCTCGCGCTCCGCGCCATCAGGAACGGGGTGCAGCGGGCGACGAGACTGCCTAGCTGACGCCGCCATTGCCGCCATTGCCGCCATTGCCGCCAATGTGACATCTCCGCGCCTTCGCGTCTCCGCGTGAACAATCTTTCTTCCTGAATCGGGCGAGCCGCGACTCAATACCAGTCGCCTTCCGGGCAATTCGCGAGGAAATTGCCGTCGCGTCGTCGCTCCCGGTGCCAGGTCTTGGAATGGCACGCCGCGACACTGCTGAGGAAGCGGCGCAACATCGTCAGATCGCCACGGCGCCTGCGATCGTCGGTGACGAGCGTCACCTCCAGGGTACCCGTGGAATCGAACCGATAATCCGCCTCCACATGGTACGTCGATACGCCGTGGTGGCGCTCGACGCACAGTTTTCGCGGCGCGCCAAACAACACCACCCGACCCGCCGACACGCATTTTGGTGGCGGTAATCGATCCTCCGGATCCAGCGCGTAAGCGTAAAAGACTTCGATCCGCGGTACATTCACCGGCAAGAAACCGCGATAGTTCGACACGCCGCCGGCGCCGTCACACATCTTCGGCCTGTCCAGGAAGATGACCGTGCCATGGTCCGAACCAACCCAATCGGGCTGCAACGGACAATAATAGCTGCCGGGCGGCGCGCGGAAGGTCAGGCCGTAGTTGACCGTGACGAAGACCGGCGGCGTGGCGCGCTCGGGCGGCGGACCGGTCGTTGCGCCGAGCAGCATTAGCAGTGCCGCAATCGGCATCGCTACTTCGCTGGCCTGTCCAGCGCCGCTACCGTCCCCGTCGCCGGCAGTTCCCCGCGCATCGACGTCGCCACCGTCTCGGCCCGCTCCATCACGCGCAGCACATTGCCGCCGGCGAGCTTGGCCACATCCATATCGCTCCACCCGCGCCGCATCAGCTCGGCGAGCAACGCGGGATAGGTATCCACATTCTCCAGCCCCTGCGGCAGTTCGTTGCCGACGCCATCGAAATCCGAGCCGATGCCGACATGATCGACGCCCGCCACCTTGGCGATATGCTCGATATGGTCGGCGACCATCGCCAGCGTCACCACTGGCCGGGGGTGGTCGGCCTCCCACTGCTTCATCGCCGCCGCGGCCTTGTCGGGCTGGCCGATATACAGGCCGCCATAAGGCGGCGCATTGAGCCGGGCGCGTTCCGCCGCGCGGTCGGCGCTCCAGCGGCGGAATGCGTCGGACACGTAGTTAGGCGCGTAATTGACCATCACCACGCCGCCATTGGCCGCAAGCAGCTTGAGCACCTCGTCCGACACGTCGCGCGGATGATCATCGAGCGCGCGGGCGCTGGAGTGCGAGAAGATCACCGGTGCCTTCGACACGCGTAGCGCGTCGCGCATCGTGCCCTCGCTGACATGGGCGAGATCGACCAGCATGCCGATGCGGTTGAGCTCATGCACCACCGCCTCGCCGAACTTCGTCAGCCCGTCATGCTTCGGATTGTCGGTCGCCGAGTCCGCCCAGTCGATCGTCAGCACATGCGTCAGCGTGAGGTATCCGGCACCGAGCCCCTGATAGGCGCGCAGCACCGACAGATCGTTGGCGATCTGCCCACCGCCCTCGACACCCATCATCGAGGCGATCCGCCCGGCCTTGTGGATGCGCCGCACGTCCGCCGCCGTGCGCGCCAGCTCGAACGTCTCGGGGTAACGCGCGACGATGTCGCGGACGAGATCGATCTGGTCGAGCGTCTGCTTGATCTGCTCGAGCGGCGGCAGGTCGGCCGAGACATAGACCGACCAGAATTGCCCGCCCACGCCGCCCTTGCGCAGCCGCTCGATATCGGTGTTGTAGCGATCCGGCCCGGTTGCGGTCAGGCGGCGCAGGTCGATCGTCCAGCGCTTCTCGCCCTCGCGCCCGGCCAGCGTCTCGGCCCAGTCGTTATGGCCGTCGATCAGCGGCGTGTCCTTGAGCACGTGCGCGACGCGGACGGCATAATCGGTGCCCGCCGGTGCGGCGGCGCCCTTGGCGATGACGGGGGTGGCGGAAAGCGCGACGAACGCGGCGGTGGCGAGCAGGAGCGGTTTGTGCATGACGCCGATGCTAGGGCGAGCGCCCCGGCATCGCAATGGGACGGTGGTACCTTGCTCCTCCTAATTATCGCTGATAGAACATCAGGTGAACAAAGGCGTCCGAAGAAGGTTGGGTGTCGTCAAAGGGGGTGGATCGCATGGCGAGGATCCGGATGACGCATTTTCTCACAATCATTTCGGCCTGTCTGCGATCCGGCGGCGTCGTCGCGCTGGCAATCGGCGGCCTTGCCTAGGCGACGTCCGCTCAAGCGGTCGCACGGGGAGACCCGCTGTCGCGAGCGGACTATTCGCGTGAGCACAATAGCTGTCTGACCGGGGTCGGGAACAGCCCGCCAAAGGTCGTCGCCTGCAACGGCGCGGAGATCGAACGGCAGGATCTGCGGCTCAACGAGGCCTATCGCATCGTCATGGCGCGGCTGAACCCGCAACAACGCGTTGTGCTGCGCGATTATGAACGGCGCTGGCTCGCCCTGCGTGACCGGCAATGCGCGCAGGAGGCCGTTGACGAATCGGGCGCGCTGGGCGACATGGGCTATTCCCGCTGCATCCTCGTCGAGGTCGCCAGCCGCCGCGAATGGGTGGAAAATTATCGACCCTGATGGCTGCGCCTTGTCCGCGATTCAGCCCACCTTGCCTGAGCGTGGATGTCGGATAACGACAACCATCAGCAGCACCCCACCGGTACAAGAAAGCGCTCCGCCACGGAAGCGTGGCTTCTCGCCGGTTTCATGTCTTCGTTGTGCTCCCCTGGCCGACGCTCTAGAACAAGTGGGGAACGTATAGAACAAGGGAGAGTGGGCAAGTGCGGATATCGGGCGTGGTTCTGCTTATGGCCATCAATCTGCTCGCGCCGCCGGTGGAGGCGCGGCAAAGCCATGGGAGCGTGGACCGGCAATCCGATCAACTCGCCAGTTGCCAGAAGGCGGCGCAATCGACAGTCGAAATCCTCGACTGTCTTGCCGATGCGAACAGGCGCGACGACACCATATTGAATCGCGACTATCAGCGAATCATGAAACGCCTCGACGCCCCGAAGCGGGCATCCTTGCGCGCGTCGGAACGTCGTTGGCTCATGGAACGCAGGCGTGATTGCAGGAAACAGGCCGACGCATACTCGACTGGCTCGTGGTGGCCGGTGATTTATGCTCCTGCGTCGAGGCTAGTACGAGCACACGGATAAGGTGGTTGCGGCAGCGCTATCGATGAGGGGCACGTTTCGCGGCGTCCCGCGACGCGGACTCAGAACCCCTGCGGAAATCTTCTACGTTCGGTCGCGATAATACCCAGCGCCCGGTTATGTTCGTCGGTGAAGACATTCTGGGCCGAATGCCTGAGATTGACTCCCTGCGCCCGGGCCTCGGCTCGCTTGTCGGGCGGAACGCGCGGATCCTCCGATTTTTTCATCAGGTGATCGGCCATTTTCAGGAGCAGGGTTTTGCGCTGCCCGTAAATGTTGTCGACAAGTTGCCGGTCATAATCGGGATCGTCACGCGAGAGGCTCTGATCTGTCTGCACGATTGCTCTTCGAACGACGCCGTAACCGCCATTGTCCCGGGTCGGACCGCCCGGCCCCATATGATTGGCCGCCGCGGTCACGGCACCGCGAACCGCGACGCTTCTCGTGTTTAGATTGAGATGCAGCTTCTCGCTGATGAGGAGCATCACCGGGTTGTATTTCGTCCGTCGCGCAAAGGCGTTCTCGGCATCCTTGAATTTCTGACCCTCGCGACGCGCTATCGTCTGCCAGATCGACTTGAACTGTTCGCTATAGATCGGCGCCGCACCAAGCTCCTTCGCCCAGGACGCGCCCTCCGTCGCGAGGAACTCCGGCACCTGGCCACGGTTTTGCGCGAGTTGATAACTGCCATAGGACGGGCCGCCAGCGTCGCCTTTCCCCGTGGATATCCTGGCCGAATTGTCATGAGACTCCGTCTGACGGGCAAGGGCGCCGACATCGTCGGAGAGACTGGTGACCCAGTCATCGAGTTGCGGCCTGGTGGGGTGATGGTCGATTTCGCTGCCCAGCGGGATACGATCATCCTGTTGACCGGTCGGTTCGCTCTCACCTGACGCGGCATCACCAATCGCTGACGGCGTGGTCTCGAACGAAGCGAGCGTCAAACCGGCGGGATGAGTCGTCGCTGCGGAAGAAAACTGCCTAGGTGCGCCGGCTACCAGCAGCCCTAGATGCCGCGCCACGGGCCCTTCGGGCACAATTGGCTGCGGATGAACATTAGCATCGGTGATTGCCGCAGCATCGCCCGGCACCGCCCCGAGCTTCGCCTCGATGCGCTGCTTGTCGATATCGTTGAGATTGTCCCCGTAGCGTGCATACCAGTCGGCGGCGTGCACCGGATCGCGCGGGATCAGCGTCTCGACCGTGTCGGCATGGACGCCGGACACAAAATCGTCGATCTGCCTCGCGAGCATCTTGTCGGACAGATTGTTCATCTTCGCCTGTTGGCGGATCGTATTCTTGCCGGTCTCGATATGATGATCATGCAGGTCGGGATCGTCAGCATTGGCCACCGCATCGCGCCACGCCGCCTTTTGCAGCTTCACGCTCTGCAATTGCTGTTCCGCCACACCTTGCTGATGGATGTGCTTCGCAGCGCGCTCGACGTCGCTGCGCAGTTGCTCCTTCAGTGCCGGCCCAACGACCTCGCGCTGGATCTTGTCCAGCTGCGCCATCGCCTTGTCGTGGGTATCGGCAAGCGCCAGCACCACATTCGGAAAGTCGGCATGCGCGGTGGCGCCTTGTTTGTTGAGCAGGCCGTCCCCGCCATGCAGCGCTTCGTGCGCCGCGTCGCTGTAATCGACATACGCCTTCTTTACCGCGGCATCGTCGATGTTGCCCTGATGCATATCGTCGAGATGTGCCGCGGCGATGGCGGCGGCCGCGCGGCGGCGCTTCTCGTCGAGTGTCATCGCCATCTGCCGGCCGCCCTCGCCCAACTTGGCGAGTCCTGCTCCCAGCGCCTCCAGCCCGCTGCCCGAATAATCCGGCGCACGGAACTTCGCGTCGGTCAGCCCGGCGATGCCCTCATGATTCTCTTCGATCGGGACGATGATCGGCATGCCATGCTCCTGCTCATGCCCGCAGCGGTTGCGGGCATGGCCGGATTAGGCGCTCGGGCAGGATGTTGAATCAGGATGGCCCGCCCGGCCGCGCCTCAACACTCGACCACGTTGACCGCGAGCCCGCCCAGGCTGGAGCGCATGTCTTCGCCGATCTGGCGCATCGTTTCGATCACTACGTCGAGCGAGACGATATGTTCGGATCGTCCGTTGGATTAGCCACGGCGTGCCAGGCATCGTCGAATGCGAATTTACGGACGTCGATGGTCGAACCTGGCTGTTCAAGGAGAACGAGTCCGTGGTCTCCGCCGAGTCCCTTGATCGATCGACCAGCTTTCCTCGTCCCGGCGTCATCGCCTGTCGCATCATCGGCTCGAAAGCGGGCAGCGATGGGCGCGAAGAGGTCGAAGTCGACACAAGGGGTCCGTGGGGCATCGAGTCGGTTGAAGACGTGTCACGATTCGGAATTTTTTCCGATCAGCTTTCGGTACCGCCGGAGGGCTTGACCGCGACCCGACATTAATCATCGAGCGACGGAATCGGCTGGATGCAATCTAGCGCAACGCCAGCGCCCGCTCGCGGAGCCGCTCGACCGCCGCGTCATGTATCCCCGGCGCGGTTACCAGCACGCCGAAAGCCTGCGCGCTGGGCGTGTTGAAGTGGAGTTTCTGCCCGAACGCATCGCTGGTCACCGCCCCGGCCTCGCGCGCGATCAGCACGGCGGCAGCGACATCCCATTCGAAGCCCCAGCGTACCGTGGCGACCAGGTCCGCTTCACCAGCCGCGACCATCGCGATGCGCAGCGCGATCGAATTGGGCTTGAACACCGCGACCAGATCGCTGTCCGCCCTGGGCAGGCCGTCGCTCGGCACCCGCGCACCGGCGAACACGGCGCGCGGCTTCACCCCGATCGGCACGCCGTTGCGCGTCGCACCCTTGCCGGCCTCGGCGCGCCACACTTCGCCGCGCGCCGGCGCGTCGAGCACGCCGAACACCGGCTGGCCGTCCTCGACCAGTGCGATCGACACCGCCCAGCCCGGCCGGCGGCGCAGATAGTCGCGCGTGCCATCGATCGGATCGACCACCCATAATTTGCGCCGCGCCAGCCGTTCGGGCGCGTCGATCGTCTCTTCGGAAAGCCACCCCGCCTCGGGCAGCAACGCCTCCAGCCGCGTGCGCAGCAACGCGTCGAGCTCGAGATCGATCGCGCATACGGGATTGCCCGGCGCCTTTTCCCACCGTTCGAAATCGCTGTCCCACCGCGCCGTCGCCAGTGCCCCAGCCTCGGCGGCGATCGCGGCGATGGCATCGGCGAGGCCGGGCGCCAGCTCAGCCACTGGCCACCGTCATCCCCTCGACGCGGATCGTCGGCACATTGCTGCCATAGCGGAACACCAGATCATTGGCCGGGGTCAGCGCGAGGAACATGTCCTTGAGGTTGCCCGCGATGGTGAACTCCGCCACCGGCCCGGCAATCTCGCCATCCTCGATGCGGAAACCCGCCGCGCCGCGGCTGTAATCCCCCGTCACGCCATTGACGCCCATGCCGATCAACTCGGTGACGTACACGCCGCGCTTGATGTCGCCGATCAGCGTCTCGGGCGGCACGATCCCGGCTGCCATGAACAGATTGCTGGTCGACACACCCGGCGCGCCGTTGACGCCGCGCGCGGCGTGACCGGTCGGCTCCAGCCCCAATTGCCGCGCCGAGGCGCTATCGAGCAGCCAGGTTTCGAGCACGCCATCGGCGACGATCTGGGTCGCCGACACCGGCAGCCCTTCGCCATCGAACGGCCGCGAGCGCAGGCCGTGCGGCCGGTGCGGATCGTCGGAGACGTTCACGCCCGGAGCGAACACCCGCTTGCCCAGCGAGTCGAGCAGGAAGCTCGTCTTGCGCGTGATCGCCTGCCCGCCGATCGCGCCGATCAGATGGCCGATCAGGCTCGACCCGATGCGCGGATCGAACACCACCGGCACCGCGCCGCTCTCCATCCGCCCGGGATTGACCCGCGCGACGGTGCGCTCGCCGGCGCGACGTCCGATCCGGGCCGGATCCTCCAGCGCCTTGCGGTGGCGCGCGCTGTGATAGTCGTAGTCGCGCACCATCGACCCGCCCTCGCCGGCGAGCACGCTGGCCGACACGCCATAGCTGGTCGTGGCATAGCAGGCGGCAAAACCATGGCTGGTGGCGATCGCCCATTGCGAGCGTTGCGCGCTGGCCCCGCCGCCTTCGCTGTTGGTCACCCCTGCAACCGTGCGCGCGGCATCCTCGGCAGCGAGCGCGGCGGCTTTCAATTCCTCCGGCGCCACCGCCCCGCCATCGTCGAGATCGAGCTGCGGCGGCGCGCCTTTCAGCAGCCGATCGGCCGGCGCGAGCCCGGCCCAGGCGTCCTCGGGCGCCTCGCGCGCCATCGCCACCGCGCGCTCGACCAAAGCGGTCATCGCGTCATGCGACAGGTCCGACGACGACACGCTCGCCGAGCGCTTGCCGACGAACACGCGCAAGCCAAGCTCGGCACTTTCCGACCGCCCGACATCCTCCAGCGCCCCGAGCCGGATCGATACGTCGAGCGAGGTATCGGCGGCGTACACCGCGTCGGCGGCATCGGCCCCGGCGGCGGTGGCGCGCGCCACGATATCGGCGGCGCGATCCTGCGCCTCTTGGTTGGTCAGCATGGGGGCGACTTAGGGAGCCGAAGGGCGAAGGTCAAAAGAGTAAGAGCAGGAAAGTTTGGTTCACGCGGAGACGCGGAGACGCGGAGGTGTCCCGCCCGGCGGAACCGGAACCTGCCACAGCACAGAGATTGTTCACGCGAAGGCGCGAAGGCGCAAAGAATCCTTCTTCTCTCCGCGTGAACCATTATCTTTTCCTCTTCGCGCCTTCGCGCCTTCGCGTGAAATCAAATCAAAGCGTCGTCCCGACCACGACGCACGCGAGAAACATCAGCAACCCGGCAAAGCGGTTCGACCGGAAGAGCCGCAGCGCCTTGTCGCCATCCCCCGCATCGATCCGCACCACCTGCAATCCAAGATGCAGCGCCATCGGCAACAGCCCGAGCAACGCCAGCCAATCCGGCCGAACCTGCCAGATCGCCCCCGCCCACAGCGCCAGCGCCAGCGCATAAAAGGCCCCGACCCCCTCCCGCACCCGCGTCCCCATGCGCAGTGCCGAGGACCGCACCCCGACCAGCGCATCGTCCTCGCGATCCTGCAGCGCGTAGATCGTATCGTACCCGACCACCCAGCAGATGCTGCCGGCATAGAGCAGCAACCCCGCCACCGAGAGGTTACCCGTCACCTCCGCCCAGCCGACCAAAGCCGCCCAGGAAAACACGATGCCGAGCCACGCCTGCGGCCACCACGTGATGCGCTTCATGAAGGGGTAGGCCGCGACCGGCACCAGGCTGGCCAGCGCTACGGCCGAAGCATGGACGTTCAGCTGCAGCAGCACGACCAGCCCGACCAGGCACAGCGCCGCCAGCCAGGCCCAGGCCGCGCCGAGCGATACCGCGCCACTCGCCAGCGGCCGGCTGCGCGTCCGCGCGACCTGCTTGTCGAGGTCGCGATCGACGATGTCGTTATAAACGCACCCGGCCCCGCGCATCGCGATCGCACCGAGCAGCAGCCACAGGATCAACCGCCACCGCTCCATCGCCCCACCCGCCAGCGCCACGCCCCATGCGCCGGGCCAGAACAGCAACCACCACCCGATCGGCCGGTCGAACCGCGCCAGCAGTGCGAACGCCCGGACGCGCGGCGGCAGGGCACCGACGAGCCCGCGATGCTGGGTATCGGGCACGATCTCGGCGGGGTCGGTCATGGCGACGCTGTGCCACAACCTCGCGGGCCGGAAAACCGCCCGTTACCTTTTCGCCGGCGTCGCCTCGTTCGCGTCGGACTCGTCCGTCGTCGCGGTATTTGCCACGGTCGTGTCTTCCCGCCCGGTCAGCGACACCGGCGCCGCCTGCTTGGCCCCCAGCGCCCCACGCCACGGGTTCATCGCGACGCAATGCCCGGAATAATTGCCGCACTGGCGGATCTCGCCCGTCGCGCCGTCGACGGTCACGATCAGTGTCGTGTCGTCGGCCGTCGTCGCCACCGCCTTGTCGGCCGGTTCCGGCGCGCCGGCGACATGCGCCCAGCCGCGATCGGCGCTGTAGAGACCGACGCCGGCATAGCGACCGCGATGTCCGCCATCACCGCCCCCGCTCGACGACATTGCATGGCACCCGCCCAGCGCCACTCCGACCAGCAACAACCCAATGAAAGCCCCGCGCATCGCCACTCTCCCACCGCCGACACGAATTCATATCATAAAGATGGGGATTGCAACATGCCGCCCTCATAACGCCTTGGAAACGCCATGATCGTTTTCCATATGAGCGTCGGGGACGGGGGGCACGGAGTGCCTGATGATTGCGATTCGTTCCTTGTTTCTTGCCGCCGCCGCGCTGCTGACCGCTGCTGCGCCCGCGCCGCCGCCGGCCGCGCCCACCGCCGGCAATGCCCAGTCCAGCTCATGGGAAGGCACCTGGCGCAACACCAACAACACCGTGCATCTGCGCACCGCGAAATGCGGGAGTGCGATGTGCGGCACCGTCGTCTGGGCGATCCCCAAGGCGCGTGAGGACGCCAGGAACGGCAGCGGCCGGGATCTGATCGGCCGCCAGCTGTTCCAGAACTTCCGCCCCGCCGATGACGGTACCTGGAAGGGCAAGGTGTTCATCCCCGATCTCAACACCAAGGCATCCGCCACGGTCACGCCGACCGGCCGCAATACGATGCTGGTGTCGGGCTGCCTGATGTTCGGCCTGGCCTGCAAGACGCAGCATTGGTGGCGGATCGGCTGAGCCCGCCGCAATCGGTCGTTTCGCGTGGCCTTTAGGAGAAAGGTGGTTCGCGCAGAGGCGCGGAGGCGCAGGGATGGCCATCCTGCGGCAGCCTTTATCGCCAAATCCGGCGGTTGAATTTTCTCACGCGAAAGCGTGAAGTCGCGAAGATAACTCTCTGCGCCTTTGCGCGAACAAACCATCTTGTATCTTCGCGCCATCGCGCCTTCGCGTGAACCGACTTGCTTCCTCAGTGCGCCGCTCAAGCCGCGAGCGCCCACCCGTCTCCATCGTCGTCATTGGCCACCGGTCGCACCGCCCTGGTCCGACGCGCGCGGGGGCGCGCCGCGCGTGGGCGCCGACGTGCGACAAGCTGGCCGAGGCGGTGCCGCACCACCGCCCAGCCCGAGCGCCCGCGCGCCAGTGCCGCGATCGTCCACGCCGCCATCACCACGTCGAGATAGACCGAGGCGTCCCACATCGCGAACAGCGCCAGGTCGCCCGCCCCCGCCACCATCGGCACCGCCTCGCGCAGCACCACGACCAGCAACGCCGCCAGCGCCAGGAAGATCACATGCTTGCGCTCGATCGTCGCCAGCCACGCCGCCGGCTTCTCGGCCAGCCAGCGATGCAGGAAGCGGCCCGTCCCCGTATCGGGAAACAGCCGCGTCACCGCGATAGCGGCCAGCATCAATGCCATGAACATGCCCATTTCCCCTTTTCCCTGTTGGCGAATGTAGAATGCCCGCGCGCCGGTACAAGCCAGCCCCGATCGAAGGATGACGCCCGCCCCGCCAACGGTTAGGACGGCGCCATGCCCGCTACACCCGCATGGCCCCCGCAATCCACGCCACGGCTTTATGTCGAGAGCGAGCTTGCCCCGGGCCCGCTGCGCATCGACGGCCCGCCGGCGTATTATCTGATCTCGGTAATGCGATTGAAGGCCGGCGACCCGGTCAAGCTGTTCGACGACAAGACCGGCGAATGGCTCGCCGTGGCCAACACGGTAAGCCGCCGCGACATCATCCTCGACGTGGCGGAACGCCTGCGCGAGCGCGAGGCGGTGCCCGATCTGTGGCTGTGCGCCGCCCCGCTCAAGAAGGGCCGCATCGACTGGATGGTCGAAAAGGCCTGCGAGCTCGGCGTCGCGCGCGTGGTGCCGGTCGTCACCCGCCGCAGCGTGGTCGACAACCCCAAGCATGATCGCCTCCGCGCGCACATGATCGAGGCGGCCGAACAATGCGGCCGCACGGCCCTCCCCGAGCTCGCCGAGACGATAAAGCTCGCCGCCCTGCTCCGCGACTGGTCGCCGACCCGCGCGCTGTTCTTCGCCGACGAAACCGGCGGCGCCCCCGCGCTGGAGGCGATCCGCGCCCACCCCGGCCCGGCCGCGATCCTGATCGGCCCCGAAGGCGGCTTCGACAGCGACGAACGCGAAGCGATCCGCGCGACCAACGGCGCGGTCGGCATCTCGCTCGGCCCCCGCATCCTGCGCGCCGACACCGCCGCGGCGGCAGCGGTCAGCCTGTGGATGGGCGCCAGCGGCGATTGGTGATCTTCTCCCTCTCCCGGCTTGCGGGGAGGGTCGGGGAGAGGGGCGGTTCGTCGACGAGACACCAGCGTCACTGCCCCGCTCCCGACTTTGGCCCGCTCGTCCGTCCCCCCTGGGAAGCGAGAGGGGAAACCCCCACTTGTGACCCGCCCCCGCGCCGCCTAACCTGCCCGTCACGAACACGCGCGCCGGGGGCTGGCATGCACGCTTTCGACTATCTCGTGACGTTCTTCTCCTTCGTCTACGCCATCGCCATCGCGCACATCCTCGCGACGATCGGCGACATGGTGGTCGCCTCGCGCCGGCTGCGTTTCTCGTGGCTCAATGCCGGCTGGATGCTGATCATCCTGCTCGCGGTGATCGCCTGGTGGCTTGGCCTGTGGGATTTGCGGCGGCAGCGCGTCTGGCCGACGGTGACCATCGCCTTTTTCTTCTGCGCCGCCTGCGGGCTGTACCTGCTCGCGCGCATCGCCTCGCCGCACATCCCCGCCACGGACGAGGTCGACCTGCCCGCCTTTCACCGTCGCGAGGGACCGAAATACATGATCGGCTTCGGCGCCTTCTCGCTCTTCACCATCGCCACAAACACCTGGTTCGGGCTGGAGAGCGGCGCGACCAGCAGCAGCGGCAGCTGGTTCGCGCAGAACGCCGCGGTCATCCCGATGATGCTCGCCTCGCTGCTCGCCGGCTTCGTGCCAGATCGCCGCGTCCAGATCGGCTGCATTCTCGTCATCTTCGCCATGTGGGGCTGGTATTTCGCCACACTGCAGGGCGCGCTCACCGGCTGATCACCAACCCCGTAGCAATCCGAAACTTGCTGGCGGCCCCTTCACACCCCAGCTATGGCGCGACCATGACCACGCACCTCGACACCAAGGCGCCGTCCCCGACCATCGAGTCGCGCGACCAGCTCATCGCCAGCTTCGCCAAGGGCGAGAAACCCCCCGAGGCGTGGCGCATCGGCACCGAGCATGAGAAGTTCGTCTACGCCCTCTCCGATCACCATGCGCCGAGCTATGACGAGAAGGGCGGCATCCGCGACCTGCTCGACGCGCTGACCGCCTATGGGTGGAAGCCGGTCGAGGAAAAGGACGGAAAGGGCGGCACCAACGTCATTGCCATGACCGGCGCCGACGGCAGCATCAGCCTGGAGCCCGCCGGCCAGTTCGAACTGTCCGGCGCCCCACTCGAAAACCTCCACGAGACCTGCGCCGAAACCGGCCGCCACCTCGAACAGGTCAAGGCGATCGGCGACAAGTTCGGCATCGGGTTCCTCGGTCTTGGCATGTGGCCGGACAAGACCCGTGCCGAGCTGCCGATCATGCCCAAGGGCCGCTACGCCATCATGCTGCGCCATATGCCGCGCGTCGGCACGATGGGGCTCGACATGATGCTGCGCACCTGCACCATCCAGGTCAATCTCGACTATCAATCCGAAGCCGACATGGTGAAGAAATTCCGCGTCGGCCTCGCGCTGCAGCCGCTGGCCACGGCGCTGTTCGCCAACTCGCCCTTCACCGAAGGCAAGCCCAACGGCATGCTGTCCTACCGCAGCCATATCTGGTCGGACACCGACCCGGCGCGCACAGGCATGCTGCCCTTCGTGTTCAAGGACGGCTTCGGTTATGAGCGCTACGCCGAATATGCGCTCGATGTGCCGATGTACTTCGTCTACCGCGACGGCAAATATCTCGACGCCGCCGGCCTGTCGTTCCGCGATTTCCTCAAGGGCAATCTGTCCATCCTGCCCGGCGAAAAGCCGACGCTCGACGACTGGAACGACCACCTCTCGACCGCCTTCCCCGAAGTGCGCCTCAAGACCTTCCTCGAAATGCGCGGCGCCGATGGCGGCCCATGGAGCCGCATCTGCGCGCTGCCGGCCTTGTGGGTCGGCCTGCTCTACGATCAGAGCGCGCTCGACGCGGCATGGGATCTGGTCAAGAACTGGACGATGGACGAACGCGAGGCATTGCGCAGCGCGGTCCCCAAACTCGCCCTCGACGCCCCGATCCCCGGCGGCGGCAAACTCAGGGACATTGCCGGCGAAGTGCTCGACATTGCCGGCGCCGGCCTTTCGGCGCGGGCGCGGTTCGATACCTCGGGTAGCAACGAGACGGGTTTCCTCGAACCGCTCCGCGATATCGTGCGCACGGGGAAGGTGCCGGCGCAGGCGTTGCTTGATCGGTACTATGGGGCGTGGGGTGAGGACGTCAGCCGGGTTTATGAGGAAATGCGGTTTTGATTCCTCGCTGGGATCGCAAGCGACCAATTTCGACATCGAGTTGGCCGACGATGTGATGGAGAAATTCGAGAAGATCGGCGCCAGGTATTCGGACACTCCCTCACCTATGTCGCGCTTATCTGGGAACTGGTCGAGGCCAGCCCCGCGGTGCGGAAGGCGATGCGCCGGCGCGCGCTGATCACCTTGTGCCTGTTCGGCACGGCCGCGTTCGTCGCGCTGCTTCATCCCGTTGCCGGTCTGGCGATCTGCATCGGCTGCCTGCTCATCTCTCTGAAGCCGGATGTCGCGCGAAACAAGGCGGCGTCCTGAACGATGACAAAGGGTCCGAATCGCATGCACCTCTCGCCGACGCGCCGCTCGCTGATCAAGGGCGGTCTGTGCGCCGTGGCCGGCGGCGCCATGCCCGGTGCCGCCTGGGCGGCCGAACCGCCACATTCCGTGGTCGATGTCGCGGATTTCGACGAGCTCTGGCGCACGCTCGGCGAACGCTATTGCTTCTTTGCCGAGAAGCGTACCGACTGGAAAGCGGTGCGCGCGCTCTATCGCCCGCAGGCGTTGGCCGCGACGTCGCGCGAGGCGATGGTCGACATCGTCGCGCGCGTGCTGCGTGAGCTTTATGGCGCGCACAGCTACGTCCACGGCACCGCCGACGGTACCGTCCGCTCACCCTATTTCGACCTGTGGGTCGAGCCGGAACGTGGCGACACCGCGCTCGTCACCAGCGTACGTGACGGCTCCGCCGCGGCCGATGCCGGGGTCCAGGCGGGCGACGTCACACTGCGCGTCGACGGCGCGCCGGTCGGCGGCATCGCCGCGACGCTGATGCCGCGCTGCCTCATGCGCCCCGATCCGGCGGGAACGGCCTATGCGCTCAACATCGCCGTTTCGGGCCATCGCGCTCAGCCGCGCCGGCTGACGCTACGTGCATCCGGCGGCGGCGAGCGCGAACTGGCGCTGCCGCCCAAACCACCTGTTACGCTGCCGGATGTCGAGAGCCGCCTGCTCCCCAGTGGCCACGGCCTGATCGTCATCCGCAGCTTCGCCGACCAGAAGGTGATCGACGCCTTCGACGCCGCGCTGCTGCAGTTCAAGGACACGCCGGGCCTGATCATCGACCTGCGCCAGAATGGCGGCGGCGACACCGCGGTCGCCCGGCCGATCATGGGCCGCTTCATCACCGCGCGGAAGCCCTATGCCCGCATGCGCCGCCGCGCGGGCGATCATCTGAGCGCCGCCTGGACCGAGACCGTCGATCCGCGCGGACCTTTCACCTACACCGCGCCGGTGGTGGTGCTGACCACGCGCTGGAGCGCTAGCATGGCGGAAGGCTTCCCGATGGGCATGCGCGGGCTCGGCCGGGCGACGATCATCGGCACGCCGATGATGCGCGTCGGCGCCGCGGTCTTCCCGCTGCGGCTCGATCTTACCGGCATCGAACTGCAATATTCGGCAGAACCGGTCTATGACGTGCACGACCAGCCGCGCTGGCTGCTACGCCCGGATATCGAAGTGGCGCCGCGCGAAGACATTCTCGCGGCCGGCATCGCCTTCCTCCAGCGCCGGAGCTGAGGCTGCACGCGATCAGGCCGCCATCTGCATCACATCTCGACGGTCCGCTGCCAGGAAACACCCGCCACCAATCACCGGAGCATCATCATCGGAGCCCGCACATCCTACGCTATGGCGGCGATCTTCGTCTTCCTGATCGAGGTCGGCATCGCCGCCTTCGTCCATGACGCGTTGGTCCGCCCCTATCTCAGCGACAGCGTCGCGGTGGTGCTGGTCTATCTCGCGGTACGGGCCACGACCCCGCTCGACATCCGCTGGTCCGCCGCCACCGCCTTCGGGGTCGCCTGCGCCATCGAGTTCGGCCAGCTGTTCCATGCCGCCGACATGCTCGGTCTCGGCCAATACCGCGTCGCCCGCGTGGTGCTCGGCACCGGCTTCGATCCCGCCGATTTCCTCGCTTATGCCGGCGGTGGCGCGGCGGTGCTTGCGGCGGAAACAGTCGGACGCCGGGGAAGATGATTCAATCTTCCTCGCGCGCGGTGCAGCACAGCCGGACGCCACTGCAATCGCTCTTTCTCATGGTCGAATATCATCGGCAGCCCGCCCGGCTTCGCGGCGGCTTCTCTGTTATGCTCTCTGTTATTCTCTGTTACGGCGGACGCGTTCCCTGTTCCCTCTTCTGTTATTTCAGGAACAGGAAATGAACATCAAGTGATTGATACAGAACGTCAATTCCTCTTCCGAAAACCATCGGAGCAGAGAAAAAAACAGTAACAGGAATAACAGCGGATAACAGAGAAGCGACTACCGTCTCAGGCGACCGGCAAAGCCGCCGGAACCTCATGCTTGCGCCCCAGCGCCCAGGCGAAGGCGCGCGGCACCAGCCCGTTGCGATCCATCCACGCCGAATAGTCGCGATACGCCGAATCGAGCTTCAAATGCCGCTCCTCGGTCTTGGCGCGCCAGTAGTAAACACCGCTGACACACGCCAGCAAAAGGGTCGCACGCGCCGCATCGACCGGCGTGCCGGTGCTCAGCACCGGGATGGTCGAGATCCACCAGAACAGGTTCTTCGACAGATAGGCCGGGTGGCGCGAGAAAGCATAGGGGCCGTGCGTCAAAATGCCGCGATTGGTCAGGTTGGAGAAGCGGAACCCGAAGGCAATGGTCGCGCAGGCATAGATCGCGGTCAGCCCGACCAGCACCGCGCCCGTCACCGCCAGCAGGATCGGATGGCCGGCATACCACACCGTCCAGCCATCCGGGCCGTGCGTGCCGGGATAGTAATTGAGCGGGCCGTTATCGCCCATCATGATCGACGGCGGATAACAGATCAAAGCCGCCATCCACGCCGCCGCGAAGTGGTTGGCGGTGCGGATATGCGAGTCGAGCGGCTTCATCGCCAGGATGTAACCGACCGTCGCAAAGGCCACGTCGATCACGAACATGAAGGTGATCAGCCACAACGACAGCTGCACCGGATCATGCAGCAACTGGCTGACATCGCCGCGGACGAACGCGCCGAAGCCGCCCGGCACGATCGCCAGCATGAAGGCGAGGAAGAAGGCCTTCACCCCCCAGCTGCGCAGATGGTTGAAGATCGCCTCATGGTCGACCGGCTCGTCGAGCCCCATCAGCCAGGCGCCGAGCGACCAGCAGCCGTCCCTGGGCTCGGTCGCACGCTGGTCGAGCAGGATGATGTACGGGATCGAGGCGACGAACAGCAACGGCGCGGCATAACCGAAGCACCACATCGAAAAGGCGAAATTGCCCTCCCAGTAGAAGCGCCCGGTGCCGTAGATCACCGCGATCCCGGCCCAGGTCAGCCACAGCCCGGCGAGCTTGGTCAAGCTGATATCGATCGTTTCGCGCCACGGCTTCGGATTGCCCCAGTCGACGCCCGTGGAGGGGTTCAAATGGACCTTGTCGACCAGCACCGCCCACACCACCATCGGCAGACCGCACGCCGCGACGTTGCACAAGGCGGCGTAGGGCCCGTCCATCCCCAGCCAGCGTGCCAGGCCGACCCAGCACAGCAACCCGACTAGCCCGGCGACGCCGCACCCGGTCGAGACGGCGGATGCGGGGCGCGGATCGGCCTTGGTCGCGGCGGCGAGGCTGGTGTCGTGATACATGCCCGCGTGCGTACGCCGAAAATGGTAAGCAACTCGTGAAGGATAGGGTCGCGTAGACCTGCCGGCGGCAATCAAATCACCTCGTCACCCCGGACTTGTTCCGGGGTCCACCGGCCCACAGGCGCCGAGGCCGGTACGTGCGCGGAACGGTGGATGCCGGAACAAGTCCCACAGCTGTCCGGGATTTTCATGCCGGTGTGAGATTGAGAGCGAGTTGTGGTGACGGCGGGAGCTTGGCGGGCTGTCGAGGCGGTGGTTTTGCGCGATTGGAGATA
>NZ_JAQGLG010000153.1 GCF_028292965.1 Sphingomonas bacterium | reverse complement strand
ACGAACGGCACCACCTTATGGGAGCACGCCCGATGACGATCATGTTGAGCCGCGACGAGCACATCGCCCTGGCCGCCCGTGCGCGGCACCAGGTGCGCGAGGAGACCAGCGAGATCGCCCGCGCGATCCAGCTGCGCATCGCCCGCCTGCACGAGGCCCGGGTCGGCCTCGCACCGCGGCGGCGCGAACAGGGGTCGCAACCGACCTGAGGTATCGGGCGCCGACGGCGCCGGACCGCATCGGCGTGTGGTTCAATCGCGCAGCGGGATCAGTCCGTGGTTCAGGGCCGCCGCATAGAGCACGCTGTTTTCGGCCCGCACGCGTGCCGCAAGCCGCGTGAGGATCGCATCGGTATCGCGCTTGAACCCGTCCCAGTCGCCGGCGATGCTCTCGGGCAGCCATGCCGCGATATAGATTTTCCACTCCTCGGCGAGGGCGGCGAACTCGTCCACGAACCCGCGCGCGATCGACGCCACATGGCCGACCGAGCTTTCGATCATCCGCGGATAGATGAAGCTGTCTTCATGCGCGAGATGCTCGACCAGTTCGCCCGCCAGATCCGACAGCGCATGGCTGACCGCCGGCACGTCCGGCACCGGCGCCTCGGTCAGGCGTTGGAGCCTGACCAGCGCCCGGTCGATACGGTCATGTTCGTGAAGCAGTCGTTCGTAGCTCATGCGCACTTCCTTCGCGCAGCGCCATGCACGCGCAACCGTTATCATTCGCCTCGGTTTCGGCCGGTCGCCTGCCTCCTACCCAATCTGGGCGATATCCGCTCTTGCCAGTCATCGATAATTCCACGATCATCGAAATATCGAATCGATGGAGATCATCATGAAGCGGCTTCATTTGCATGTCAGCGTTCCCGAGATCGCACCGGCGATCGCGTTCTACAGCACGCTGTTCGACGCTGCCCCGATTGTGGTCAAAGACGATTATGCGAAATGGATGCTCGAAGACCCGCGCGTAAATCTCGCCATTTCGTCGCGTGCGCGCGCTGCCGGTGTCGATCATGTCGGCATCCAGGTGGATAGCCCGGCCGAGCTCGGCGCGCTTTCGTGGCGGTTGAAGGCGGCCGGCGCCGACACGCTCGACCAGGAGGCGACGACCTGTTGCTATGCCAGATCGGACAAGAGCTGGGTGACGGATACCGGTGGCGTGCGCTGGGAAACCTTCTTCACGCACGGCGACGCGACCTCTTATGGCGAGGATGTCATCCCCGACAACACGGGCGCGAGCGCTTGCTGCGCCCCGGTGGCCGCGCCCAAATCGGCTTGCTGCTGATGCAGATTCCCGCAGCGGTCGAGGCATTGTCGGCGCTGGCACATGGGCACCGGCTTGCGGTGTTTCGCCTGCTGGTCAAGGCGGGCGGGGAGGGGGTTCCCGCCGGCGAGATAGCGCGCGAGGTCGGGGTGCTGCCGAACACCTTGTCCACCCATCTCACTATCCTGGGCCATGCCGGCCTTGTTCGGTCGCGGCGTGACGGTCGCTCGGTCATCTACACCGCCGACTATGCGGGGATGCGCGACCTGCTCGGTTTCCTCGTGGCGGATTGTTGTGGCGGCCGCCCTGAAATCTGCGCGCCGCTGGCCGATGTCGCGCAGACTTGTTGCGCGCCCGCGTGACGCTGTCGCGGCGCATCGCGGCGGAAGGCATGGGCACCGCCCTGCTGCTCGCGGTGGTGGTCGGCTCGGGCATCATGGGGCAGCGTCTCTCCGGCGGTAACGATGCGATCGCGCTGCTCGGCAACACGATCGCGACCGGGGCCGGCCTGGTCGTGCTGATCCACATGTTCGGGCCGGTGTCGGGCGCGCATTTCAATCCGGCGGTCACGCTTGCCGTATTGATGCGCCGCGACATCGATGGGCGCGCGGCGCTGCTCTATGTGGTGGCGCAGTTCACCGGCGCCGTGGCCGGCGTGTGGATCGCACACGCCATGTTCGCCGAACCGCTGCTACAAATATCGAGCAAATTGCGCGACGGGCCGGCACAGGGGTTTGCGGAAGGCGTGGCCACCTTCGGGTTGATCGGGACGATCATCGGCACACAACGATCACGGCCCGAGTTCACGCCGGTGGCGGTCGGGCTCTACATCACCGCCGCTTATTGGTTCACCGCGTCGACCTCGTTCGCCAACCCCGCCGTGACCGTCGCGCGCAGCCTGTCCGACACCTTCGCCGGCATCGCACCCGTATCCGTGCCGTTGTTCATCGCGGGTCAGCTCGTGGGGACGGTGGCGGCGGTCGGTTTCTTCACATGGCTGTTCCGACAGGAGCGTACGCAATGACCACCCCGTTCCCGATCACGATCTATCACAACCCCGATTGCGGCACGTCGCGCAACACCCTCGCGATGATCGAGGCGGCGGGATATTCGCCCGAGGTCATCGACTATCGCACGGTCGGCTGGACGCGGCCATTGCTCGACCGGCTTCTTGCGCACATGGGCATGACACCGCGACAGGCGATGCGCGAGAAGAACACGCCCGCCGCCGAACTGGGCCTGCTCGACCCGGAGACACCGGACGAAGTGATCATCGCCGCGATGCTCGAACATCCGCTGCTGGTGAACCGCCCCATCGTGGTCACGCCAAGGGGAACCAGGCTGTGTCGCCCGTCGGAGGTGGTGCTGGACCTGCTCGACGACAAACCTGCGCAGTTCACCAAAGAGGATGGCGAGGTGGTGCGGTTGTAGCACGCGCCGCTCATCCTGATTCAACCATCCGCCATATCGTGCGGAAATGGCGGCATGACGAATCGCACGCCAAAGGCCGAAAAGCCGACCCCTTTGCGCACCGGAGACGGCAGCGAAAGGCTGTCCTTCGCCAGCTATGAGGATCGTTACGATCCGACCCTGCTGGTGATGGTGCCGGGCATGGAGAGACCGGAGATCCGCGAGTTGCGGCGGCGCCTGCTCAACCAGCGCGACATCGCCTGCCGCCTGATCGGCAGGCCCGGCGACGCCAGCGAAGACCGCGTGACGCTCCACGAGATGCTGCTGCGCGTGGCGGGCGCGCATTGTTTCCGCACCGCGCCGGAAGAAACGCTGCGCCGCGCCCGGCTTTACGGGCTCGCGCTGCTGCGCGCGGCGCAGGCGCTGGGCGCGCTGGAAGACTGTTACCGCACAACAGAATCGCCGCCCGACGGCACAGGTTGATTCAACCGACCCGCGACCTGTGATGAATCAGCTCCCCTCAATCGATGGGAGAATCACCATGACGAAAGCACGATGCTACGCCGCCGAGGAATGGTTCGGGGCACCCCCTGACAGGCCCCGTTCCGAAGGCGCGATCCTGTTGCACGATATGTGGGACGAGCTGCGCGACCAATGCCGCGCCCTGGGCGAGGACGAGGGCGGCGACGAAGCCTGGCTCGCCTGCCGCATCCGCGATGCGCTCGACCTGCTCGAAGCGGCGGGAGAGATCAATGCCCGGCGATGAACCCGCACCGGACATCATCCCCATCGCGCCGGCCGTCCGCCCGACCTGGCCGGAGCAGAGCGACGCGGCGCTGCTCGCCGGGCTGCTGTCGCGCGAGGCGTTCCACCTGCGCAACGCGATCCGCGAGACCAGCGGTCGCCCGCGCAAGTACGCCTTCGCCCGCCTCGCCCAGGTCAAGGAGCTGCTGCGCCGCGTCGGAGGGCCATTCCCCGATGCCTGACCGCGATCAACCCGCCGCGGCGTCGCCCGCGACCATCCCCACTACCATCACCACGGAGCTACCCATGACCTATCCTGTTCCCGCTATCCGCCACGATGCCGACGGCAAGGGCGTCCGGATCACCCCCAATGGCCTGCACATCATCTGCGAACATCTCAAGCTGGCGCTCCCGCCGCATATCGAGGCGATGCGCGACCTGCCCGCCTATGAGCATCGCCAGGCGCGCGGCCATCTGCGCAACCTGCTCGACCTGATCGATACGGTGGAGTTCGTCCGTGAGCTCCGCTAGTCCCGCCGCCAGATCTGGCGCCAACAGTCGGACCGCGCCGCGGCGATCGAGGCGCTGCTCGACGGCGTGTTCGACAGCGTCTCGCTCGCCGCGACACGCTTCGCGCCGATCCGCTATCTGGTGGAAGGGTATGTCGCCGAAGGGGCGACCCTGCTCGCCGGCGCGCCGAAGATCGGCAAGTCGTGGATGGCGATGAACATCGCTTACGGCGTGGCGACCGGCCAGCCGGTGTTCGGCACCGTGCCGACGCGGCAGGGCGACGTGCTGTACATCGCGCTGGAGGACAATCCGCGCCGTCTGCAACGCCGCCAGGCCAAGATGGGCGCCACGCCCTCGCCGCACCTGAAGTTCCACACCAGATGGATGATGCTCGACGAGGGCGCGATCGAGGCGATGGACGCGTGGATCGCGCGCAGTGCCAACCCGGTGCTGATCGTGGTCGACGTGCTGGCCAAGGTCCGCGCCCAGTCGCGCGGCAATGATCAGGCCTATGAGGCGGACTATTACGCGCTGAGCGGCATGCAGTCGCTGGCCAGCGCCCGCAACATCGCCATCCTGATCGTCCACCACACCCGCAAGGCCGATGCCGACGACCCGTTCGACACGGTCAGCGGGACGCGCGGGCTGACCGGGGCGGCGGATGCGGTGCTGGTGCTGCGCAAGGACTTCGCCAACGACCGGGCGACGCTCTACGGCCGGGGCAGGGACATTGCCGAGATCGAGACGGCGATGGTGTTCGACGGGGCAGAAGGGCGGTGGCGCGCGCTGGATGCGGCCGAGGCGGCGGCGCGGTCGCCGGAGCGGGAGGCGGTGATCAAGGTGTTGATGGCTGCCGGTGGGGTGGCGCTGTCGGCGCAGGAAGTGGCCGACGCCGTCGGCACCGATAACGGCAAGGCGCGGAAGCTGCTTTCCAGGATGGCCTCGATTGGCGACATCCAGCGATCCACGCGCGGTCTGTACCGCTGGGGGGCCGGGGACAACGGGGACAAAGGCACAAACGACGAGGGAGAGACTGATCTACTTGATCTGGTGGCGTAGGGTTTGGGCTGGCGTTTGTCCCTTTGTCCCCGTTGTGCCCGGGGGTTGAGGGGCACTCTCGGCGACTGGTCGTAGCGCGATTGACAATTTCGTTTCGGTCACTCATGAACGAGGCACCTCTGGATAGAGGTTGAAATGAAGCCCGAGATGGCTTCGGTTATCGTGCTGCTGAGAAGCGGCGAAATAGTTCGGCGTAGCCGACCCGTTTACGCACATTTGTGCGTTCGATGGTCCGAAGCCAGTCTCTTCTCTGTGAAGGACTGGAAATGACTGTTACTTCTAAACTCATCATCCGCTTTGCTCTCGTCGCTGAGCAACCCAATTCGCGTGACGAGGAACGGCTCAGTTCCGTCTCCAGCGAGAATTCGATCGCTGGCATCAAGCGCTACACCGGCTTCGTGCGGGGGCGTGACCTCTACGCTCTTTTCGATCACGTTTCGCTTGAAGCGAATCCGCGCGCTGCAAAAGTCGGAAGCGTCACGTCGGCCATTCTCGAATCTCTTCGGGAGACCCCCGAGCTTTTCCCGTTCAAGTCGAAGGGCATCCTGATAGGCACGTCAGGATACGAAGCCCTGCAGCGCAACCGGTTCGAACTCAACTTCGAAGACCCCGAGTCTGAGGGTATTCTTGATGGCGGGCACAATATGCTCGCGATCGGTCTTCATATGCTTTCCGAGGTTGCCGATGATACCGAGATCTAGCGTGTGTCCCTCTGGGAGGACATGAAGGATCTTTGGGACGAGCATCGTAAGGAACTCGATGGAGTGAAGGAAACCTTCGAT
>NZ_JAQGLG010000138.1 GCF_028292965.1 Sphingomonas bacterium | reverse complement strand
GGCCGACTGGCTCGCGCACAAGGGCTCGGTCGGCCGCGCGGTGTACGGCATCGCGCATGTCTGTGACGAAGCGGGTGCGGAGCTCGGCCCTGACCGGGAAGGGCTGATCTATTTCGAGGGCGGCGGCCAGTTCGCCTATCACAACGACCCCGCCAAGACCGTCGAGGCATGCAACCCGCAGGGCTGGACCACGCTCGGCGATATCGGGCGGATCGATGCCGACGGGTATCTCTATCTGACCGACCGCAAGAGCTTCATGATCATCTCGGGCGGGGTGAACATCTACCCGCAGGAGATCGAGAACCGGCTGATCACGCATCCGCGCGTCGCCGATGTCGCGGTGATCGGCGGCCCCGACGCGGAGATGGGTGAGCGGGTGATCGCGGTGGTCCAGCCGGTCGACATGGCCGAGGCCGGGCCTGACCTCGCAGAGGAGCTGACCCGCTGGTGCCGCGCCGAGCTATCGGGGGTGAAGACGCCGCGCCAGATCGACTTCGCGGCGGAACTGCCGCGTCACGCCACGGGAAAACTCTACAAGCGTCTGCTGCGCGACCGCTATTGGGGTGATACCGGGAGCAGGATTGTCTGACTTCTCCCGTCATCCCGGCGAAAGCCGGGATCTCATGGTGGGGAATGCGGCACGAGACCCCAGCGTTCGCTGGGGTGACGAGATTGAAGGATTGGACATGAACGACCGCGTCACCATCACCATCGTCGACCAGGTCGCCGATGTGCGCCTTGCGCGCGCCGACAAGATGAACGCCATCGATCCGGCGATGTTCGCCGGAATCGGCGCGGCGATCGACTCGCTGGCCGATCACACGGATGTGCGCTGTGTGGTGTTGTCGGGCGAAGGGCGGGGCTTCTGCGCCGGGCTCGACATGACGAGCATGGCAGCGGGCGGATCGGGCACGGGTCGGGGGCGCAACGATCAGGGTTCGATTCTGCCGCAACACGTCACCTGGGGCTGGCGCAACCTGCCGATGCCGGTGATCGCCGCCGTGCACGGCGTGGCATTCGGCGGCGGCTTCCAGATCATGTCGGGTGCCGACATCCGCATCGCCGCGCCGGACACGCGTTTTGCGATCCGTGAGGTTCATTGGGGGCTGGTGCCCGACATGGCCGGCTTTCCGATCTGGCGGGGCCTGGTGCGCGACGATGTGCTGCGGGAACTGGTCTATACCGCGCGCGAATTCGATGCGGCCGAGGCGCTGGCGCACGGCTTCATCACGCGCATCGCCGGCGACCCCCACGCCGCGGCGATCGAGCTGGCGCGCACCATCGCCGGTCGCAGTCCGCATGCGATCCGCGGCGCCAAGCGGCTGTGCAACATGGCGCACGATGCCGATCCGCGCGTGATGCTCGAGGCGGAAACCGATGAGCAGGTCAAGGTGATCGGCAAGCCCAACATGATGGAAGCGGTCGCTGCCAACATGGCCAGGCGCGCGCCGGTTTTTGTGGATTGACGGACATGGTCGCTTTCACCGTTCGCCCCACGGTTCGTGCCGATGCCGCGGCACTGGCCGATCTGCTCAACGAGATCATCGCCGCGGGCGGCACCACCGCCTATCAGATTCCGTTCACGCCGGAGGGCTTCGCGACCGCCCATATCGACGGCCCCGCCGTGCTGACCAGCGTCGTGGCGCAGGATGAGGCCGGTGCACCGTTGGGCTTCCAGATCCTGTTGCGCCACGAGCGGCTGCCCGAGCGCTGGGGCGATATCGGCACCTTCGCCCGGCGCGGCATGACCACGCGCGGTATCGGCTCGGCTCTGTTCGCCGCGACACGCGAGGCGGCGAAGCGCCTAGGCCTGGTCGGCATCAATGCCACGATCCGCGCTGACAATAGCGGGGGGCTGGCCTTTTACGGCAAGCAAGGGTTTGTCGACCATTCGGTCGCCTCGGCCGTGCCGCTGAACGATGGCACGCCGGTCGATCGCATCTCGAAACGTTATCCGCTGGTCTGAGGCCTGGGGAATATCGGCGATCGCGCGTAACCGTCATTCCGGGCTGGTTCCGGCATGCAGGGTTCAGCAGAGCCTTGGCTCATTCTTCATTGCCCACGGCGAAGGGCGGGGCCCAGTATCGGGCCGTTCTGCGCATCCTCACCAATGCTTCCCAACTGGGCCCCGGCCTTCGCCGGGGTGCCAATTTTTTGATGGCGTAAGCGCCGAACAAGTCCGGGGTGACGGAGTGCTTTGAAGTGGCGGAGAAAGCCTTCAACCGCCTCGCGTCATCCGGCTCCCCAGCTCCGCCCGCACTTCCGCGCGTAGTGGTTTCGCCGCATCGTCGGTGCGGCACACCACCACCGTGTCGCATGTCGCGATACACTGGTCGGCCTGGAACATGGCCTGTTCGATCGTCCAACTCGACGAGCCGATCCGGCCGATGCCCGAACAGATTGTCACCGGCTCTGGAAAGCTGCCTTCGCGCAGATAGGCGATGGTGACGCTCGCCACCATCATGCGCTCATTGGCCGGGCGCGGCCGCGTCGCGCGGTTGATCCGCACACGGGCGTTTTCGAACAATGCCGCGAAGGCGACATTGTTGAGGTGGCCGTTGGGATCGAGGTCCTGATAACGCGTGCCGAACTCATCGCCGACTGGATAGGCTGAAGGGTCGAGCCGCCAGGGTGCGGGGCGGGTCATGCCCGGCTCAGATCCGCCCGGCGAACAGATCGGCCTTGCCGATCGGCACGCCCTTGGCGCGCAGGATCGCATAGGCGATCGACAGGTGGAAATAGATGTTGGTCGTGGCGAACACCGACAGCCACTGCCCGGCCGGCAGGGTCGGTTCCATGATGTCGGCGATCTTGAACGTGATCGGCGCGTCGTCGCGGCCGGCGAAATGCTCGGGCGCGATGGCCGCGAGATGTGCCTTCGAATCGGCGATCGCCGCGCGGAACCCGGCCAGATCGAGAGTGTCCTCGATGCCGTCGGCTACCGGCTGGCCGGCGACGCGCGCGGTCCAGCTACGCGTGAAATTGGTCACCACCATGACCTGGAAACGCAGCGGCGCCATGTCGTCGACCAGACGCCAGTCTAACATCGCATCGGTCGAGATGCCTTGCTCGCCGGCATAGGCCGCGCCCTTGTCGAGCAGGTGGGACAGCGAACCGAGCACGCGGTCGTAGAGGTCGACGAAGGTGTGGAGGGTCACGGTCATGGTGCGTCCTTGAAGCGAGAGGTGGTGGAACAGGCAGATGATCGGTTTACAAATTCACCACCCCGGCGAAGGTCGGGGCCCAGTTGGGGAACGGCTTTATGAGAGCGCTGTGCCCGATTTACCTCTGCCTTCCCAACTGGGCCCCGGCCTTCGCCGGGGTGGATGGGTAGGGGGGATGACGTGCTTTTCGACGCTTAACGAGGCGCCATACGTATGGCCCCATCCAGCCGCACATCCTCGCCGTTGAAATAGTCGTTCTCGATCATCGTCAGCGCGAGGCCGGCATATTCCACCGGATTGCCCAGCCGCTTGGGGAACGGCACCGACGCGGCGAGCGCATCCTTCACCGGTTGCGGCGCGGCGTGGAGCAGCGGCGTGTTGAAGATGCCGGGCAGGATGGTGTTGATGCGAATGCCCTCGCCCATCAGGTCGCGCGCGATTGGCAGGGTCATGCCGACCACGCCGCCCTTCGAGGCCGAATAGGCCGCCTGGCCAATCTGGCCGTCTTCGGCCGCGACGCTGGCGGTCATCACCATCGCGCCGCGCGCGCCGTCCGCACCGGGCTCCAGCGACAGCATGCCGGCAGCCGATTTGGCGACGCAGCGGAACGTGCCGACGAGGTTGATCTGGATGAGCCAGTTGAACGCCTCGAGGCTGAAATGCTTGATGCTGCCGTCTTCCTTGGAGCGGCTGGCGGTCTTCATCGCATTGCCGGTACCGGCGCAGCACACCAGCACGCTCTCCTGGCCATGCGCGGCGCGTGCCTTGGCGAAGCCGGCATCCACACTCTCGTCGCTGGTCACATTCACTTCGCAGAACACGCCGCCGATATCGGCCGCGACCGCCTCGCCCTTGTCCTTTTGCAGGTCGAAGATCGCGACCTTCACGCCCCTGGCGGCGAGCGCGCGGGCGGTGGCTTCGCCTAGGCCGGAGGAGCCGCCGGTGACGACGGCGGATACGGTGCTGTCAAGTTTCATGCCTTACTCTCCCTGTCTGTTTCCCCGCGAAAGCGGGGATCCAGGGTCCAAAGCGCAGCGCTTGTAACCCTGGCCTCCCGCTTTCGCGGGAGCACTGGTTCTGTTTTAAAGCCGTTCGACGATCGTCACATTGGCGATGCCGCCGCCCTCGCACATCGTCTGCAGGCCGTAGCGGCCGCCGCGCTTGTGCAGGGCGTGAACCAGCGTCGCCATCAGCTTGGTGCCCGAGGCGCCGAGCGGGTGGCCCAGCGCGATGGCACCGCCATTGACGTTGAGCTTCGCATGGTCGCCGCCGACATGCTTGAGCCACGCCAGCGGCACCGGCGCGAAGGCCTCGTTGACCTCATACAGGTCGATATCCTGGATCTTCAGCCCGGCACGCTTCAGTGCCTTGTCGGTGGCGTAGAGCGGCTCTTCCAGCATCACCACCGGGTCGCCGCCGGTGACGGTAAGGTTGTGGATCCGTGCCAGCGGCTTCAGGCCATGCTCCTTCAGTGCGCGCTCGCTGACCACCAGCACCGCGCTCGACCCGTCGCAGATCTGGCTGGCATTGGCCGCGGAGATGACCCCGCCTTCCTGCAGCAGCTTGACCGAATGGATGCCCTCGAAGGTCGCGCCGAAGCGGATGCCCTCGTCTGTGACGTGGCAGATCTCGCCCTCGGGCGTGTCGACCATCAGGCCGACGATCTCTTGCCTGAAGTCGCCGCGCTCGGTGGCGGCGGCGGCGCGGCGATGGCTTTCCAGCGCATATTCATCGAGCTGGTCGCGGGTGAAGCCGAACTTGTCGGCGATCATCTGCGCGCCGAGAAACTGGCTGAACTGGATGCCGGGGTAGCGCTCTTCCTGGCGCGGCGACTTGGCCTTGCCAAGCCCGGCCTGGTGGAACAGCATGCCGGTCGAACCCATCGGCACGCGCGTCATGCTTTCGACGCCAGCGGCGATGACCACGTCCTGGGTGCCCGACATCACCGCCTGGGCGGCAAACTGGATCGCCTGTTGCGAGCTGCCGCACTGCCGGTCGATCGACACGGCGGGGACGCTTTCGGGGAGCTTGGAGGCGAGCACCGCGCCGCGCCCGATCTGGAAGCCCTGTTCGCCACCCTGGCTGACACAGCCCATGATGACGTCTTCGACCGCAGCGGGATCGATGCCTGAACGGTCCAGAATCGCGTCGAGCGTGGCGCCGGCCATATCGGCCGGATGCCAGCCGGCGAGCTTGCCGCCGCGCTTGCCACCTGCGGTGCGCACCGCTTCGACGATATAGGCTTCGGCCATCTTCGCTCTCCTCGAATGTCGCTCGAGGGGTTCTCTTGCCCAAAGCGTAAAGCACGGCAAGGGCGCCCGCGAATGTCGCGGAGGCCGTAGCGGCAAGGTGGTTATGGGTGGGTTGGCGCGTCTTGAGTGCAGCCGATGTTACGCGCGAGTCGCAGGCCTAAGTTCCTCCCCGGCACGGGGAGGGGGACCGCGACGCGAAGCGGCGCGGTGGAGGGGGATCGCCGCGAACGGGTCGGTTGCGGCACGCCCCCTCCACCATGCTTCGCATGGTTCCCCTCCCCGTTTCCGGGGAGGAGCTAGCTAGAAGTTACGCGCTGGCCTGCGAACGGCCACCGCCACCGCCACCGCCGCCACGCCCGCCGCGACGCGGGCCACGGCCGCGCGGTGCATAAGGGCTGGTCGGCCGCGCAGCGTGAGTGGCACGCGGGCGGGCCGGGCCACGCTCGTGGCGCGAACGCTCTTCGCGCGGCGCGGGATCGGCACCGATCGTCGTCTGGCGAACCGCCTTCAGCGCATTGGCGCGCTGCTGGAAATCGGCCGGCAGCGGCAGCACGGTGATCTTCTGGCGCGTCACCTTCTCGATGTCGCGCAGGTACGGCCGCTCGTCATCCGCGCAGAAGCTGATCGCCGAGCCCGATGCGCCGGCGCGCGCTGTGCGGCCGATGCGGTGGACATATTGCTCGGGCACGTTGGGCAGCTCGAAATTGAACACATGGCTGACGCCCGACACGTCGATGCCGCGCGCGGCGATGTCGGTGGCGACCATCACCTTGACCTTGCCCGACTTGAAGTCGGCGAGCGCGCGCTCGCGCTGCGGCTGGCTCTTGTTGCCATGGATCGCGGCGGCGGCGATGCCGTTGCCGGCGAGCAGCTTCACGACGCGGTCGGCGCCGTGCTTGGTGCGGGTGAAGACCAGCGCGCGCTCGACTTCGAGGTCGTTGAGCGCGATCGTCAGCAGCGCCTGCTTCTCCGACTGGTTGACGAAGGTCACCGCCTGGTCGACGCGCTCGGCGGTGGTCGCCGCCGGCTTGACCGACACGGTCGCCGGGTCCTTGAGGAACTGGTCGGCCAGCTCGCGGATCGCATTGGGCATGGTCGCCGAGAAGAACAGGGTCTGGCGCTGCTTGGGCAGCATGCGCACGATCTTGCGCAGCGCATGGATGAAGCCCAGGTCGAGCATCTGGTCGGCCTCGTCGAGGACGAGGATCTCCAAGGTCGCGAGGCTGACGAAACGCTGCTCGATCAGGTCGAGCAAGCGGCCGGGCGTGGCGACGAGGATGTCGACGCCGCGCGCCATGTCGGTGCGGTTCTTGTTGATGCTGGTGCCGCCGAACACGGTGGCGACCGACATCTTGGAGAACTGGCCGTAGCCGCGCGCGCTCTCGGCGATCTGGCCGGCGAGCTCACGGGTCGGTGCGAGCACCAGCATGCGGCAATGCGTCGGCAGGACGCGCTTCTGGTCCTCGACCAGGCGCTGGATCGACGGCAGTACGAAGGCGGCGGTCTTGCCGGTGCCGGTCTGCGCGATACCGAGCAGATCGCGGCCGGTCAGCACCGTCGGGATGGCGTCGCGCTGGATCGGGGTGGGGGTGGTATAGCCCTTCGCTTCGAGAGCGCGAACGAGCGGCTCGGCAAGGCCGAGATTCTTGAAAGACATGGAAATGTAAGTCCGATATTGGCCATGCACGCATGTCCGGCGGACGTACGTGTGGCGGGGGTAAATGACACCCCGCGTGACTTGGGAAGCCTGTTGAACGACCGAAGCGGAGCCTGTGCCCTGACGGACACGATCACGCTGCATACGCCTCGATGGGCGGCATATGCATGTTGCGCTGCAAAATGTCAAGGTCGCGTCAGGTGGTGACCTCGGGCTGAAGCAGGGCGAGCGTGACCAGTCCGCTGGTAACGACCAACCAGATGATCACCATCGGCAGGAGGATCGCGCCCATGAGCCAGAACAGGCAAAGGACAAGACCAAGCGCGAAGCTTACCTCGACGATCCTGCCCCATAGGCGCGCTCTGCCGCGAAGCAGCCGCTCGACCGCCATCATCGCGGCCGCGACGACGAGACAGACAACGCCCTGGATCAGCGCGCCGCGCGCGCCGTCATACCGCCATCCGCGCCATGCCGAAGTTGCCGACAACAGGGCAAAGCCGAAAGCGATCGTGCCCCAGCGGCGATTTGGCTTGGCCTCCAGATCGGTGGATTTCGACATGGCGTCTGTTTCGTCCGGCTAGTGCTGATAGGCCTTGGGCAACGACCCTTCCTGCGGCTGCATATACCGATCGCGCAGCATCCGCTGGCGCGTATCGAGCGGTTGCTTGACCCCGTCGATCCACACGCCGAGCGCGGCGGCGTCGAGTTCGAGCGGGTCGTTCGACCAGATCACCACGTCGCCGCGCCGCCCCGGGCGCAGCGAGCCGATCTCACCGCCCATGCCGATTGCCTCGGCCGGGGCCGAACTGATCGCCGCGAACGCCGCGTTCCAGTCGAGCCCGGTGGCGCCGGGCATCCGCGTCAGCGCGACGAGATTGCCGGCATATTGCTTCTCATAACGCGCCTGCTGCGCGTCATTGTCCCCGATCATGCCGAGCGCGACCAGCACGCCCGCCATCTTCATACGCCCGACATTGGACTGGGTCGCGGCGAGTTTCTCGAAACTGGCGGGCAAATCGCTGAGCGCCGAGGCGATCACCGGGACGCGCGCGGCGGCGAGTTGCGAGGCGACCATCCAGCCTTCGCTTACACCGACGAATACCAGCTTCAACGCCGGCATCTCGCGCTTGATGTCGAGCAGCACGAGGATGTCGGAGGCGCGCTCGACATGGATCAGCAGCGGTACCTTGCCGCCGATCACCGGCTGCAACGCCTCGGCATCGGCGCGGGTGAGCAGCGCGTCCTTGCCCTGGTCGCTGTAACCGGCCGGGTTGCGCGCATAGAGCTTCGCCTGGGCCAGCGCATTGCGGAACGCAGCGATCGCGGCCGGGCGGCTGCCGCCGGCGGCACCCGCGCCGTCCTCGCCATATTCCATGAACTGGAAGGCGCGGGGGCGGGTGACGGCGTCGGCATCCGCGCCGAGATCGATCACCGCGCCTTGGCCGGCGAAGATCGACCCGCGATTATCCGGCGCGACGATTGCCCGGGTAATGCCCTCGGCACGGTTGAGGATCACCGCGCTGGTGCGCGGGTTGACCGCCGGCGCCACGTCGATCGAGGCGTGGAACGGGCTGGTCGCGGCGCCGCTGTCATTGGTCGCATCGACCCCATCGACCTCGACGATGCCGAGCCGGGTGAAGCCGGCGACGATCCCCGGCGTGACATAATGCCCGCCGGCATCGACCGTTTGCACGCCCTGCGGCACGGCGACCTGCGCGCCCGCCGCGACGACCTTGCCGTCACGGATCAGCACGGTGCCGTGATCTATCGGCGCCGAGCCGTCGCCAATCACCAGTCTGGCGTTGATGATGGCCACCGACTGGGCGGCGGCGGGCAGGGCGACGAACGCCGCTGCACTGGCGAGGAGCGGGAGGAGGCGCTTCATTTCACGTCTCCCGCACCGGGCTGGCCGAGTTCGAAATCCGATACCGGTCGCCGTGTCGGATCACTGGCGTCGTAGAGCAACGCCCCGTCGATCCACACTTTCTCCGGCCGCGAATAGACGCTGAACGGGTTGCCGTTCCACAGCACCAGATCGGCCATCTTGCCAGGTTTGAGGCTGCCGGTCTTGTCGTCGATGCCGAGCGCGCGCGCCGGGTTGATCGTCAGCCACGTCCACGCCGTTGCATCGGAAATCTGGATGCCGGCACGCCTGCCGGCCGCGAGCGCCTTGCCGACTTCCTGATTCAGGCGCTGGATGCCGTTCTCGTCGTCGCTGTGGATCATCGCGCAGGCGCCGGCATTTTGCAGCAGCGCGAGGTTCTCGCTGATCGCGTCATAGGCTTCCATCTTGAAGCCCCACCAGTCGGCCCAGACCGCGGCGCAGGTGCCATTGGCCTTGAGCAGATCGGCGATCTTGTAAGCTTCCACAGCGTGGTGGAAGGCACTGACATGATAGCCGAATTCCTTGGCCATATCGAGAACGATGGCCATTTCGTCGGCGCGGTAGCAATGGTTCTGGACGCGGATCTCGCCGGCCAGCACGCCGCGCAGCGTGTCCATCGCGATGTCGCGCGTCGGCGGTTCGCCGCCGTCGGTCTCATACTTGTCCCATTTGCGCTTGTACTCGACCGCGCGCGCCCATGTCGCGCGATCGACCGCTATATTGCCCATCCGGGTCGAGGGTTCGCGGTTCTTTGCGCCATAGACGCGCTTGGGATTCTCGCCGCACGCCATTTTGAGGCCGTACGGCGCGCCGGGGAATTTCATTCCCTGCTCCGTGCGGGCATAGACATTCTTCACCACCACCGAACGCCCACCCATCAGATTGGCCGAGCCCGGAAGAATCTCCAGCGTGGTCACACCGCCATTGACGAGGGCGCGGCTGAAACCCGGGTCTTGCGGCCACACGCTATGCTCGGCCCAGACATCGGCGGTGGTCGGCGCGGTCGCCTCGTTGCCGTCGCTGTTGGCGGGCACGCCGGGCGACGAATAGACGCCGAGATGGCTGTGGATGTCGATCACCCCGGGGGTCAGCACCTTGCCGGTGCCGTCGATCACCGTCGCGCCCGCCGGGGCAGCGATGGTCTGCCCGATGGTGACGATCTTGCCATCGGCGAACAGCGCCGACCCGCCGTCGATCCGCCCGCCCTCGCCGTCGAAGATGGTTACGTTGGTGACGAGCGTCGGGACGCCTGGATAGGCATGATAAGTCGAAGGGTAAGGGTCGTGACTATAGCCCTTGCCCATGCCGGGCGCAGCGCCTTTGGCGGGTGTGGTGCCCGCGCTTTGCGGATGGCCATCGCCCTCGGCGCAGCCCGCCAGCAGCATCGCGCCGGCGAGAGCCAGCACCATCGTTCTCGTCGCCCGCATGACCTGACCCCGCTGATGTCGCGGGCGGAACATCCCGTGCGGTCAGGGCTGTGTCAATCGGTTAATACGCTTCGTATGGGGCCCGATCAGGCGCGACGCTGGGTGAGGAATGCCTGGATCTCGGTGAAGCGGCGATGCTCTTCGACAAGGCCGATCGGCTGAGTATCGAGCGCGCCGACCTCGCCCGCTTCGATGCGTCGTTCCAATTCGTCGATACACCCTTCGGCGTCGCGCACGTCGAGCGCCGGCATGTCGAGCAGGTTGCAGCGCCACCAGGCGAGACGGTGCAGGCGTTCGATCAGCGTATCGGCAAAGCGATAGCGGATGATCTGTGCGGGCGATCCGACGACGATGGCGTAGGGCGGCACGTCGTGAGTGACAACGCTGTGCGCGCCGATGATCGCGCCGTCGCCAATGGTCACGCCGTCCTTGATGAAGGCGCGGCTGCCGATCCACACATCATTGCCGATCCGCGTCGCCGGACGCAGGTCGTACTCCTGCAGCGGCAACGCCCGCGTCCAATCGGGATGATGCCCGGCGAGGTGCCGCTCGAAATTGAGGAAGTCGGGCACATAGCCGATTGGCGAGGTGGTCAGCCAATCGGCCGGATGACGCGTCATGCCGACCTGCGCGCCCGGACCGATCGAGGAGTAGCGCCCGACGGACGCGTTGGCGAAGGTGCAGCCCGGCCCGAAATAGCTGAACGCCCCGACCTCGGCCGGCGCTTGCCAGAAATCGACGCTGCCGAGGGTCACCGGCGTTTCCACCATGACGCGCTCGTCGATATCGATCGCGCCGTGCAGGCCGGTGGCAATGCCGAGTGCGGCGAGATGCTCGGCAAAGCCAGTGCTGAAGTCGATTCGATGCAGGCTCATCACCGCCGCCCCTATTGTTCGGGGTCTTCGCAAAGCCTCCGTCATGCTGAAACAAGTTCAGGGTGACGATGGAGGGTAAGTTACCGCCTTTGCAAAGACCATGATCCGGTCGGAGTTTGCCCGATCATGGTTAACGAACGGTCAGCGCGGACCTAGATTCAGACGCTCGCCCAGCCTTCCGCCGCAGCCAGCGCCTTGGGGTCGTCGACATCGATCCAGGTGAGGTCGCTGCATTCGACGACCTCGGCGGCGCCGCGTGCCGCCAATGCTCTCACGGCTTCCGTGATCGATGGCGCTTCCAGTCCGGCGAGTGCGTCGAAGAAGGGCTGGCCGATCGCGAACACGCCGGTGTCATAGGCGTCGTAGGTCTCCATGCCCTTGCCGATCGTGGTGATCCGCGCGCCCTCGATGGCGACGAAGGTGACATCGTCGAGATCGACCCAGGGATGGCCCAGCCGCCGGTCGACACCGAGCCGCAGGCCGCTTCCTGCGCCCGCCGCGGCCATCCGCGCATAGAGCGCCGGCTCGACCAGATGATCGCACATCGCCAGCAACGTTGACGCACCGCCCAGCGGGCCGGCAGCAGCCAGGGCCGAGACGCCGTTGGGTAGCTGCCAGTCCGGCGTGCGCACGGTTTCGACCGCCAGTGGCCAGGCGCGCGCCGCGATATGGCCTTCGATCGCCTCGGCACGGTAGCCGGTCACCACGATCGCGCGTGCGATCCCGGCCTCGGCCAGCCGCTCCAGCGCATGATCGAGCAAGGTCTTGCCGGCCACCACGCAGAGCGGCTTGGACTCGGCTGCCGTGCGCAGGCGGGTGCCCGCGCCGGCTGCCAATATTACCGCCGTATCGATCAGGTTCACGCCGCGATGAACTGCTCGACCGCCTGTTGTGCGAGGTCGTCGGTCATCTGGATCGGCGGGTGCTTGCAGAAATAGGCCGATGCCGGATGGATCGGGCCGCCGAGGCCGCGATCGCTGGCGATCTTGGCACAGCGGATCATGTCGATCGCCACGCCAGCCGAATTGGGGCTGTCCTCCACCGACAGGCGCAACTCGAGGTTCATCGGCACGCCACCGAACATCTGGCCTTCCATGCGCAGGAAGCAGATCTTGTTGTCGTTCTGCCACGCGACATAATCGGACGGGCCGACATGGATGTTCTCGTCGTCGAGTCGCTCGGCGGCGACTGCCTGCACGGCCTCGGTCTTGGAGATCTTCTTCGAGGCGAGCCGCTTGCGGTTCGACATGTTGAGGAAGTCGGTATTGCCGCCGGTGTTGAGCTGATAGGTGCGATCGAGCTTCACGCCGCGCTTGGCGAACAGATCGGTCAGCACGCGGTGGACGATCGTCGCGCCGAGCTGCGCCTTGATGTCGTCGCCGACGATCGGCACGCCGGCTTCCTCGAACGTCTTGGCCCAGACCTCGTCGCTGGCGATGAACCCCGGGATGTTGTTGACGAAGGCGCCGCCGGCCTCGATCGCGCATTC
>NZ_JAQGLG010000136.1 GCF_028292965.1 Sphingomonas bacterium | reverse complement strand
CATACTTGATGAGGCCGCCAAAATGGCCGAGGGCGTGCTCGCGCCGCTCTACCGCATCGGCGACAAGGAGGGTGCGACCTTCGCCAATGGCACAGTGACGACCGCGACCGGCTGGCCGGATGCTTATCGCCGCTGGACAGAGGGCGGCTGGATGGGCGTTACAGCGCCGGAAGCCCATGGCGGCATGGGCCTGCCGCATCTCCTCAACGCAGGCTGCATCGAGGCCTGGAACGGCGCCAACATGGCATTTGCGCTGGCCCCGCTGCTCAGCGTCGGCGCCATCGAGGCCCTTGTCGCGCATGGCAGCGACGATCTACGCGCGGCCTATCTCGACCGCATCGTGTCGGGCGAATGGGCGGCGACGATGAACCTCACGGAGCCGCAGGCCGGTTCCGATCTCGCGGCCCTGCGCACGCGGGCCGAGCGCGCAGGCGACGGGACCTATCGCATCACGGGCCAGAAGATCTTCATCACCTATGGCGAACACGATCTGACAGACAACATCGTGCATCTCGTACTCGCGCGGCTGCCCGACGCGCCTGCAGGCACGCGCGGCATCTCGCTGTTCCTCGTGCCGAAATATCGCCTCGACGCGAACGGTGCGCCCGGCGAATTCAACGACGTTCGTGTCGTGTCGATCGAGCACAAGATGGGCCTGCATGCCTCGCCGACCTGCGTGCTGAGCTTCGGCGATAACGACGACTGCATCGGCGAGCTGATCGGTCCGGTGAATGGCGGCATGCGCGCCATGTTCACGATGATGAACAATGCCCGGCTCAATGTCGGCCTGCAGGGCGTGCAGGTGGCGGAAGCCGCGACGCAGAAGGCGGTCGAATATGCCCGCGAGCGTATCCAGTCGGCCCGCGCCGGATCGGCCGACCGCACGCCGGTGGCGATCATCGAGCATCCCGATGTCCGCCGCATGCTGCTGCGCATGAAGGCGCAGACCCAGGCGGCACGCGCGCTGGTCTATTATGCCGCCGGCCAGGTCGATCGCGCCGGCCTTGGCGACCCGGCGGCCAATATGCGGCTCGAACTGGTCACGCCTTTGGCCAAGGCGCACGGCACCGATATCGGCTGCGAGGTCGCGTCGATCGGCGTGCAGGTCCATGGCGGCATGGGCTATATCGAGGAGACCGGCGCGGCGCAGTTCTACCGCGATGCGCGTATCACCCCGATCTATGAGGGCACCAACGGCATTCAGGCGGCCGATCTGGTCGGGCGCAAGCTCGGGCTGGACAATGGTGGCGCCTTCGCCGCGCTGATCGCCGACATGCGCGCCGAGGTGGCCGATGCCGGATTGCGGGATCTGATCGATACCTGCGACTCGATCGGCCACACGCTGGCCACGGCGGATGTAGACGACAGACTGGCGGCGAGTTATCCGTTCCTGACCATGTTGTCGGTCGCTACCTGTGGCTGGCTGATGGAACGCCAGGGCCGCGCCGCGACCGGCCACGACGCCTTCGCGGCGATGAAGCGCGCGGCGGCGGCCTTCTATGTCGGGCAGATAGTGCCCGAGGCGCTCGGCCTCAAGGCGGCGGCGACGGCATCGGCGCAGGTGCTGTATTCGGTGCCGGCCGAGGCGTTCTGAACTCCCTCTCCCTTTGGGAGAGGGAAGGGGCCCATCGCGTAGCGATGGGAAGGGTGAGGCCAGTGCCTCGCAGGCGTCATCGATCCTGCCCTCACCCCGCGCTGTTTACGCAGCTTGCCCCTCTCCCACAGGGAGAGGGGAAGAAGAGCTAAGCCAGATCGCGTTCCAGCAGATCCGCCGCATCCAGCCCGAGCAGGTTGATATGCTCGGCCACGCGCGGCCAGGTGTTGGTCACGAAATATTCCCGCTCGGCGATGCGCAGCTTTTCGGCGGCACCGGGCAGCACGAACATGCCGACGCCGCGGCGCACCTCGACATAACCGTCGTCCTGGAAGCTCTGATAGGCCTTGGCCACGGTCAGCGGATTGGCGCCATGTTCGGCGGCCAGCGCGCGCACCGACGGAAGCTGGTCCCCCGCGCGGTAGTCCCCGCGCAGGATCGCCGCGGAGATCGTCCCGCGGAGCTTGATGTAAACCGGACTGTCGTCGTTGCTGAGGGCTGTCATGCTGCTCTAATACAGCAATTGACGGCGCAGTCCAGTGTTTCAACCATTCCAGACCGAAATTATCTTGCTCAAATCGGGACGCGGACGTTCCTCTAATTGTTTGGCTGGCGATCCGATGAAGACGAATCCGACGATCCGTTCCGGCGCCGCGCCGAACGCATCGCGCACCGAATCATTATAGGCGGACCAGCCCGTCAACCATCCCGCGGCGAACCCCATGGCATGTGCGGCGTGCAGCAGGTTCATGCAGGCGGCGCCCGCAGACAATTCCTGCTCCCACAGCGGGATATGGCTCTCCGTCCTCGGCGACGACAGCGCCACGACCAACGCGGGTGCCTGATGCGCGAACTGCTGGAAGGATTCGATCTCGAGCCGTGCCGCCTGCGGGCGCTCCGCCAGATAGGCGGTGGTGATGACCTCGGCGAGCCGGCTGCGCTGGTCGGCCGGCACGACGACGAAGCGCCAAGGTGCAAGCTTGCCATGATCCGGCGTGCGTGCGGCGATCTCGACCATCGCGTGGAGCTCGCTAACATCCGGACCGGGCGCGACCAGGTCGCGTGGCTTGCCCGAGCGGCGCGTGGCGAGGAGTGAAAGCGGGGTGGTGGTGTCGTTGAACATGGCCGTTATCTAGCGACGGCGGGCTGTATTTACACCCGGGTTAATGCCGCTAGTCTTGCCACCCATCAGCGCTGCCTGCGACGGCGCATCAAATATTGTCTTGGGAGCAATCGAAAATGGTGGAAACCCCGACGGCGGACAGCCCGGTCGAGCCCGATATCAGCCACGTCGATCCGCTCGCCAAGGGCACCTGGCTCGGCCATCCGGTCCAGTTGCGGCGCCTGTTCGGGATCGAGATGTGGGAGCGGTTCGGCTTCTACGGCATGCGTGCGCTGCTCGTGCTCTATCTCACCAAGCACTTCCTGTTCCAGGATCACCAGGCGACCGGGATCGTCGGTGGCTTCCTCAGCCTCGTCTATCTCACCCCGCTGGTCGGCGGCTGGTGCGCGGACCGCTATCTCGGCTCCAAGCGCGCGGTGAAATGGGGCGCGATCGTGATGGCGGTCGGCTATTTCATGCTCTGCTTCGGCGGGCAGCAAGCCAAGCCCTTCACGACAATTAACGGCACGCGCTACGACGTGTCGCAGGCGCCCGCCGCCTCGACGCTCGCGCCGAACACCGCGCCGCAGACGATCTCGATGAATGGGCAGACGCTCACCATCCACGGCCTGCCCGACAAGTCGGTGCAACTGCTCGGGCCAAACGGCCAAGTCGTGCAGACGCTCTCGCCGACCCAATTTGTCGCCGGCGCGGATGGCTCGCCTCTCCATACTACATTGCTGCTTTTCGCGCTCGGGTTGATCGTGATCGGCAACGGCTTCTTCAAGCCCAACATCTCGACCATTGTCGGCGCGCTCTACAACGCGGGCGACCGACGGCGCGACGCGGGCTTCACGATCTTCTACGCCGGCATCAACATCGGCTCGATCCTCGGCCAGCTCGCGGTGCCGTTCCTCGCGGACCATATCGGCTGGTGGGCCGGCTTCCTGTGCGTCTCGGTCGTGCTGCTCATTGGCTGGGGCATGACGCAGTTCGACGGCGGCCGCCTCGACGGTTATGGCGAACCACCTGCACAGACCGGGCCAGACCGCGCGCCGCTCATATACATCCTCTCGCTCGTGTCGGTGGTGCTGTTCTGGCTGATCTTCCAGAACGTGATGAACACGCCCGAAGCGACCGGCAGTACGATCTGGGAATACATCGTCGCGACACCGTTGCTCGGCAAGGCGCTGCTGGTGATCTTCCTCGCGGCGGTGATCGGCATTCCGATCTGGTCGTGGCGCGTCGGAGAGAAGGTGGAGCGCGAGATGATGCTTGCCGCGATCATCCTCGTCATCTTCAACGTCACCTTCTGGGCGTTGTTCGAACAGGCCGCCTCGTCGCTGACCCTGTTCGCCGACCGCAACACCGATCTTTCACTGTTCGGCTTCTCGATGACCGCAGCGGCGACGCAGCAGTTCAACCCGATCGTCGTCGTCTTGTTCGCGCCGGTGCTGAGCTATCTCTGGCTCGGCCTCGCCAAGCGCGGATGGGAGCCGTCGATCCAGATCAAGTTCGCACTGGCGCTGGTACTGGTGGGCCTGGGCTTCGTCGTACTGTCGCTTGCCGGCAGCACCGCGAACGAGGCGTTCCGCATCTCGCTGTGGTGGCTGGTGTTGACCTATTTCCTCCACTCGATCGCCGAATTGTGCATCTCGCCAGTCGGCCTCAGCATGATCACCAAGCTGTCGATCGCACGGATCGTCGGCATGATGATGGGCGTGTGGTTCCTGTCGATCTCGGTCGGCGAGTATCTCGCGGGTGCGGCGGCGCAGGCGGCGTCGGTCGCGACGGTCGGCGGGCAAGTCACCAACCCTCAGCTCGCGCTGGCCACCTACTCGCATACCTTCATGACCGGTGGCGAGATGACGATCGGCGCGGGGATTGTCCTGCTGATCATCTCGCCATGGCTGAAAAAGCTGATGCACGGGGTGACCTGATGGAGAACGGACGATGGAAATGGTGCTGATCGCGGCGGTCGCCTTTGTCGGCACGCATTTTCTGCTGTCCCACCCCCTGCGGGGACCGATCGTCGCGCGAATCGGCGAGCGGGGGTTCGCCGGCATCTATGCCGTCGTCGCGGCGGCAACGTTGATCTGGCTCGCGCTGGCGTATCGCGCCGCGCCGGTGACCGCGCCGCTCTGGAATGTCGGCGATGGGCTGTGGACGCTGGTAACGATCATCATGCTCGCCGCCAGCGTGCTGCTGATGGGTTCGCTTATCGGCAACCCCGCTCTGCCCGGCCCGCCGGGCGAGTTGCCGGCGGAAGCCAAGGGCGTGTTCGCCGTGACGCGTCACCCGATGATGTGGGGTTTTGCCCTATGGGGTCTGTGTCACATCGCGGTCTTCCCGGTCGCCGACAACATCATCGTCGCTGGCGCGATCACCTTCCTCGCTCTGGTCGGCGCGCGCTTGCAGGACGCCAAGAAGCAGCAACTCCAGCCCGATCGCTGGCGGACGTGGGAAGCGAAGACCAGCTACTGGCCCTTCGCCGCCATCGCCGCCGGCCGCGCGCGCTTCGGCGGCTTCCGCCCGCATGATATCGCCGGCGGCGTGGTGATCTGGCTCGCCGCCACCTGGGCGCATCTTCCGCTTGCCGGCATGGCGGCGGGGTTGTGGCGCTGGTTTTAGGTTCACGCGAAGGCGCGAGGGCGCGAAGAAGAAAGATATTTGTTCGCGCGGAGACGCGGAGGTGTTGCGCTCGCGGCTGTGTTGCGCGCGGAGCGCAAGCGACTGACGGGTTGCGGCCGGGGCAAGATTTCGCCGGCGCGACACGATGGTACGCGCGTAATGTCTTCGCGTCTTTGCGCCTTCGCGTGAAATCAATTCGACAGAACGAAGGGACGGCGACCGCGCCCCAAAAAACTCCGCGCCTCCGCGTCTCCGCGCGAACAATCCCTTTCTTCGCGCCGCACCCCACAACGCCTCGCCTGCCGGATATTCCAGCGCTATCAGGCATCGAGACTATCGAACGACACCACGGAACGGACGCGGACGCATGGCACGGAAATATTTCGGCACCGACGGCATTCGCGGGGCAACCAACGTCTCACCGATGACCGCGGCGATGGCGATGAAGGTCGGCATGGCGGCGGGCGCGCATTTCCTGCGCGGCGACCACAAGCACCGCGTCGTCATCGGCAAGGATACGCGGCTGTCGGGCTATATGCTCGAATCGGCGATGGTCGCGGGCTTCACCTCGGTCGGCATGGACGTCGTGCTGGTCGGGCCGATGCCGACGCCGGCGGTGGCGATGCTAACCCATTCGATGCGCGCTGATCTCGGCGTGATGATCTCGGCCAGTCACAATCCCTATGCCGATAACGGCATCAAGCTGTTCGGCCCCGATGGCTACAAGCTGTCGGACGAGGACGAGTTGGCGATCGAGGCGCTGATCGACAGCGAGATTCCGCTGGCCAGTTCGAAAGAGATCGGCCGTGCCCGCCGCGTCGACGACGCGCAGGGGCGTTATATCCATTTCGCCAAATCGACCTTCCCGCAGAACCTGCGCCTCGACGGCATGCGCATCGTCATCGATTGCGCCAATGGTGCCGCCTATCGCGTCGCGCCGACCGCCTTGTGGGAACTCGGCGCCGATGTCGTGGCGATCGGCGTCAGCCCCAATGGCAAGAACATCAATGACGGGGTGGGTTCGACCGCGCCCCAAGTGCTGTGCGAGACGGTCGTCGCCTCGGGCGCACAACTCGGCATCGCGCTCGATGGCGATGCCGACCGGCTTATCGTCGTCGACGATCAGGGCAAGGTGGTCGATGGCGATCAGCTGATGGCGACGATCGCCAGTGGCTGGGCGCGCGCCGGGCGGCTGCAGGGCGGCGGACTGGTCGCGACGGTGATGTCCAATCTCGGGTTGGAGCGGCATCTCGCGGCGCAGGGCATCGGGCTGGTGCGGACCGGCGTCGGCGACCGTCAGGTGCTCGAGGCGATGCGCGCACAGGGCTATAATGTCGGTGGCGAGCAGTCGGGGCATATCATCCTGTCGGATTATGCCACCACCGGCGACGGCCTCGTTGCCGCGCTCCAGGTGCTGGCCGAACTGACCTGGTCGGGTGCGCCGGCGAGCGAGTTCCTCCACCGCTTCGAGCCGCTGCCACAATTGCTCAAGAATGTGCGCTTCTCGGGCGGCAAGCCGCTCGAGGCGGAGAGCGTCAAGGCGGTCATCGCCGGGGCCGAGGCCGAGCTGGCCGGCAAGGGCCGGTTGGTGATCCGTCCGTCGGGAACGGAGCCGGTAATTCGCGTGATGGCCGAAGGCGACGACCCGGCGCAGGTCGAGCGCGTGGTCGACCGGATTTGCGACGCGGTGAAGGCGGCGGCTGCATAAAATCCCTCTCCCATTGGGAGAGGGAAGGGGCCCGCGCCGAAGGCGTGGGAAGGGTGAGGGCAGCAATAACGCCCTGCCCTCACCCTTCCGGCGCTACGCGCCTCCCTCCCTCTCCCAATGGGAGAGGGAAACAGGTAAGGACGCCAACATGCTTGAAATGCGCCCCGACTGCGAACGCTGCGGCGCCGACCTGCTGGCCGATGCCGGCGGCGCATTCATCTGCTCGTTCGAATGTACCTTCTGCGCCGAATGCGCCGATGCGCTCGACGACCGCTGCCCCAATTGCGGGGGCGAGCTGACCGACCGCCCGACCCGTATCGGCAGCGCGCTGCAACGCCACCCCGCGGCGATGGGGCGCAAGTTCGCCAGCTGATGGAGACGCCGCGCGTCCTGATCATCGCCGGCTCGGATTCGGGCGGCGGGGCCGGCATCCAGGCCGATATCAAGACCGTGACGATGCTCGGCGGCCACGCCATGACGGCGATCACCGCGATCACCGCGCAGAACACGCTCGGCGTCCAGGCGGTGATGCCGGTGCCGACGGAAATGGTCATCGCGCAGATCGATTCGGTGGTGAGCGATCTCGGCGTCGATGCGGTGAAGATCGGTATGATCGGGTCGGCCGAGACGGCGCATGCGGTGGCGGACCGGCTGGAGCGGTTGCCCGGGATGCCGATCGTGTTCGATCCGGTGATGATCGCGACGAGTGGGGATACCCTGGCTGATGACGAGACGATCTCGGCATTTGGGCGGCTGATGCGGATTGCGACCTTGACGACACCGAACCTTCCAGAGCTGGAGGCGCTTAAATCCCTCTCCCTTTGGGAGAGGGAAGGGGCCCGCGCCGAAGGCGTGGGAAGGGTGAGGGCAGGCGACGATAACGCTGACCCTGCCCTCACCCTTCCGCCGCTTCGCGGCTCCCTCCCTCTCCCGCAGGGAGAGGGATTTAGTGGCGCCCTTCTGGTCAAAGGCGGGCATGCTGAAGGCGACACCCTCACCGATCGCCTGGTCATCGACGGCGAGGAAGTCGCTCGCTGGGAAGCCCCACGCATTTCCACCACCAGCACCCACGGCACCGGCTGCACCCTCGCCTCGGCCATCGCGACCTATCTCGCGCGCGGCGTCCCCCTGCGCAGCGCGGTAGCCCGTGCCCGTCAGTTCGTCCGCATGGCGCTCAAGGATGCGCCTGGCCTCGGCGCCGGCCACGGTCCGATGGGCCACCAGAAGATACGCCTAGATCTCGGCCCAGGCGCGCGGCTCAACCAGGTCACGATCGGCATGGCCGACTATGCCGCCTCGCGCGATTTCTACACGCTGCTCGG
>NZ_JAQGLG010000099.1 GCF_028292965.1 Sphingomonas bacterium | reverse complement strand
GAGCTTGTCGCCCGACGCCGCCGCGGCGGCGGTCGGCGCGCCCGACGGGCCGCCACGCTCGAGCTGCTTCATGCCGAGCGAGATACGCTCCTTCTCGGAGTCGATGTCGAGCACGATCGCCTTCACGACCTCACCCTTGCGGTGCAGGTTGAGCGCGTCCTCGCCCGAAATGCCCCATGCGATGTCGGACATGTGGACCATGCCGTCGACATCGTTGTCGAGCCCGATGAACAGGCCGAATTCGGTGGCGTTCTTGACTTCGCCCTCGACCTCGGTGCCGACCGGATGGGCCGCTGCAAAGGCCTCCCACGGATTGGCCTGCGCCTGCTTGAGGCCGAGTGAGATGCGGCGCTTGTCCTCGTCGACCTCGAGCACGACGACGTCGACTTCCTGTGACGTGCTGACGATCTTGCCCGGATGGACGTTCTTCTTGGTCCAGCTCATCTCCGACACGTGGACCAGGCCTTCGATGCCGGCTTCCAGTTCGACGAACGCACCATATTCGGTGATATTGGTCACGCGGCCGGTCATCTTCGCGCCGACATGATACTTGGCGGCGGCGCCGTCCCACGGATCGCTCTCGAGCTGCTTCATGCCGAGGCTGATGCGCTGCGTGTCCTTGTTGATGCGGATGATCTGCACCTTGACGGTGTCGCCGATGTTGAGAACTTCCGACGGGTGGCCGACGCGCTTGTAGCTGAGGTCGGTGACGTGGAGCAGGCCGTCGATGCCGCCGAGATCAACGAACGCACCGTAATCGGTGATGTTCTTGACCACGCCGTCGATGATCTGGCCTTCAGCCAGCGACAGGATGAGGCCCGAACGCTGCTCGGCGCGGGTCTCTTCGAGGATCGCGCGACGCGACACGACGATGTTGCCGCGCTTGCGGTCCATCTTGAGGATCTGGAAGGGCTGGGGGATGTCCATCAGCGGGGTGACGTCGCGCACCGGGCGGATATCGACCTGCGAGCCGGGCAGGAAGGCCACGGCGCCGTTGAGGTCGACCGTGAAGCCGCCCTTGACGCGGCCGAAGATGACACCCTCGACGCGGGCGGTCTTGGCGAATTCGGTTTCGAGCTTGTCCCAGGCGGCTTCGCGGCGGGCGCGGTCGCGCGACAGCATGGCTTCGCCGTGGACGTTCTCGACGCGGTCGACATAGACTTCGACTTCGTCACCGACCTTGAGGTCCGACTTCTGGCCCGGCAAAGCGAATTCGCGCAGCGGCACGCGGCCTTCGGACTTAAGGCCGACGTCGATGACGGCCATGTCGTTTTCGATGCCCGTTACGGTGCCATGCACGACGCGGCCTTCGAAGCCGTCTGCGTCACCAAGGGTCAGTTCGAGAAGTTTCGCGAAATCATCGCGTGTGGGATGAGCCGTTGAGGCCATAAAGATCAGGTTCCTACAGTCATGTTTCCGGCCAGCCGGTTGTCTCCGGCGGTCTTGGCCTTGAACGCCGTGGAGGCCGTATGCCGGCCACGGCATCCACCGGTCGGGGCTGTGGAGGAGACGCGGTTGAAATGCGAAAAGGGCGCGAGAGGGCAAACCTTCCGCGCCTTCCTCCACGAGCATCGCTCGCTGGACCGCGCGCCCTTAGCGCCATCGGGCGCGAAAGGCAAGGTTTCGCAGGTGTTCAGCCGAGCGGGACGGGCTTGTGGTGCAGCCGGGCCTCGACGATGGCGATGGCGCGCTGGATCGACGCCTCGATCGACAGGAAACTGGTGTCGAGCAGCGCGGCATCTGCCGCCGGCACCATCGGCGCAGTGGCGCGCATCGTGTCGCGCAGATCGCGGGCGCGGATATCGCTCAGCACGCGATCGAGACTGACGGTCGAGCCACGCATGCGCAGTTCGGCATGGCGGCGCTTGGCGCGGATCGTCGGCGTGGCGCGGACGAACAGCTTGGCGTCGGCGTCGGGTGCGATCACCGTGCCGATGTCGCGCCCGTCGAGCACCGCGCCGCCGGGCTGGCGGGCGAAACGCTTCTGGCGGTGGAGCAAGGCAGCGCGCACCAGCGGATGGGCCGAGACGATCGAGGCGAGCTTGCCCACCTCGTCGCCGCGCAATGCTGCGTCAGCGAGCAGGCTGTCGTCGAAGTCGCAGGCCGCGACGGCGTCCGCCTCGATTTCGGGATTGAGTTCGAGCCGGCGCACATTCTCGCCCACGGCGCGATACAGCAGCCCCGTATCGAGATGCGGCAGGCCATAATGCTTCGCCAGGGCCTTGGCGATCGTGCCCTTGCCCGAGGCAGCTGGTCCGTCGACGGCGATGATCATGCCCGGTTCAATTCCGCAGTGCCGCAAGAGTTTCGAGAAAGATCGGATAGCTCGTCGCGATCGGTGCGACGTCGTCGATTGTCAGCGGCGTACGGCAGACGAGTCCAGCCACCGCCATGCTCATCGCGATACGATGGTCGAGTTTCGAGGCGATTCGAGCGCCGCCGGCGAGAAGGTCACCACCGCTGCCGGTGATGGCTAACCCGTCTTCGAATTCATCGACCTTCACGCCGATCGCCGAGAGCGCCGCTGCCATGGTCGCGATGCGATCCGATTCCTTGACCCGTAATTCATGCGCGCCGCGCGCAATGGTGCGGCCCTGGGCGATCGCCGCCGCGACGAACAGCACCGGATATTCATCGATCATGCTGGGGGCGAGATCGGGCGGGACTTCGATCGCGCTCAGCGCTGCATGGCGCACGCGCAAATCGGCGACCGGTTCGCCGCCGACGATGCGCTGGTCGATCTCGGTGATGTCGGCGCCCATCATGCGCAGTGCGGCGAACAGGCCGGTGCGCGTAGGATTCATGCCGACATTGGCGATTACCACGTCCGCGCCTGGCACGATCGACGCCGCCACTGCCCAGAAGGCGGCGGAGGAGGGATCGCCGGGAACGACGATATGCTGCGGCTTGAGTTCAGCCTCGCCGGTGATCGAGATGATACGGCCGCGATTGGTCTGTTCGACGGTCAGCGTGGCGCCGAAGCCGGCCAGCATTCGCTCACTGTGGTCGCGCGTCGCGACCGGCTCAATCACCCGGGTGATGCCGGGTGCGTTGAGGCCGGCGAGCAGGATCGCCGACTTCACCTGCGCCGAGGCGACCGGCAGCGTATATTCGATCGGGATCGCCGGGGTCAGGCCGCGCAGCATCAGCGGCAGGCGCCCGCCCGGGCTGGCGGTGATGTCGGCGCCCATCCGGCAGAGCGGTTCGATCACCCGGCCCATTGGCCGTCCGGACAGCGACGCGTCACCGATGAAGGTCGCGGTGATCGGGTGGCTGGCGACGAGGCCCATCAGCAAGCGGGTAGAGGTCCCACTATTGCCCATGTCCAGCGCCGCCTCGGGTTGCAGCAACCCGCCGACCCCGACGCCGTGCACACGCCACACGCCATCGGCGCCGCGTACGATCGTCGCGCCCATCGCACGCATTGCGGCCGCTGTGGCGAGCACGTCCTCGCCTTCCAGTAGCCCCTCGATCCGGCTCTCGCCGACCGCCAGCGCCGACAGCATCAGCGCGCGGTGGCTGATCGACTTGTCGCCGGGCACCGTAACGCGGCCCGACAGGCGCGTCGCGGGGGCGATTTCTAGGGGCGTGGCGATGGGATGGGACATGTTGCGGGCGCTTTGACAGTGCGCTTGCGCTATGGCAAGGCGCGCCCCACTTTGCGGTCTAAGCTGCAAAACATCCATTCTTGAAAGGCACGAAACGGCATGATTAAGCCGGAATGGGGCACGAAGCGTACGTGTCCGAAATGCGCCACGCGCTTTTACGATCTGGGCAAGGACGATCCCGTGACCTGCATCGCTTGCGGTCAGGCGTGGGAGCCCGAGCCGATTCTCAAGTCGAAGCAGCCACTGCCGTTCGACGCACCGAAGCCCGATGAAACGAAGAAGGACGACGAGGATCTCGCCGGCGACGACGTTGATCTGGACATCGGCGAGAATGAAGAGCCGTCGCCGGACGATGAGGTCGATCTCGGTGGTGACGACGATCTCGGCGTCGAAACCGGCACCGACGAGGACGAGCATTGATCTGAAGATTTTTGGCAAGCGGTGCGTCGCACCGCTTGCCAAGTCTGCGGCGCGTCGCTAGTGGCGCCTTCCCGGACGGATGGGGCCGTAGCTCAGCTGGGAGAGCGCTGCGATGGCATTGCAGAGGTCTGGGGTTCGATCCCCCACGGCTCCACCACCGGTAAATTCCTGAAACTCAAAGATTTACCGGCGGTCTCGTCCGATGCCGATCGCCCTGCTCAGCGCGGCTTGCGAAAGCGCAGGATGAACTGATCGGTCTTGCCGCGGATGCCGGTTTCCTGAACCTTCAGGCTGTGATCGTCGGCGGCATGGTGGAGCAGGTCGCTCTCGCCATCGAAGCGGAATCCCGCAGCCCCCACTTCCTGCCTGACCACCGTCTCCTCGATACGATGCAGCGTCGAGGTGACCGACGCTCCGGCACCGGGCGCGGCCTGATGATCGACGATCAGATAGATGCCGCCGGGCTTGAGCGCCTTGAATGCCGCGCGATCGAACAGCGCTGCCGCATCGCTGTCGCCCTGTTTGCTGTTCTTGAAGTCGTGATAGTTGAGCGTCGTCCACACCATGTCGATCGGCGCTGGAACGTTGATCTCACCCGGGCCACCCGCGACGATCGAGACGTTGGGGTGGGTGCCTGCAATCTCGGTCAGGGCAGGCGAAGGCCGGGCAGCTATCGCGTAGATATGACCCTTGGGGCCGACATAGGCGCTCAGCAACCGCGTGAAATAACCTCCGCCCGGCGCCAGTTCGGCGAGTTGCGCGCCTGGTTTGAGTTTGGCGAAGGCGACCAGTTCGGCCGGCTTGCGATCCGCGTCGCGCGCGCGGTCGGCTTCTGGCCGAGCCGGGTCGGCGAGGATGGTGGCGAAAGGCGATATCGGTCCGGATGCCAGCGAGGCTCCCCCCATTGCGATGATCGCCACAGCCATGGCATTTCTAACCATCATACCACGCATATCCATCTCCTGATCTACCGAGCCGTTATTGCCTTGGTGCCGGCGCGTCGTGGCGCCACCTTATGTCCGCGCAATTGGCGAATCCAAAGTCGTATCGATTCGGGTAAGCGACTGGCGGACTTCGGATTTACATAAACTGCAAATTCGAACATTCCGCGAGGCCGCGGCGGTGCGATCGCTACCAAGAACGATTGATTTTGCGGCAAATTCCTGATTCAGATCAATTTTGCGCCACGGTGAAACAACGCCTCGCAAATTCTTGTGATTGAATCCGAATTTTGGATTCGGCACCGGCGCAAAGTTAAGCTAGCGTTTACCGACACCGGGCGTGCCGGTAGCGATGCCGGTTGGGCCGGCGGTAATTTGGGGGAGAGATCATGATCTCATCTTTTAAAAAGATTTCATTGGGTTCCGCAGCTGTTTTGGCAGGTGCTTTGCTCAGCACTGCGGCTTCGGCACAATCGACTCGCACCTGGGTTTCGGGAACCGGCGTTGATGCCGGGTCATGCACCCGCGCGGCACCTTGCCAAACCTTTGCGTTCGCGTTGACTACAACGGCGGCCGGCGGCGAAATCAACTGCGTCGATGCGGGCGGCTTCGGCAGCGCGACAATTACGCAGGCAGTGTCGATCATCTGCGACAATGTCGAAGCCGGCGTTCTCGTCGGCAGCGGTGTGGACGGCATTACCGTTTCGGCCGGGGCGAGTGATGCGGTCACAATCAGCGGTCTCGACATTCGTGGCGATTACGGGGCGCTGACCGGTATCAGGCTGAACTCTGCCGGTTCGCTGCGCATTTCGAACACGCGCGTGCATGGTTTCGCCGCGGCGACAAGCTATGGTGTTACGCTCACCTCCAGCTCTGCCCTGTCGACGGTGATCATGGACAATGTCTCGATCAGCAACAACGGTTCGTCGATCGGCGGCGGCGGCGTGTTTGTCAGCCCGGCCTCGAACGGGGGAACGACCCTCGCTGTGAAGCACGCGGCGATCCAGAACAACACTCAAGTGGGTATGCGCATCGACACGGTCGGGAAGACCGGAGCTACCGTGCTCGTGACGGTTGATGATGGTACCTTCACGTCTAACAGCACGGGGATCCTCGTGAAGTCTCCGCTCGGAACCGGTGTGAGCGCGCTGACCGTCGTGAATTCGACGTTACAGTTCAACGGCTTTGGTGTCGTCGTCAACACGACCTACGCGCCGTTCTTCGGCAATAACTCCATCACCAACAACACCACCGGTTTGTTGCTGAACGGAACTTCGGCCGCAACCAGCTTTGGCGATAACCGCCTGGGCGGCAACAATACAGACGGTGCGTTCACGACGACGATCACGACCAAGTAACATTGGTCCGATCTTCGATCGGTCACACAGGGAAGGGCTCCGGTCGTATCGACCGGGGCCCTTTTCCTTGTCTGCCGGGTTCGAAAATAGCGCCTTCCGGCGAGTACGAAAAAGCTCAGCGTGCCAGCAGGACTTCCGCGACGTGGCGGCGACCCCCGGTACGCGCCAGTTGCACGAACACGTCCACGGTGCTGCGAACATAATGATGCACATCGTCCCGACCGAGCCGGGTACCGGTCTGCAGCACCAGCAGCGTGATTTGGTCGATCGCCCGCTCGGCGCTGTCCGCATGGACCGTGGTCATCGATCCGGGATGCCCGGTATTGACCGCGCGCAGAAAGGTATAGGCCTCGGGCCCGCGCAATTCGCCGACGATGATCCGGTCCGGACGCATGCGGAGCGATGCCGCCAGAAGATCGTCGGCACTGACCTGGGCCTCGCCCAGCGCGCTGCGCGCGGCGAGCAGCCCGACCGCATTGTCGTGACGCAGGCGCAGTTCGGGCGTGTCCTCGATCAGGATCAGCCGTTCCTCGGCCGGAATCTCACGCATCAAGGCGTTGAGAAACGTCGTCTTGCCGGTCGAGGTGCCGCCCGACACGAGGATATTCTTGCGCGCCCGCACTGCGGTGGCGAGCATTCCGGCGATATCGCCGGTATCGAGCTTGGCGGCGAGATCGATATCGACGGCCGAACGCTCGCCGGGCGTGCCGCGATGCGTTTCGGCAAATGCGCCGCTGGCGATATAGTCTTCGAGCGCGAGGTCGGACGAGACATGCTTGCGGATCGCGATGGCCAAGGGCCCGCGCGTCGCAGGCGGCGCGACGATCTGTACGCGCGCGCCGTCGGGCAGCGTCGCTGAGAGCAGCGGGTGCTCGCGGCTGATGCCTTGGTGCGACAAGGCCGCGATCTGACGCGCGAGCCGGTCGAGCGTGGTTTCGTTGAGTCCCGGCGCGTCATGGCGCTCGATCTGGCCGGTCGTGGTCTCGACCCAATATTCGCCCGGCCGATTGACATAGACGTCGGTCACGTCACCGCGTTCGAGCACCGCGGCCAGCGGCGCGAGGTAGCTATGCAGATAGACCGGCCGGCTACCGGCCGGCGCGGCGCTCATTTGCGGCTTTCCACGCTGGTGAAGTCGAGATCACGGGCCACGAACACCGAGATCGCCGTACCCTGACGAACGCGCAGCGTCGGCTGGATCTGCGTGCCGCTGGTCAGCGGGCCGGTGCCTTGCTGCAAGGCACCGGGCAGGGTCGCGACGACCAGCGGCGAGCCGCCGATCTGCGACGCGAGATTGACGCCCACATCGAGGCTCGATTGCAGGATCGCGGCGCCGAACTTCTCGAAGAAATGAGTGTTGACCTTGCCCTTGATGCCGACCCGGCCGAGCGGATCCGCCGCCGGCGAGCCGATTGCGATCGTCACGCCGTCCGGTCGCACCAGCCGGGTCCACATCACCAGCGCCCGATTCTGACCCGGTTGCAGGTCGGCGCGATATTCGCCGATCAGCCGGCTGCCGCGCGGGATGAGCACCGTCGCGCCGTCGAATCCGCGCACGTCACGCTGCACCAGCGCGCGGGCGGGGCCGGGCCGGGTCGAATCGAGCGCCGATTCGAGCACGGCGGGGATCAGCGTGCCCTGCGCGACGGTGGTCGCGCGGTTGCGCATCATGGTGGCGCGCGCGGCAACGGCCGACACGGCACCGCTACCGTCGCCGGCTGCGCCGGGCGCAGCGGGGCCAACCGCGTCGCCGATCGTGGTGTCGAGCACCAGCGCCGGCTCGCTCGCATTCCGCGGCGGTGGCGGCGGTGGCCCCTGCGGCGGGGGTGCGGGCTGGGACACATAGATGATCCGCGGTGGCGGCGGCGCCATCGGAATTGGTGCGGGTGGCGGCGTGACGATCGCTACCGGGGTCGGGGTCGGGGCCGGCGGCGCCGGAATGAACAATGCCGGCGGCGCCACGGGCGCGCCCTGCGCATCGTCCAGTCGCGGCTTGACCGGCGGCGCGTAGGCGGAGCGGCGATGCGAATCCAGCACGACGAACAGCAGCACGGCGGCGACCGCCGCGCCAAGCGCGAAGATCCACCACGGCAGCGGCCGCGAGGCGGCAACGACGAGTGGGCGGACGCTCGCCTCGCCGCCGGGGCCATCGGCAATGCGCGGATCGCGGTCATTGGGTGCGGCGAGGGCCATTACTTGCGCTTCTGCGGCACGCGCATCGCGCCGGCGGTCTGGCGGTCGATGCGGAAGACCAGCTTGTTGGCGACGGCGTCGATCACGAAGCGCCCCTCGCGGGTCATGCCGTTGACCAGGGTTTCATTGCCCTTGTCGTCGATCGCGAAGATCGCTGGCAGTGTCTGATCCGGGCCCCAGGCGATATAGGTGTGGACCCCATCGTCGTCGATCGCCGCGGGCCGCAGCGCCTTGTCGCCACTGAGCTTGTAGCGGCCCGGCCCGAGTGCGGCGTCGTTCGCGACAACGCTCACTGCGGCGGGCGTCGCGTACCGAAAGCGCACCGTATAGGCCATGGTCGGCAACGGCCCGAATAGTGGCGACAGTTCGATTGCATAGGTGCGTGCATCGGTCACCACCGTCAGGTTGGTGGTCACGCCCTGGCCGACAGCCTTGATGAACAGGCGGTCGCCGCGCTTGTTCGGGGTGACCTGCCACGCGCCGGAATCGCCTACCGCGACATTCTCGATGCGTTCGTCGGGCGCGAATTCGACGGTGAGTTGATAGCCCGTCGCCACCTGAAGCTGCACGACCTGGTTGGCATCATAGAGCACGCTCTGGATACGCGGGTCGCCGGGGCCGGGTTCGGGGCGCAACTGCGCCGCCGCCGGCATTGCCAGCAACAGGCCGAACAGGGCCGAAAGGAGCGGACCACGCCTCAAAGCTGAACCTCCGGGCCGGAACGCGGGGCGGGCCGCGGCGGTGTCGTGCCCTGCACCGGGACCCCGTGTGTCGGCGCTGGAGCGGGCAGCGGTACGACCTGCACGGCGCCCGGCACGACGATAGCGGGAGTGGTCGCCATCGGCGGCTCGGCATCGGTGGTGGTCGGCGCGCTTTCGGCGTCGCGGCGATAGCGGACGACCTGAAAACCGAGCGGATTGAGGTAACGGTCCTCCATCGACAGGGCGCCGGTGGAGAATTGATAGCGGATCACCGCGACCCAGTAATGCGGCGGCACTGCCTGGCCGCCGGCATCTCGCCGCTGCGTCTCGAAACGAACCAGCGCTGCATTGCCGCCCAACGGCGAAACGCTGCGCACCCGTGTCGCGATCACCGTGCTGCGTGGGTAACGCGCCAGCGGACTGCCAGCGTTCGAATATTGCATGCCGGTAACGTAATCGGTGCGCGCCGGGTCGATCGACCACAGGCTGACCTTGCGATAATTTGCCTGGAGCTCGTTAACGTCGAAGCTCTCGCGCGCGATCACATATTGCACCAGGAACGACTGGGTCAGCGCGGTATCGGGCGCGATCTTGTCGGCATCGACCGGCTTCAGTGCCTGGACGTAGCCGGTGTTGCGATCGACCATCAGCGTATAGGGTACGACCGTCTTCAATGGGGCGAGGAACACCAGCGCCAGCGCCTCGAACAGCGCAACGGTCACCGCCACCGCGGCGATGATCCACGCCACGCGGCGCGATGCGCGGAGCGCATCCTGCTGGTCGGTCGCCCAGCTTTCCGCCTCGCGGTAATAAGCGTCGAGCGACTCTCGTGCTGCCTTCTTCATCGTCCCCCATCCCGCCGGGACGCGCCCGACGATATCCGTCCGCGTGTCCGCCGCCGAAAGCTCTGACCGAGCGGCACTGGCGCCGCTACTATTATCTCACGTGACAGGGCCTGGGCGGTGACCTGACGGCCACTCTGCGCCAGGCTTGCCGCCGGGCTGCCCGATTCGCGCCGCTGTGTCGCGGCGACGGCGTCGGACACGGCGATGGCGCGCGAACGCTGATCGTCACCCGCCGACTGGTTGGCCGCGACCGGCGCCATCAGGCGCGGCACCTGCGGCGTCACCACCTCGGCAATCCGTGCCGGCAGGACCCGCCACGCCGCCGGCATCCGAAACCCGCGCGCTACCCAGGCCACGGCAACGAGAGTCGCGATGAGCGTCAGGCCAAAAGCGAGCATCACCACCATCAGTTCGACCGGCACCGCCGGCGTCGGATTGTCGATGCGCCGCTCGGCGAGAATCACTGCGAGCCACGGTTCGAGCAGCGCCAGTTCGACACCCAGCACGATCGCCGTCGCCAGGGCGCCCAACGCCGCGCCGACCAGCCCGCGCACCCAGCCCTCGAAAAACCCGCGCGTGCCGTCGAACAGCAGGAACAGGATGAACAACGGCCCCAGCGCGAGCAACAGCCCGGTGACGATCCGCACCGAGGCGAAAGCCGCGATCACGCCGGTGAGATAATAGGTCCGCGCCGACGCCAGCAGCTTCGCGTCATTGGCAGGATCCCATTTCGGGCGCTGGGCGCGCCGTTGCAGATCCTGGATCTGCTGCTGCTGCTGCTGGGCGTTGAGTGGCACGGCGGTCGGGCCGGCGATGACGTCGGCATCTAGTGGCTTGCCCGTGCCGAGCGTGTTGAGTTCAATCAGCTCATTGTCGATGCCCTGCAGCCGTTCGATCAACCCGCCGCCCGCGCCCGGCAGGCCGCTCGGGCCGCCGATCTGCGACGCCAGCTCGGCCGGGCCATGCATCGCGACATCATAAGCGACGGTCCGGAATGCGTTCCAGCTGGTGGCCAGCGCAATGACGATGCCGATCTTGACCATCGCCACCACGCCTTCGCGCAGGGTCGGCGTTTCGCCGAGCAGCATGCGATAGCCGATCAGCGCGATGAAGATCGTTAGCATGCCCGAGAGGATCAGCGTGTTCGCCGACCCGGCACCGGTCATGCCCTGCCAGCCGCCGAGCCCCAGCGCCTGCGCTTCGCAGTCGACATAGCCAAGCACGCCCGAAACGAACGCGCTGTCAGGGGCGAGGGACGGGCAGGCGACCTGCATCAGGCACGTTCCAGCAGGCGCGGGATCCAATCGGCGGGGTCGTCACCACGCTCGGCGCGGATCTCGTCGAGCAGGCGCACCGTGCGCTCGCGGCCGGAGAGGATGGTCAGGATTTCGCGCTCGCCGGTCAGGTTGAGGCGCGCCACGACGCTGTCGGCGCCGTGCTTGATCAGGAAGCAATGCGCGTCGTCGGGCAAGGTGCGCACGATCTCGTACTCGTGCGGGGTCAGCCCGAAGCCCTCGATATAATCGACTGCCCGCGCCTTGGGGTTGGTCATAAAGATCTGCGTCGCGGCCTGCTCGATGATCGCGCTGGCGATCTTGCTCTCCAGCGCGTCCTGCGCGCTTTGCGTGGCGAAGCCGACGATGCCGTTGCGTTTCCGGATCGTCTTTTCCCAATCCTTGATGCGCCGCACGAACACCTCGTCGTCGAGCGCCTTCCATCCCTCGTCGACGACGATGATCGCCGCCGAGCCGTCGAGCCGTTCCTCGACGCGATGAAACAGGTACATCATCGCCGGGGTACGCACGGCCGGATCGTCGAGGATCGCGGTCATGTCGAAACCAACCGCCTCAGCCGAGAGGTCGGTCAGGTCTGCCTCGTTGTCGAAAAGCCATGCGCGCTCGCCGTCGCCCCACCATGGCCGCAGGCGCGACCACAGATCGGCGGCGGTCGGTCGTGCGCCGCCGCGGAACAGCTCGGCGAGGTGGCGCAGGCGGCGATGCTCGGGCGGTTGAGCGAAATTGGCGTCGACCGCGTCCTTGATCCGTGACAGTTCGTCGATGTCGGCGCCGCCCGCGAGCTGCGCGACCCAGTCGATCAGGAACTGGCGGTTGCCGGCATTGTCCTCGATCATCAGCGGGTTGAGCCCGGACGGCTCGCCCGGCCGCAGCAGGTCGTAACGCCCACCGATCGCGCGGATGAACAGCTCGGCGCCGCGATCCTTGTCGAAGAAGATGATACGCGGGCGGAACTTGCGCGACTGGGCAAGCAGGAAGTTGAGCACCACCGTCTTGCCCGAGCCCGACGGGCCGATGACGGTGAAATTGCCCAGATCGCCCTGATGGAAGTTGAAATAATAAGGGCCCGCAGCAGTTGTCTCGAGCAAGGTCACCGCTTCGCCCCAGTGATTGCCCTCGGACCGTCCTAGCGGGAAGTTATGGCCGCTGGCGAACCCGGCGAAATTCCCCGTCGAGATCAGCCCACGCCGTGCGATATATTTGAAATTGCCCGGAAACTGCGCCCAGTAAGCTGGTTCGAGTGCGATCTCCTCGCGCACGGCGATGATGCCGAGATCGGCGAGCGCGGCCTGTACCTCGGCCACACCGGCATCAACGGCGGCCGGCGTGTCGCCACGCACCGCGACCGTCATGTGATGCTCGCCGAAGCCGGCGCGACCGGCGGCGACCTCGTCCTTGGCGCTGGACAGCTCGCCGCGCAGGCTGACGGCCTCGTCCTCGGCCGACTTCATGCGGCGGAGCGCGAGGTTCATCTTGCCGAGCGCGGCCTGGCGATCGACGAAGCCGAAGCTCTGCGACACGGTCAGTTCGAACGGCAGGCGCAGCAATTCGTCGAGCATGCCTGGCGCGGTCTGCGCCGGATAATCCTTGATCGAGACGATGCCGCAGAACCCGCGCGGTGTGTGCCCGGCGGGCGACAGTTCGAGCGTCTCCTGGCCAAAACTGATCCGGCGATAGGGCAGATAGGCGCCGATATCCTGATGCGGCAGCATCACCGGCCGGGTCTCGCCATTGTAGAGCGAGGACAGGAATTCGAGCGGCTCGGAGCATATGCCCTGCGGCGTTTCGTACACGCCGAGCAAGCGTGGCGAATAGCTGCCGAGCTGGGCGAGCAACGCGTCGCGTGCGCCGTCGAGCTGGCGCAGTTCGTTGGCGGATGCGGCCTCGGGTTCGGTCGTCGCGCGGCCCAGCACGCCGCGGATGCGGTCGGCGATGCCGACACGGCCTTGCAGCGGGCGGCGGATCAGCGTCAAGAACAGGTCGTTGACGTAGAGCTTCTTGTTGGCGAGCCGGCCGCGCCACGCGCCATCGAGGCGCTGCGAGAAATCGTCGGGGAATTGGGCGGTCAGCTCCGCATCGGCCTGACGGCGGATGACATGATGATACAGCGCGAAACGTGACGAACCGATCGCCTGCAGCATCGCGTCGCGCAACGCCTTGCGATAGTTGATTTCGTCGGTGTCGGCGGTCTCGAACAGCAGGCCGCGCAAATGGATGACCTGCATCAGCAAGCCATCGCGCGTCTCGATCGTGTGATCATCGACATGGCGGGCATAGGGCAGGTGGTGACCGGCCGCTTTCTCGCGCGCCACGGCGCGCGGATCGTTGGTCAGGGGCGGTAGGAGTTGCATCGCCAGATCGCATGGTTGCGCACCCGGGGGCACTTGCCGACGCGCGTCAGCCAAAGATCGAAGATACGCGGTTCACGCACGCACAGCACGACGCCGATAAGGTGGATGACCAGCGCGGCGAGCAGCACCCAGGCCGAGTGGAAGATCAGGAACAGCTCGGTCGCCACCACCGCATTGATGACGAAATAGCTGTAGGTCACGCCCGCGAACATCTGCGGGCGCGTCAGGGCGACGAACAGCGGGTCGCGGTCCAGCCCGTTCATCGGCTCAATTGCCGACGGCGGCGGTGGACTGGATGCCCGCGACGATGCTGGCCGCGCCGAACAGGATGAAGCAACCGATGATCACCGTCGCGCCATAGCGCCAGTTGATCCGGCCAGTCAGCATCAGAAAGCCGACCGAGGCAACCGCGATCACCGCGACCACCGTGGCAACCGTGCCGAGCAGCGTACCCTGCAACCAGCGCACCGCATTGACGAGTGCGCCCGAACCGGCTGGATCGGCCAGTGCCTGTTGCGCTTGCGCGGCCTCTGCCTGCACCAGGGCCCAGGCCGATGCGGCCCAACCCCACGACTTACGAATGATTTTCAACGCCTCACCCCACTCGAATCCCCGCGATTCGTGACATGCGACACTGCGCGCTTGGGCGCCGCTTGCCAAGCCTAAGCGGGCGATTCGAGTAGCGTCCCGCGATTGGACAGCCGTTAACCGCACTCTTCGCTGGCGGGGATCGTAAACGACGCGTTAACACTTGGGACATGGAACAGCACATCGCCCTTGCCGGGGTCGCCGGCCATCCCTTCCGCAACAGCATGCTGGCTGCCAGTGCCGCGCGCCGCAAGCGCGCCGAGGATCAGGACTGGAAGCTCTTCGTGCTGAGCTTCACCGCCTTCTTCGTCTGTTTTTATACGTTTATTTTCTAAAACGACCTCAGTCGCAGGCTTCGTGCAGCTTCTGGGCGAGCCATGCGGCGCCCAGGCACATCGCGGCGACGACCAGCAGCGTGCCGAGCGGCGATACACCGATCGCCGACAGGGCGATCACCGCGAGCAGCCCGATGACCATCGCGCCAGAATTGACCACATTGTTGGCCGCAACGGTGCGCGCGGTCTGGTCCCGGGTCACCGTCGTGGTGAGGAATGCGTAGAGTGGCACGACGAACATGCCGCCGGTCACCGCGATCGCCATCAACGTGGCGACCAGCGGCAGGGTGCGGGGCAGGGCGGCGAACTCGATCCAGTTATAGAGGTGGCCGGTCTCAGGTGCAGGCCAGGCGCGCATCAGCGTCGAAAAGATCACGAACAGCCCGCCCATCACGATCACCGAGGCCGGCGCGAACTTGGCCGAGACTCGGCCGCGCAACATGCGGTTGATCGCCACCGAACCGATTGCAATGCCGATCGAGAACAGCGCGTTGAGCGTGCTGGCCACGCGCTGGTCCGCGAACAGGATATTCTTCACCAGCGGGGGGAAGGTTGCGATGACGATCGCACCGATCATCCAGAAGAAGCTGATCGAACAAATGGCGAGAAACAGGCGCGGAATGTGCATCGTCGCGTTGACCAGTCGCCATGACGAACTGAGCGGGTTGAAATTGATCTCGAGCCGGGCCCCGGCGCGCGGCGCGGGCGGCACGCGCGTCGCGGCAAGCCTGCCGACCACCGCCAGCACCACCGCGGCCAGCGCGGCGGCATCGACCGACAGCCAACCGGCGGCGATCGTGCCGAGCAGGATCGCGAGATAGGTCGATGCCTCGATCAGGCCGGTGCCGCCGAGCACATCGTCGGCATCGAGATGTTGCGGCAGGATGGCGTATTTGATCGGGCCGAAAAAGGTCGAGTGCGCGCCCAGCGCGAGCACCGCCGCCAGCATCAGACCGATGCCGACATTGGTGAGTCCGTAGCGTGCCAGCACAAGGCCGGCGCCGCCGCCGATCATGATCAGGATCTCCGCCGTCTTGACGATGCGGATGATGCGGCTCTTGTCATGGGTGTCGGCGAGTTGGCCGGCGAGCGCGGAGAGCAGGAAGAATGGCACCAGGCTGATCGCGGTGGCGATGGCGGTGAAGCCAAACTCGGCCTTGGGGTTGTGGAGCACGTGATAGGTGACGAAATACACCATCATCTGCTTGAAAAGATTGTCGTTAAACGCACCGAGGAATTGCGTGACGAACAATGGCAGGAATCGGCGCTCCTTCATCAACCCGAGCGCACTGTGCATGATTATATTGGGTCCCGTGGCGACGAAGTGTCGCGGCACCGCATAGCCGAGCGGCGGGGCGGCCAGCAAGTCGCTTGTCCCCACGTGGTGCGGGGGGATAGAGAATGGCGATGCTCACGCTGCCCAACATTCTCACGCTGTCGCGAATCGTCACAGTGCCGCTCCTCGTCTGGGCATTGTGGTGGCCGCACTGGCCGACCGGCTATGCGATCGGCTTCGCGCTCTACTGCCTGATGGGCATCACCGATTATTTCGATGGCTATCTCGCCCGGGCGCAGGGCGCGGTGTCGAAGCTCGGCATCTTCCTCGATCCGATCGCCGACAAGATCATGATCGCCGCGGTCATCCTGATGCTGGTCGCGACGCACGACATATCCGGGCTGAGCCTGATCGCCGGGATCATCATCCTGCTGCGCGAGATCGCCGTGTCGGGCCTGCGCGAGTTTCTCGGCGGCATTCAGGTATCGGTGCCGGTGTCGCAACTCGCCAAATGGAAGACGACGTTGCAGCTAATCTCGCTCGGTGGGTTGATTCTCGCTGGCGCGATCCCCGGCTGGCCCTGGCTGCAGACCGCCGCGATCGCGGCTCTATGGGGTGCGGCAGCGCTTACCGTGATCACCGGCTGGGACTATCTGCGCGTTGGCCTCAAGCACATGGATTGAGCGGCGGTGGCGATCGAAATGCTCTATTTCGCCTGGGTGCGCGAAGCGATCGGCGTCGGATCCGAGCGGGTCGATCCGCCGGTCGAGGTGAACAGTGTGTCGGATCTGATCACATGGCTCGCCGGCCGCAGCGAGGGACATGCCCGCGCTTTCGCGGACCGAGCGCGCTTGCGGGCGGCGGTCGATCAGCATTTCGTGCCGCTCGATGCGTCGCTTGGTCGGGCAGGTGAGGTCGCCTTGTTCCCGCCGGTGACGGGCGGATGATCCATATCGTCGTTTCCAGCGACACGATTGACGCGGGCGCCGAGCTTAGCGCGATCCACGTCGATGGGGCAGGCGGGGTTGCCAGCTTCACGGGGCTGGTGCGTGGCGACGATGGGGTCGAGACGCTGGAACTGGAGCATTATCCGGGGGTCACCGAGGCCGCCCTGACAAAATTGGCTGGCGAAGCGGTGACGCGCTGGGACCTGATCGGGGCGCGTATCGTCCACCGGGTCGGTGCGATGGTGCCGGGCGACACGGTGGTGTTCGTCGGCGCGGCGGCGCGGCACCGTGCGGCTGCGCTGGAGGCCTGCGCCTATCTGATCGACCGCCTAAAGACCGATGCGCCCTTCTGGAAGCGAGAGACCCGTGCGGACGGCGCGCGGTGGGTCGAGCAGCGCGACACTGACCGGGAAGCGGCGGCAAGGTGGGACTGACATAATTATCGGTGTTGCCCGAGGGGAACGAGCGTGAATTATGTCAGGGGTGCTGCGCAGCGGCGAGGACGTCGGCGAGCAGCTCGAAATCGCGCTCACGCGGCGATGCGCGACGCCAGGCCAGAGCGATGCGGCGTGAGGGATTGTCGGCATCCAATGCCCGCGCGATGAGGCCGGTATGTTCGAGGATGCCCGCGGCAATCGCCATCTCGGGGAGCATCGTCACGCCTAGGCCATTGTCGACCATCTGCACCATGGTGTGTAGCGAGGTGCCCAGCATCGTTGCCTCGGCGCGCATCTCCGGGCGGTTGCAGGCGGCCAGCACATGGTCCTTCAGACAATGTCCGTCCTCGAGCAGCAGCAAACGGCTCTCATCGATCTCATCGGAACGCATCGGCAGAGGCCCGGCGCCGATCTCGCTCTCCGGCCCGGCGACGAACAGCCGGTCCTCGAACAGGATTCGCGACGACACCTCGCCACATGCATAGGGCAAAGCGAGCAGCACACAGTCGGTGCGGCCATGGTTGAGACCCTCGCAGGCTGCGGCGCTGGGCTCTTCGCGCAGGAACAGTTTAAGGTCGGGATAGTCGCGGCGCAGCCGGGGCAGGATGCGCGGCAGCATGAACGGGGCGATGGTCGGGATCACGCTCATCCGCATCTCGCCCGACAAAGGCCGTCCGGCGGCGCGGGCAAGGTCACCCAGTTCGTCGGCCTCGCGCAACACGCGCCGGGCCTTATCGACAATGCGGTCGCCTAGCGGGGTGAAGCGGACGACCCGGCGGGTGCGCTCTACCAGGGTGACGCCAATCAGCGTTTCCAACTCGCGGATGCCGGCCGACATGGTCGATTGGGTAACGAAGCATACTTCGGCCGCGCGGCCGAAATGGCCGTGGTCCTTCAGCGCTACGAGATATTGCAGCTGTTTCAGCGTCGGCAGATAAGTGGCCATAGATCGCCTATATCGATCAATGAGCGTCAAATAAACAACTTGATCGATTAGAATGCGCTTTTATATGCAGCGCAGCATAGAGGACGGAAAACGTCCCGATGCGACAGAGGATGTCGATTGGCCGACCCCATTTATGGCAGGAGGCCCACACCATGTTGACCGTTGGCGACAAGTTCCCGGATATCACCGTTCCCGTCCAGCAGGGCACCAGTGCACCGCCGGCCGGCGAGACCATCAACGTCCTCACCACCGCCCCCGGCATGTGGAAGATCGTGTTCTATTGGCCGAAGGACTTCACCTTCGTTTGCCCGACCGAGATCGTCGGTTATGCCGGCCTGAAGGGCGATTTCGAGGATCGCGACGCGGTGCTGATCGGCGCCTCGACCGACACCTCGCACGTCCACCTCGCCTGGCGGAAGTCGGATCCCGATCTCGCGGCCGCCGATTTCCCGTGGATCGCCGACAATGGCGCCAAGCTGGCCTCGGCGCTGGGCATCGTCGATGCCGACGAGTCGGTCGCCTATCGCGCGACCTTCACCGTCGATCCCGACGGCATCATCCAGGCGGTACAGGTCAACGGCCTGAACGTCGGCCGCAATCCGGCCGAGACGCTGCGCGTGCTCGATGCCCTGCAGACGGATGAGCTGTGCCCGTGCAACTGGAACAAGGGCGATGATGTCCTGCAGGTTGCTGCGTAATTTGATGGCTTAACCCCCTCCCGCTTGCGGGAGGGGGCAGGGGGTGGGCTCGCGCTTTCCGCGACCGCACCGTTTGTTGATGCCGGGCGCCCACCCCCGGCCCCTCCCGCAGGCGGGAGGGGGGAAGAAGGATTCCAATGTCACTCAAGGATTTCGCGGGCACCTTGCCCGATTTCGCCAAGGACATCCGCCTCAATGTCGGCTCGCTGCTCAACGAGCCGGTCCTCAATGACCAGCGTAAATACGGGCTGCTGCTGGCGTGCGCGCATGCCACTGGCCACAAGCCGCTGGTCGATGCGACCGAGGCGGAGGTCGCCGACAAGCTCTCACCTGAGGCTGCCAATGCGGCGCGGGCGGCGGCGGCGGTGATGGCGATGAACAATGTCTATTATCGCTTCACCCACCTTGTCGGGAACGAGGAATATCAGCGCATGCCGGCCAAGCTGCGCATGAACGTGATTGGCCAGCCGGGGATCGACAAGATCGATTTCGAGCTGTTCAGCCTCGCGGTCAGCGCGATGAACGGTTGCGGCATGTGCATCGACAGCCATGAGCAGGTGCTCAAGAAAGCCGGCGCCACCGCCGAGATGATCCAGACCGCGGTGCGGATCGGCGCGGTGATGAAGGCGGTCGCGACGGTCCACGCCGCGGTCGCCTGATCTTGGTATTCCTGCGCACGCAGGAATCCAGGGTTCGGAGCGTAACGTTCTTGGCTCTGGGTTCCTGCTTTCGCAGGAACACGAAGTTTATTTGTTGAACGCCTGGTAGATCGACCAGATGCTGGTCAGCGTGAGCAGCGTGCCGACCATGGCCATCAGGGTGCGGGCCGGCACGCGCTTGGCGAGCACGCCGCCGAGCGGAGCTGCGATCAGGCCACCGATCAGGAGGCCGAGGGTTTGCAAGGTGAAGGCGGCGAACCCCATCTTGAAGATGAAGGTCGCCGAGATCGTCGTGGTGAGGAAGAATTCGCTGGTATTGACGGTGCCGATCGTCTGGCGCGGACTGGAACCCTGAATCAGCAGGTTGGAGGTTACGACCGGCCCCCACCCACCGCCGCCGGCCGCATCGAGAAAACCACCGACCAGGCCGAGCGGCTCGATCACCTTGGGCGCGCGCGGCTCGATCACGCCCCGCCAGGCGCGAAACAGCAGGTACAGCCCGATCGCGGCGAGATAGGCCATGACGAAGGGCCGCGCGACCGAGGCATCGACGCTCGACAGCACATAGGCCCCGAGGACGCCGCCAATCATGCCGGGGATCACCAGACGGCGGAACAGGCGCCAGTCGACGTTACGGTGCAACGTGTGGCTGATCCCGGAGGCGGCGGTGGTGAAGGTCTCGACCGCATGGACGCTGGCCGACGCCACTGCCGGCGGCAGCCCCATTACCGTGATCAGCAGGGTTGAGTTGATCAGTCCAAACGCCATACCGAGCGCGCCGTCGATCAGCTGCGCGGCAAAGCCGATCGCGATGAACGGCAGGATGATCTCGATCGTATCTACCGAAAGCCAGTTCATCGATGTCGCTTCCGGGTCGTCATCACACTGTCCTGATCGGGCGCGTCGTCAAATCCTACAAGGAGATAGGCTTTGCGCGGAGCAACTTCACCGTCAAGCGGTCCTTTAATTTGCCGGATCGAAGGCTTACATGGTGCGCAGCGTAATAGGGGACGCACCATGTCGGGCCGTTTCATCGCCTATCTCGATTCGATCAAGGCGCGTGATCCCGCGCCCCGCTCACGTGCGGAAATCCTGCTTTATCCCGGTGTCTGGGCGCTTGCCTGGCATCGCGTGGCGCACCGGCTGTTCCGCTGGCGGCTGTTCTTCCTTGCGCGGCTGGTCAACCATGTGTCGCGCTGCTTCACCGCGATCGACATCCATCCGGGTGCGACGATCGGGCGCAATTTCTTCATCGATCATGGCTTTGTGGTGATCGGCGAGACGGCGCAGATCGGCGACAATGTTACGATCTACCAGTGCGTCACGCTCGGCGGCACCAGCCCCGACAATGGCGTCGCGGGCAAGCGACACCCGACGATCCTCGACAATGCCATCATCGGATCGGGCGCGCAGGTGCTCGGCCCGATCACCGTCGGCAAGGGTTCGCGGATCGGCGCCAATGCGGTGGTCACCAAGGACGTGCCGGAAGGCGCGGTGATGGTCGGCATCCCGGCGCGCGCGACCATGGTCGAGGGCGGGCAGAAGCAGCCCGGCTTCCTCGCTTACGGCACGCCGTGCAGCGAGATGTTCGATCCGCAAACCCAGAAGGTCGAGCTGCTCCGCTGCGAGCTGGAAACGATGCGCAAGCGCCTCGACGCGCTGATCGCCGAGCATGAGCCCA
>NZ_JAQGLG010000081.1 GCF_028292965.1 Sphingomonas bacterium | reverse complement strand
CACCAGGGCTATTTGACCGGCGGCGACGTTCCGGCGTTGCGCAACGCGGCGGGCAAGATCGTGCCGGTGGTCCAGCATCACATCGCGATGCTCGACCGGATGTAGGAGCGCCAGGACATGCCGCAGGGCGACAAGAGCAGCTACACCGACAAGCAGAAACGCAAGGCCGCGCATATCGAGGAAGGATATGAAGAGCGCGGCGTTTCCAGGAAGGAAGCCGAGAGCCGCGCCTGGGCGACGGTGAACAAGGAAAGCGGCGGCGGTAAGAAATCGGGTTCCGGCCGCGGCAAGAAGGAGAACCACGCCTCGTCGCGCAGGGGCGGCGCGAAGAGCGGATCGAGCCAATCGCACGCCACCCGATCGGCGGCGGCGAAGAAGGGCTGGGAGACACGGCGCAAGCGCAGCGGCTGAGGCCGCCTGTGCCGGGCGCGGGCGGCGTCCCTCCCTCGCCGCCCGCGTCGACGACGGGAATTTCGGATGGACAGGCGTGTTGCGCCAGCCATGATGGGCGAATGAATGGTGCGACAGGAGAGATGATCTGCGAAGCGGCATTCGCCGCTCGCACCGCCCCCTTATGGCACGGGCATCGCACGCCGCGCCGAACCCCGAAGCCATTTTAGCCCTGACCGACGCCGAGGGTCGCCTAGCGATCCGGGCAACCCCCGCGCCGATGCGGTCACGCTGCCAGCTGCCGGCGCGCCATTTGTGCTGGCCATCCGCACCACCGCGACGCCCGAGGACGGTCGCGCCAATGAAGCGATCCTCGCCCTAATTCCTAATTCGGGGACATAATACTAATTATAATTAGTATTATGTCCCCGAATTATCGAGCCTTGCGACGGATGAGGGACGATGACAGTTTAACGGGTATGCCTCCTCGCCCGACCATCGCCCCAGCCGTCACGGCCGACGACATGACCGCCATCCGCGCGCTGTTCCAGGCCTATGCCGACGGGCTTGCCGTCGATCTCGCCTATCAGGATTTCGCCGCCGAACTGGCCGGCCTGCCGGGCAAATATGCCGCGCCGCACGGCGCGCTGCTGCTCGCCCGTGATGTCGGTGGCCAGGCGCTGGGCTGCGTCGCGCTGCGCCCGCTCGGCGATGGCCTGTGCGAAATGAAGCGGCTCTATGTCGCACCGCCGGCGCGCGGCACCGGGCTCGGCGCGGCCCTGATGCGCGCGATCATCGCCGCCGCGCGAGACCGGGATTATCGTGCGATGCGGCTCGACACCCTGGCCGACATGGCCGCCGCGCAGGCGATGTACGCCGCAGCCGGCTTCCACCCGATCGCGCCTTATTATGCCGGCGCGGCACCGGGCACGATCTTCCTTGAGCTAACCCTCTAACGCGCGCCGACCGCCTGGCGCAGGATCGGGCGTGCCGGCGCCATGTCGTTGCCGATCAAGGCAGCTTCCTCGATCTCGCGACCGCTTTCGTCGAAGGTCGTGATCATCCCATCGCGTTCGATGCTGATGCTGTTGCGGGTCTGCGCATAGACGGCGCCGATGCGCACGAAACGCAGCAACCCTTCGCCATCATGCACGAACACCAGATTCCCGCGCTTCTCCGCCGTGCCGATACTCATGCCTGCTCCCCGGTCAAACCCGCACGACAACTCCGCCGCGCCGACCAAAACAACGCGGGCTCTGCGCAAAAGTTCATCCCTTTCGCAAGTTAAAAACGGTTCATGCGCCGCTAAGGACGGTCACCCGCGCAAACCGTGCGACATGCTCGTCCGGCCGCGCCGTTGCGACCAGGACGAACGGCCGGCGGGGTGTCAAAATTCGCCAGCCCTGCCGCCGCTATTGACTTATATCCGACTCGCGTATAACTAATATGCATAACGCATATAAGGTGCGCGGCGGTGGATGAACGAGCCTTTCTCGACGACTATGATCCCACCGCTTTCAAGCGCCCGTCGCTGGCCGTCGATCTGGTGCTGATGTCGGTGATCGCAGGCGCGCCGGCGGCGGTGCTGCGGCGGCGCGATGTGCATCCCTTCCGGGACAGCTGGACGCTGCCGGGCGCGTTCGTCGGCATCGACGAGAGCCTCGACGCGGCCGCACGGCGCGTGCTCGGCGGCAAGGCGCATCTGGACGACGCCTATCTCGAGCAGCTCTACACCTTCGGCGTGGTCGATCGCGACCCGCGCACGCGGATCATCTCCGTGGCCTATTTCTCATTGCTCCCGGCCGATCGCTTCGCCGCCGCGCTCGCCGGCGATCCGGCGCTGACCCTGGCCCGGCTGACGTTGGGCGAAGGCGACGAGGCCGCCACCGCCCACACCGGAAACGGCGCCGCCCTACCGCTCGGCTTCGACCATGGCGCGATCCTCGCTACCGCGCTGCGCCGGCTGCGCGGCAAGCTCGATTATTCGGGCATCGCCTTCGCGCTGCTGCCCGAGCGTTTCACCTTGCGTGCCTTGCAGGAGGTGCATGAGGCGATCCTCGGCACGCCGCTCAACAAGCCCGCCTTTCGCCGCCGCATGCTCGATCGCGGCTGCCTCGCCGCGACCGGCGAGCGCGAGGCGGGCGCCTCGTTCCGTCCCGCCGAACTTTACCGTCATTTGCCAGAACAGGGAGAAGTCTGATGGCCCATATCCGCAACTTCGTCTTCGCCGCCCAGCTGCGCAGCGAGGCCAGCAACCATGTCATCCGTTACCGCAACGGCCGCGTGCGGCGCAGCGGGCGCGGCCTCGTCCTGTGGTTCCGACCCGAGACGACCAGCATCGCCGAACTGCCGATGGACGACCGCGAGATGGCGCTGTTCGTCAAGGGCCGCAGCCAGGATTTCCAGGCCGTGACGGTGCAGGGCACGCTGACCTGGCACGTCACCGACCCTGAACTGCTCGCCAGCCGGGTCGACTTCAGCATCGGGCTGAGCAGCGGGCAATATCAGGCCGAACCGATCCAGCGCATCGAGACGCGGCTCGCCGGCCTGGTCAACCAGGCGGCGCTGCAATATCTCGCCGGCGCGCCAGTGCGGGCCTTGCTCGATGCCGGACCGGAGCCGCTGCGCCGTGCGCTGGAAGCCGCGCTGGGCGGTGACGCCGCGCTGGCCGAGATCGGCCTTACCGCGGTGGCGGTACGGCTGACCAACCTCGCGCCGAGCAGCGAACTGGAACGCGCGTTGCAGACCCCGACCTTCGAGGCACTGCAGCAAAAGGCCGATGAGGCGACCTTCGAACGCCGCGCGCTGGCAGTCGAGAAGGAGCGCGCCATCGCCGAGAACGAGCTGGCGACCAAGACCGAGCTGGCACGGCGCGAGAAGCAGCTGATCGCCGAGGAGGTCGACAATGCCCGTGCCCGCGCCGAGGGTCTGGCCGAGGCCGAGCGCATCGCCGCCGAGGGCGAAGCCGGGCGGATCACCGCGGTCGAAGGCGCGAAGGGCAATGCCGAGCGCGACCGTATCGCGATCTACCGCGACCTGCCGCCGGCGGTGCTGCTCGGCCTTGCCGCGCGCGAACTGGCCGGCAAGCTCGACACGATCGAGCATGTCAACATCACGCCCGATTTGCTGGCGAGCGTGCTCGGCGCACTGGGTGGCGCGGCGACGCCCGCGCTACCGGCGGCCTGAGGGGGCACGCCATGCCGGCCACTACGCCGCGCGCGGTGTTCGTCACCCGCGAGAGCGATTATGAACAACTGCTCGCGCGCCACGCGACGCAAGGGCAGGCGCGCTTCTTCCTCGCAACGCGCGGCCAGTCGCTCGATGTGCTGGAGGCGCGGCATCACCAGCTCCAGCAGACGGTCAAGGCCGCGCGCGCCGCCGTGCCGCCCGAATGGCGCCAGGCGACGGTGCGTCGCGCCGATCTCGACCGCTTCCTGTTCGCGCCGGAGGATGTCGTGGTGGCAATCGGCCAGGACGGACTGGTCGCCAATGTCGCAAAATATCTGTCGGGCCAGCCGGTGCTCGGCATCAATCCCTCGCCCGATCTCTTTGACGGGGTGCTGGTGCGTGTGCCGCTGGAGCGGCTCGCCCGCCTCCTGCCCCCAAGCGCTTCGGGCGAAGTCGATGCCGAGTATCGCACCATGGTCGAGGCGGTGCTCGACGGCGGCGAGCGGCTGCTCGCATTGAACGAGATCTTCATCGGCCACCGCAGCCACCAGTCGGCGCGCTACACCATCGCCACGGCCAAGGCGCATGAGGACCAGTCGTCGAGCGGGCTGATCGTCGCCTCGGGCACCGGCGCGACCGGCTGGGCGCGCTCGATCATGCAGGCGACGCACGCCGCGATGCCGCTCGGCGCCGAGGAGCGCGCGGTCGCGTATTTCGTGCGCGAGCCCTTTCCCAGCATCGCCACCGGCACCACCCTGATCCACGGCCGCGTCACCGCGACACCGCTGCATGTCACCTCGCGGATGAACGATGGCGGGGTGATCTTCGCCGACGGCATCGAGCAGGATTTCCTCGCCTTCGACTGGGGCCGGGACGTCGCGATCGGCCCGGCGGCACAGGCGCTGGTGCTGGTGGCGGGGTGAGCACCGCACACTCCCCGCCCCGATCGCCGCGCTGATCAGTGCGACGCAGGAGGTACGATCCCTGTTGCCGGCACACGCGATGCGGGAAAGAGCGGAAGCGGCGCGATCTGCGCCGTATCGATCGATCCCTAATTCAGCACCAGCACATCCGAATTGACGTGATAACCGGCCAGCGTCGCCTTGCCGCCATCGATGCGATAGACGAAATTCTCGGCTGCCGCCCCATGCTCATAGGTCGCCTGATAGTTGATCGCGATATAATGGCCGCTGGTGTTGACGTTGTCGTTCCACCCGATCGACTTGCCCGATTTGAACAGGCCGAGCTTGCGATGCACCGCCTCGAGAATGGCGGTGAGGCGCGGCTGGGTGGTCGAATCCCGCATCTCGTTGCCCGACTGGGTATAGATCGGGCCGAACTGCGCCGCGTCGAGCTGGGCATGGAAAGCGGTGATCGCGTTTTGCGCGACCGGCACGTCGGCACCGATCGAACAACCGGCCAGCGCCAGCGCGCTGAGCATCGTCATCATCGTCCGCCGCATCGTCACGCCCCTGTCCCGCCGCATCGCCCTTCGGCGAGACTGGCACAAATGGGCCCCCGCCGACAATGGCGAAACAGACGCGGCGCAACCCCCGTTCGGCTCGGGCGTTGATGCCCTAACAGACGGGAAGAAAAGCTGATGTTCGCACGCGCAGGACGCCGCGGGCCGCCCCGCGCAATGCGCGGATGAGGCTGCGCGTCACCCACTGGATCACCGCGACGGTGCGGTGGCGTCGCGTCCCGGCGACGGCCACCACGCTCGCACCGCCGCCGACCGGCCCACCGCTCGACCATGAGCGCGTAGAGCAGGTCGGCGATGTGCTGCATGCCTGCTATCCCGAACGCGAGGAGGTACTCGACAATGGCCTCACCGCGTTGATGCTGCGCCTGACGGTCGAGCCGGCCGAGCGGTCCGCGCCGCGCAAGCGCTGACTGCGCAACGACGAGGCCGAAGCGACTGCCGCTTCGCGGCGGCAGCCCCTCGGCCAACGAGCTCAGCCGCCGTTCTTCTGCACCCAGTCCGCCGGCGCGGTCCACATCGAAGAACCCTTGGCCTTCTTGGCGAAGCTGTCGCGATCGGACGGTTCGAGCACCGGCGCGCCGGAGATCGTGCCGTTGCCGATCTTGCACTTCACGAAATAGGTCTCGTCGGCCTCGACTTCGAGGTTCAGCGAGTCGCCCACCTGGCCGCGCGTGAACAGGGTGTGCTTGCCCGGCGCCATGGTGACGACATAATATTTGCCGGCGCCGAGCCGGGCCAGTTCGCGCTCGCCCTCATGCACGGTGCAGCCGAGCGCCATGCCCATGATCGAGCCGGGGCGGAAGAACACCACCTGCGCCTTGCCGGCCGGCGCCGCACCGATTTCGCCCGTCTTGGTCTTGATCGGCGCCGCATCCTCGGCGATCGCGCCGGATGTGGCCATCGCCAGCGCCAGGCCGCAGGCCGCGCGCAACATCATTCCCGTCTTCATGCTACCCTCCCGTTGAGAAAACTTATCCCGCCGCCGGCGCGCACTGTTTCACAGCCGCGAGCGACACATCTTCGTTGACCTGCGCGGTACCGCCGGTGCCGGCCGGAATCGTCACATCGTGACCCGACACCAGCAGCTGGCCGAAAGGAATGAGCGCGCCCACGGCGAAGGCCGCACCCATGTTGTCCTTGCCCGTCGCCGCGCGATGGAAATGCCCGAGCGGGATGCGCAGATCGCCGCATTGCAGGAAGCGCGCGTTGACGATGAGTTCGCCCGATTGCCCGCCCGAGCCGGTCTTGCCGACATGCGTCACCTCGCCCCGCCCGGCCAATCCGGCGGGCAGCATCGTCTTGCCGCCGATGACCAGTGGCGTGACCAGCTTCAGCGCGAACCCATCGCCGACATTGCTGGTTTTGGAGGAAATCGCCTCGGTGATCTCGATCTCGACCACGGTCTTGACCGGAATATGATCGCCATCGACCGGGGCCGCGGCTGGCGCCGGCACGGTGGCGGGCGCGGCGGTTTGCGGCGCCGGCATCGCAGCCTGTGCGCGAACCTCGCTCGCCGACCCCGCCATCACGGCAAGTGCCGGCATCAAGAGCCTGAGAATCACAGCGTTTACTCCCCCTGCGCGCACCTTATCGAGACGGGAAAATTCAGCAAGACCCCAAGCCGCTGCGGCCGACCCGCCGTCGCTCGCGCATCGCCGCTAGCGGTGGCGCAGCGACCATTGTTGATAAGCCTTCAGCGCTTTGGCCGGGCCTCTGCCATACCACGCATAGCCGTTGCGCCGCTCGACACTCAGTTCCGCGACATCGTCATGGATCGTGCGGTCGCGGTCGCCGAAGATCGGCCTGCCGGTCGCCGGATCATAATAGCGCGCCCAGATCGGCGCGGCGGCCGGGTTGGCGATCACCGACCGCACGCCCTTTTCGTCGGGCCGCCAGTCATAGCCGACGATTTGATGGGCCTTCAACCAAGCGATCCCGCCATTTACCGCCGCGATCACCTCGCGCGACGGCGCCGGCTGCTCCATCAGGAACATCAGCAGGTCGGCGCTTTCGGACGAAGACAGCGCGATCGGCTCGAAATTTCGTGCGCCGACCGGCGCCAGCGTGACCGCGTCGTGCTGCTGCCCCCAGACGGCAGGTTTGCCGTCGATCACGACCTGGCTGCGCAGGATAACGGCCAGCGCGCGGTCGGACGCGGCGCTCGCCGCTCCCGCGACCGATGCCGGCACGAACGCATAGTCACCCATGCGCGAGCCGACCGTCGCCAGGGTCTCGACGACCAGAGTCAGGGCGTCGTCGTTGAAGGTCAACGCGTCGTGATACCCGCCCTGAAGCGGAAAGACCTGCGGCCAGCCGCCATTGGGGAATTGCGCGGCGAGCAGGTAACGCACGCCCTTCAGCGCCGCCGCACGATAGGGCGCACCGTCGGCGCCCGGCAGCGCCGCCTGGACCCGCGCGAGGAAACGGATTTCGGTCGTCGTCGCATCATTGTCGATCGTCCCGACATAGCTCCATCCCGGGTCGGCATCGGTGCGCGCATTGGCCGGCAGATTCTCGATCACGACATAATGTTCGCCCGCCCGGCGTACCGGCCCGGTGCGATCGACATTCTTGCCCCAGCCTCCGGCCGGCGTCTGGAAGCTGACGATATTGTCGGCGACGTGCCGCGCCTCGGGCGATGCGTACCACGCCGGCGGCCGGTCGAGCGGCATGCCCGCGCCGCCCGATGGACCGGCCGGCGGAGACGACGGCGCGGCGCCACCCGCGCGCTCCTCGGCAAGCGCCGCCTTGTCGGCAGCCATCAATTGCTGCGAGCGCGCCAGATAGGCGGACCAGGCCGCCCGTTCGTCGCGCGGTGCCCGGGCAATCCGTTCGGCGGTGATCGGCTCGGCCGGCGTCATATGGCCGATCGTCGCCGCGCCCGCGATAGACACCGGTGTCAGCGCGACCGCGACGCTCAACAGCAAAGATCCACGCCTCATCATCCGCTCCTTGATGTTCAGGTCTGGCCGTCGCCCGCGACAAGCTTGCTACCCGCTTTATCGCACGCACCTTACAACGCCGCGCCATCCTGGCAAAGGGCGGTCATGCGCGCGGTGCCGATGCCGGCGAACATCGCCACGCTGCCCGACGGCGGCGCCATGCTATAATGCGTCGCGCGCGCATCGCGGCGCAGGGAGCAGGGCATGACGAGATTGCTGATCGTCGGCGCGACGGGGCTCGTCGGGCAGCAGGTCGTGGCGCAGGCGCTGGCCGACCCGCGCGTCAGCCAGCTCGTCGCCCTGACGCGGCGCGCGATGCCGCCGCAGGAGCGGCTGGAGAATGTCGTGGTCGATTTTGCCGATCTGCCCCGCCGGGCCGATTGGTGGGCGGTCGACGGCGTGGTCTGCGCGCTCGGCACCACCCGCGCGAAAACCAGCTCGCCGGACGTCTATCGGCAGATCGATTACGGCTATCCGCTTGCCGTCGCCCGGCTCGCCCGCGAGCATGGCGCGGCGCGCTTCGCGCTGACCTCGTCGCTTGGGGCCGACGCCCGCTCGCGCTTCGCCTATCCCCGGCTGAAGGGGGAGCTGGAAGGGGCGCTGACCGGGGTCGGATTCCCGTCACTCACCATCGTCCGCCCCAGCGTGCTCGCCGGCGATCGCACGGAACGGCGCGTCGGCGAGCGGGCATGGGTTGTCGCCCTGCGGCTGCTGGCGCCGCTGGTGCCGCACCGGCTGCGCATCAGCCCGGCGCGCGCCGTTGCGGCGACTTTGCTGGACGGCGCGGTTGCCGGGCCACCGGGGGTTCACTTCAAATATAATGAGGACATGGTGTGATCAGGTGAAAGCCTGAGACAACCGGCCGGACGGTGCCCTCTCAGTCTCCCCTCCCTTTCAGGTAGGGGTTGGGGGTGGGTGCCGCCGAGGCACTCGGCGGCTTCCGACAGAATGTACTCGGCGGTGCCTTCCGTGTTGCGATCATCCCGAGTTCCACGGTTCCGGATCGATGCGGTGCTGCATGTCGCGAACCCAAGATGGCTCGCTGCGCTCGCCAACCCACCCCCGACCCCTCCCTTGCAGGGAGGGGCAAGAAGAAGGCCGACGACCGGGACTGGGAGACAAGATGCCATCACGGCTAGCGACACGACACCACCCCAACCCTTGACGCCCCGCTTATACCCCGCAAGAAGCCCCCGCTTCGCGCGCCGCCGCACCCGCCAACAGGACCAACCGCTCACTCATGGGCACCGCCATCGCCTTCCTCAACACGCTGCCGCCCGAGCTGCTCTCGCTGGCGATGATCGCCACGGCCTATGGCGGCGTGCTGGTGATGATGCGGCTGTTCGGGCTGACCGGGCTGACCGCGTTCATCGTCGTCGCGATTATCGCGGCCAATTTCCAGGTGATGAAGACCGCGCAATTCTCGGTCTTCGCGCACCCCGTCGCGCTCGGCACCGAGCTGTTCACCAGCACCTATCTCGCCATCGACGTGATCGCCGAGAATTACGGCGCCGCCGCCGCGAGGCGGACGATCTGGACCGGTTTCGCCTGCCAGATCCTGTTCACCTTCGTCATGCTGCTGACGCTCGGCTATCATCCGCTGCCCGAGGGCGCCGCGGTCGAGGGTGCGCTGACCACGCTGATGCTGCCCCAGGTCGGGCTGCTCGCCGCCGGGTTGATGTCCTATCTGCTCAGCCAGCATCTCGACGTGACGATCTTCGCCTGGCTCAAGAAGCGCACCGGCGGCCGGCAATTATGGCTGCGCAACGGCGCCTCGAACATCGCCGCCGCGCTGCTCGACAATACGGTGTTCTCGCTCCTCGCCTGGCGCGTGTTCGCCGCGCACCCGGTTCCCTGGGACAGTGTGATCTTCACCTATATCCTCGGCACCTTCGGCATTCGCGTGTTCGTCTCGCTGCTCGACACGCCGTTTATCTATCTCTCGCGCAAGATGTTCCGGGCCATCCCGCACCGTAAGGGTGTGGCGGGCGCTGCGTGATGGAGCGCGCACATTCCCATTCTTACTACCACCCCGGCGAAGGCCGGGGCCCAGTTGGGAAGGTCGCTGAAAAGGCCGCTTCGCTTCGTTATTACAACCTCTCCAACTGGGCCCCGGCCTTCGCCGGGGTGGAGCTTATTTTACAATGACCACCCCCACCCACTGGAGCGACCCCGCCCTCCCGGGCTTCGCCTTCGACAGCACCCCCGCGCCCACGCTCGACCGCGCGCGGCTCGGCACCCTGACCACGCCGCACGGCAATGTGCAGACCCCGGCGTTCATCTTCTGCGCGACCAAGGCGGCGATGAAGGCGACCACCATCCCCCAGGTGCGCGCCGCCGACACGCAGTTCATCCTCTCCAACACCTATCATTTGATGCTCCAGCCCGGGCCGGAGGTGATCGCGGACCATGGGGGCCTGCACAAATTCACCGGCTGGAACGGCCCGATGCTGACCGACAGCGGCGGTTTCCAGGTCTTCTCGCTGGCGCATGGCGGCGTGGCGCAGGAGATCAAGAGCACGCGTACCTTCGAGAAATCGGCCACGTCGGTGCTGAAGATCCGCGAGGAGGGCGTCGCCTTCCGCTCGCATATCGACGGCCGCCACGTCACGCTGACCCCAGAGCGATCGATCGAGATCCAGCGCCAGCTCGGCGCCGACATCATCCTGACCTTCGACGAATGCACCCCCTTCCATGTCGACCGCGCTTACACCGCCAAGTCGCTGGCGCTGACCCACCGCTGGACCGACCGCTCGATCGCGCGTTACGCGGAAAGCTTCGGCGATTATGCCCCGCGCGAAGGCTCGGCCGGCATGCAGGGGCTGTACGGCATCTCGCAGGGCGGCGTGTATGACGATCTGCGTCGTGCCTCGGCCGCGTTCCTGCTCGACCGGCCGTTCTTCGGCCACGCCATCGGCGGCAGCCTCGGCCAGTCCAAAGCGCAGATGTACGAGGTGGTCGACTTCACCAACGCCGCACTCGCCTCGCCCAAGCCGGTGCACCTGCTCGGCATCGGCGGGATCGAGGACGTGTTCCACTGCGTCACGCTCGGCATCGACACCTTCGACTGCGTCGCCCCGACGCGCATGGCGCGCCACGGCGCGGCGCTGGTGCCGGCGGCGGTGGCCGACGGCGCCGCGGTCAAGCGCAGCGAACCCCGCCTCAACATGCGCAACGCCCGCTTCAAGACCGACCGCACCCCGCTCGACCCGAGCTGCGCGTGTGAGACCTGCGCCACCTATACCCGCGCCTATATCCACCATCTGTTCAAGGCCGACGAGTTGATCGGCCAGACGCTGCTGACGATTCACAATATCGCGACGATGAACCGCGTGATGGCCGATGTGCGCAGCGGGATCGCGGCCGGATCGCTGGACGATGCACGCCGCTTCTGGCTCGGTTGAGGCGATGATCGAACGCGTGCTGCCCTCCTGCCGCCGGGTCGCCGAGACGGCGCGGCTGGTGACGATCGACGAAGTCGCGTTGCCAAGGTTCGCCGAGCGCATCGCTCCGCTGCTCCCCGAGGCGATGACCCACACGCCGCACCATTTCGCCGGCGATGTCGAGCAGACGGTGGGGTATTTCCTCGTCCTCGACGCGCTGAATTTCGGCTCGGGCTTCTTCGCGCATTACCGGTCGTATCGCGGCGAAAAGGGTTATTTCGCGCTGGCCACGGCGCTGCGCGATTGGTTCGCGGAAAGGGGGGCGCCGACCCCGGCGGCATTGCAGGCGATCGACGCGGCCGAGATGTCGCACATCCTCGGCCAGGACCCGGCGAGCGCACCGCTCCGCCCGTTCATCGGCTGGGCGGTCGAGGCGCTGCGCGAGCTCGGCCACTTCATCGAAACCGACCTGAACGGCCGCTGCGCCAACATGCTGACTTATGGCAACCACCAGGCCGACGACATGGTGGCGCTGCTCTGCCGCATGCCGATGTTCCGCGACGTGTCCCACCTCGCCGGCGAGGAAGTATGGCTACTCAAGCGCGCCCAGATCCTCGTCCACGACACCGCCATCGCCGGCGCCGAACGCGGGCTGTTCGAGATCCACGGCCTCGACCGCCTGACGGTGTTCGCCGACAACATGCTGCCCTTCGTCCTCGAGGCGAACGGCGTGCTGCGCTACCACCCGGCGCTGTCGCACCGCATCGGCCGGGGCGAGACGCTGCGCCCAGGGAGCCGCGCGGAAATCGAACTGCGCGCGGTGTCGGTGCATGTGTGTGAATTGTTGCGACTGGAATTGGCGCAGCGTGGGGTTATCGCGACGGCGCGGGCGATCGATTTTGCGTTGTGGAACGCGGGGGTGGCTACGCCGGAGCGCGGGGATCATCGGCTGCACCTATGCCAGACGTGGTTCTACTGAAGCCGAACGCCCCGAAACGTTCGCACTGATTGCGAGAGCGCAACCCTTGAACGATAGGGCACGGTCGAATAGCTATTTTGCGCTATGACGACGCAAGAGCTTTCCCCGCAGGTGCATGAGGCAATCCAGCGTTTTTGCGCTGATGGCGACAATCTCGCATCCGCAGGAAAATTCAAGGACGCTATCCGCGCGTATAATCGGGCGTGGGCGATTGTCCCTGAGCCAAAGAACGAATGGAATGCGTCCACCTGGATTTTGGGGGCTATCGGTGATTCCGCCTTTCTTTCAGGCTACAACACCTCGGCGCGTGAGGCGCTTGAATATGCAATGACCTGCCCTGAGGCCGTCGGAAATCCGTTCCTCCATCTTCGCTTGGGCCAGGTCCTTCTCAACATAGAAGAGCACGATCGTGCTGCCGACGAATTGATGCGCGCTTACATGGCTGGTGGTGAGGAGGTGTTTGCTTCCGAAGATACGCGTTACCTGTCGTTCCTCCGCACTCGCGCCGCCTTAGACTAGTTGGCCGGAACCACCCCCGCCCCTCAAGGCGTACACAACGCCCCGCTGCAATACAGCTTCACATACACCTCCCCCCGCACCCGCCACCCGTCCGGCGTGCGTGCCCAATGGGCGAGGTAATCGCCGCCATAACGCGTGCCCTGTTTCAGTGCGGTCCACACGCCGTGTTCGGCAGCGCGAGCGCCGGTGTCGGAGACGCTGATCCTCTGCGGCGTGCGGACATAGGCGATGAACGCCGGGTCGGCGAAGTCGTGCGCGAAGAATGCCGCCAGCGCCGGCTTGCCGACCGCCGAGCTGCCATTGGACCAGGTGAACACCGCATCGTCGGCAAAGGCCGGCAGGAAGGCGGCCATGTCGTGGTGCAGGATCGCCGCGTTGCTCGCCTGGCGCAGCGCGCGGATCGCCGCGACGTCCCCCTGATGCGCGGGCGCGGTCGGCAAGCCGGGGTCGAGATCCTCGGCGGCGACGATTCGCCAGCGCCCCGCGCGCCTGATCCAGACATCGGTGAACACACGCTCGGCGGGGTGGATTTCGGGTGGTGGCCCCACTTCATGCTCGCGCGCCTGGGCGACCGCCATGTCGCCGAAGAAGCGCACGCTCACGCCATCGACCGCGTCCGCGCTGGCATGCGGCACGGCGGCGACATCGGCCAGTACCGCGGCCTTGTCATAGACATTGCCGCGCGGATCGACGCCACGGAAATCATCGTCGAGCAGGTCGCGCATCACCGCGACATCGCCATGGACATAGGCCTGCCCCCAGGCCCGCTCGCCCGCGACGATCGCCGCCTCGTCCGCCGCGCGCGGGCCGGTAGGCGGCGCGGCGCCGGCCCCCGCCGCGAGCAAACCGAGCAACACGACAAGTCGCTTCTTCATCGTCCCGCTCCCGGCAAGGCGGCGCAGGGCGCGCCGTTGCGCTTTCGGCTTTGCGGCTGTCACCGTGCCGATAGTAACGGCGCGCGGCCGCTTGTCACCTGCACCCGGCGCGCGCGCCTACCCCCGCAATATCTTCGCCATCGGCCGGCCCTTGGCCAGTTCGTCGACGAGTTTGTCGAGGTAGCGGATTTCCCGCATCGTCGGCTCTTCCACCTCTTCCACGCGGACGCCGCACACCGTGCCGGTGATCAGCGATCGCGACGGATTCATCCGCGGCGCCCGGTCAAAGAAGTCCTCGAAGCTCGTCTTGTTCGCCAGCTGCTCCTCGAAACTCGCCTCGCTGTGCCCCGTCAGCCAGCGGATGATCTCGTCGACCTCCGCCTTTGTGCGACCCTTCTTCTCGGCCTTGGCGACATAGAAGGGGTAGACGCTCGCCACGCTGGCGGAAAAGATACGGTGCCGGGTCATGTGCTCCTCCGAGCTTTCATGACGCGCACCATAGTCTTGTGCCGGCAGCGCCCGCTACCGCGCCCGTACCGCCTGTAACATCGCCGCGCCGACCGGCGAGAAACCAATCGGCCCGATCGCGACTTCACTCAACAGGATCACGCCGACGCCCCAATAATAGGCGCGGTGCACCCGGCGCCTGACGATGAGGTCGAACACCGGGCCGGCAAAGGCGAACAGGCCGATCACGCCGAACATCACCAGCGGTGCCGCGGCACCGAACGAATCCATCGGCAGCAACCGCCCGAGGCCCGGCCCGAGGATCGAGACGGTCGCGCACAGCATCAGCCGCTTGTGCCACTCGGCCCTGTGGCGCAGCACCACGCCGGCCGCGACCAGCCCGCCGAACACCAGAATGCCAATCACGTTCATCACCAGGAACAGGCGCGGCGGAAAGAAGCCGGGGATGAAATCGTAGCGCACGGCATACCAGGTCGCCGCCAGCCCCATGATCACCATCGCCCCGGCCAGCCCTGCGCCGAACATCCCGATCCGCCGGTGCAGCGCGACCGATCCGCGCACGATGAAGGCGGGCTGCGCGACGAACAGCAACACCCACAAGGTGAACACTGCGCCATGAACGTGCAGCAGCAACGGCAAGCCGCGCGCGCCCATGAAGTCGCCAGGCACGGTGCGCGAAAAGCCACCGACGATCACCGCTGCCATCAGCAACGACATGACGAGATAGAAAGGCCGCCCGACGATCCGCGATCGCGGCGCTGTCATGCTGATCGTCGTCATGTCGGCCTTTCGCTTTTGCGCGCCGAACATCGCCGGCCGGATCGGGTTTGGCAAGCCGGCGCCGCGCGCGAAACGCACCGCCCCGGCCGCGGCCGCGGCGGCCATTACCGCGCCCCGCTTACTTGTCGAAGGTCAGGCTGGAATAGGTCACCGCGCAGCTACCCGCTTCCTGCAGATAGCAGCCCGCCTTGAAATAGACCGTCTTGCTGGAGCTGTCCCAATAGCCGAAATTGGTCGTGAAATCGTGCACGACGCTGCCATAGGTGACCTGGATCCGGTTGCTGGTGCCATATTCCATCGTCACCGGCGTGAAGGCCGACGAGGTCGCCGCGCCGAGGTCGAAATACTCGACCGTCGCGCTGCCCGTGCCGGTGCGATAGACCGCCCAGAGATGATTGCTGACGCCGCTGCGGCTGGCATAGAATTCGAGCCGCAGGATCGGGTCCTGGGTCGATTCACCGAACACCTGGCCGACCGTGAAGCCGTCCGAATAGCTGCCGCCGAACTGGATCTTGACCTTGCCGGTCCACTTCTTGCCGGTCGCGGAGCCACTGAATGAGCTGCCGCGCAACTCGACCCGGTCGCTCTTGTTGCCGCCGCCGAAGCCGAACCACATATTCGCGCCATCGAGATGCCAGTTGTCGCTGTCGATCTCGTGATCCTGCATGTCTGCGGTCGACAGGCAGGTGCTGGTCGATTGCACCTGCAACGCCTGGCTGTTGTTGATCACCGTCTGATATTTGCTCTGCGAATAGGCGAAGTTGTCATATTAACCTGCGGCGTGCAGCTGAACGCGACGGCCGGTGAGGCGGCCATCGCCAACCCGCAACCGAGCGCGCCGAGTCCCACTTGCATATAGCTGATATTATGCATTTTCCTCTCCTATTTCTCGTCGCCGATCATGGTTTTACCGCCTCGGCATGGATGCTGTATCACGACGCGCAGAGCCACATCCAGCAATATTTGTATTACAACTATTGATATTGACGGACGAGGCGCACGTCGCGGCGAGCGATCGCCAGGGGCCAAGCCGATTCAACATCCCCACGCATGGCGCATGGTGATGCTGTCACGCTCCGGCGCGTTCTTTCTCATCGTCTGTTTATTTCCACGACTGGTGTCGCGAGCGCGGCGCCATCGGACGCCGCTGTTCGTCGCTGTTTCCAGCGTTGTTCCGGCGCCGCTTTGGGCGCTGTTCTCGCGCTGCTCGGACGCTGTTCCGCTGCTGTTCCGTCGCTGTTCCGCAGCAACAGTCAGTGCCGCACAAGACATTGATCCATATCGATAATAATGGACAATGCGCTGATTTGCAGCATCCAAAAACCGTGCCGCTGTTAAATCGCAGCAGTCTCGACCGGCATCGGTCGCGACGTGAAGCTGGCCCTGGTCACCGAGGTGCTCAGGCCGCCCGGGCCGCTGCTGATCTCGACCACGGCGGCGAGCTGTTTGGCCAGCGCCTCGATGATCGTCGTGCCGAGCCCGCTTCCGCCGGACGTCGCGGCGGTGCCGTCCTGGCCGACGCCATTGTCCGAAATCGTCAGCTTCCAGTCGGCCTGGTTGCGTTCGTAGCGGACGAGGATGCGCGCATCCGCCTTGCCGCCGGGAAAGGCATATTTGATCGCGTTGATCACCAGCTCGGTGACGATCAGGCCCAGGCTCACCGCGGTTGCGGACTCGGCCATGCCGGCGTCCGCCACCACGTCCATCGCGATCGGGCTGGCCTCGCCGATCATCGACGCGGTCAGACCGGCGCACAGCTTGTTCAGATATGGCGCCACCTCGATCTCGGCGATGCCGTCCACGGTGTGGAGATGGTGCTGGACCGTCGCCACCGACATCACCCGCAAATGGGCGTCCTTGAGGTGGGCGCGGGTCTCGTCCGACGCCACCGCGCGCGCCTTGAGCAAAAGGATGCTGGCGATGATCTGCAGGCTGTTGGCGACGCGGTGGCGCATCTCCTCGAGCAGCATCTGCTTCTGGCCGAGCAGCTGTTCCGCGCGCGCAAGCAACGCCGCCTTCTCGGCCTCGATCGCGCGGATGTCGGTCACGTCGCGGAACGCCAGCAGGATGGTGATCGCGGGGCTGTCCTCATAGATCACCTTGCGCGCATTGAGCAGCATGATGCGCGGGCCTAGCCCGGGAAAGTCATGCTCGACCTCGAACCCGTCCATCGCCACCCGGTCGGGGATGATCGTTTCGAGCAGGGGGCGCAGCGCCGGGATGTTCCACTGTCCGTCACCCAGCGCGAACAGCGAGCGGCCCTTGGTCTCCGCCACGTCGACGCGGAACACCTCGTAAAAGGCGCGGCTCGCGGCCAGCACGTGCAGCTCCTCGTCGAGCACCAGGAACGGGTCGGGGATGGTGTTGACGATGGCCAATGCGAGCACCTGCGCGTCGTGCGCGGTGCGCAGCGTGTCGAGGATCGCGTCCGTTATGGTTTCGGGCATCGGGCCGCCGCGTCGCTGTTGGAGAAACTGGAAAGCACGGGTGACACTCCGCTTGCAGGCGAGAGCACATGCGTCTCCCGGTCACGTGTGCCTGCACGGCGGACGGTGATGGCGCGGGCTTAGCATCCTGTCGCCGCGCGACCTAGGCCGGTCGCGCGGTACGATCGATCAGGGAACAAGTCGGGTGCGACGCTTGTTGAAGCTGTCGAGAACCACCCTGGCGCCGCACCCCCGCTGAATTGACGCGGGCTTGTCGGCGGATGGCCCTATGCCGGGCCAGCCGGGCACAATGTTGCACGTTTTGGCAACGAGGCCCGGGAGGCTGATATGCGACCCCTGTTGATCATCGACAATGCCAACTGGCAGCCGCCGGTGGTCAATTATCTGCGCGCGATCACCGCCGCGACCTTGCTCGAGCAGCCGCCGCACGACATGCTGGCGATGCTGACCGCGCTCAACGCCGCGCCCGACACCACGCCTTCCTGTCCGCCGACCCTGCCGCCACGCGCCCTCGGCTTCGCCTGAAGCGCGGGCGTCAGGGCAGCCCGCCGAACCGCGCGACGAACTCCACCACCTCAGGCACCCCCACCCCGGCGCGGATGTTGGTGAACACGAACGGCCGCTCGCCGCGCATCTTGCGCGCGTCGCGGTCCATCACCTCGAGACTCGCGCCGACATAAGGCGCGAGATCGATCTTGTTGATGATCAGCAGGTCGGAGCGGGTGATGCCCGGGCCGCCCTTGCGCGGGATCTTGTCGCCGGCCGAGACGTCGATGACGTAGAGCGTGATGTCGGCCAGTTCGGGGCTGAAGGTCGCCGCCAGATTGTCCCCGCCGGATTCGATCAGGATCATGTCGAGGTCGGTGAAGCGCGCGCGCATCTGCGCCACGGCGGCGAGATTGATCGAGGCGTCCTCGCGGATCGCGGTATGCGGGCAGCCGCCGGTCTCGACCCCCATGATGCGCTCGATCGGCAGCGCGCCCGATCGTTCGAGGAATTCGGCATCCTCGCGGGTGTAGATATCGTTGGTGATCGCGGCGACCGACCAGTGATCGCGCATCGCCTTGCACAAGGCATCCATCAACGCGGTCTTGCCCGATCCGACGGGGCCGCCGATGCCGACGCGCAGGGGGCCGTTACGTTCGCTGGTCATGACCTGAAGAGCCTCACATGCTGGGTTTCATGGCGCATCGCGGCGATGTCGGCGCGGAAGGCGCAGCCGCCGATATCGTCGAGATCGCTGGTTGCCGCGTCGCGCGCCACGTCGAGCACCACCGGCATCAACGCCGCCTGCACGCGCTGCCCGTCGGTCTGGCCGAGCGGCACCAGCCGCACCGCCGCAGAGACGAGATTGGCCGCGAACGCCCAGAGAAACGCCGACAGCATCTCGTCGAGCGGCACATCATGCGCGCGCGCCGCAACGCCGACCGCGACCGGATAAGGCAAGGGCGCCGCGTCGATTTCGCCCGCCGGCCACACCGCCGCGGTGACAAGCTGGAATGCCGCCCCCTGCGCCTCGCATTCGAGCAGGCGTTCCTTGGCTGGTTGCAAAGCCAGCGCCAGATCGGCCAGATCGGTACGCGTCGCCGCATCATCGGCGCGCCAGGCATGGGCGGCGATGATCGCATCGCTGCGTCCGGCACCGTGGCGCAGGCAATCCTCGACCCACCCGGTCAGGCTGGCGCGGTCGGTGACCAGCCCCGCCTCCACGGCATACTCGATACCGTGCGAATAGCTGAACCCGCCGACCGGATAGGCCGGCGACAGCCAGGTCATCAGCCGGTAGCGCGCTTCAGTCATGGTGGTGATGATGGCTGTGGTCATGGTGATGATCGTGGTCGTGGGAATGGTCGTGGCCGTGATCATGCCCGAGCGTGCGGCCATGGCCATAGGCGCCGCCCTCCGGATTGAACGGCCGATCGACGAAGGTCACCACGGCGCCGAGCTTTTCGAGCATGTCGGCGATGACATGGTCGTGGCGCAGGTACAGCGTGGCCCCGGCGATTTCGGTCGGCAGATGGCGGTTGCCGATATGCCAGGCGAGCCGCGCCAGCCTGGCCGGATCGGTCGCCGAAACCTCCATCAACGCCTCGGGCTTGGCGACCACGGCGATATGCCGCCCGTCCGCGGTGACCAGCAGGTCGCCATCGGCCAGCGCCACCGTCTCGGCGAGGTCGAGCAGCAGATGCTCGCCTTTTGCGGTGTGCAGCATCACGCGCCGGCGATGCCGCCCGTCGAAGTCGAGGCTGACGCTGTCGTCCGCGATGGCGATGCCGCGGAGCAGGACATGGGTGGCACGCATGGTCATCATAAGGGGGCCATCAGAACAGGAAATAACGCTGCGCCATCGGCAGCACGCTGGCCGGTTCGCAGGTCAGCAACTCGCCGTCCGCGCGCACCTCATAGGTTTCGGGGTCGACCTCCATATGCGGGGTCAGGTCGTTGAGGATCATCGACGCCTTGGAAATCCCGCCGCGCGTGTTGCGCACCGCGAGCAGCGGCTTGGCCAGCCCGAGCCGCGCGGCGAGCCCGTCATCCACCGCCGCCTGCGAGGTGAAAATCGCCCCCGTCGCGCCCAGCGCGCGGCCGTACGCCCCGAACATCGGCCGGTAATGCACCGGCTGCGGCGTCGGGATCGAGGCATTCGGATCGCCCATCGCCGCCGCCGCGATCATCCCGCCGATCAGGATCATCGCCGGCTTCACCCCGAAAAAGGCGAAGTCCCACAGCACCAGATCGGCACGCTTGCCGACCGTCACCGAGCCGACCTCGTGCGCGATGCCCTGCGCGATCGCCGGGTTGATGGTGTATTTCGCGATGTAGCGCCGCACGCGGAGGTTATCGTTGTCGCCCTGCTCGCCGGGCAGGCTGCCACGCTGCTGCTTCATCTTGTCCGCCGTCTGCCAGGTGCGGATCAGCATCTCGCCGACCCGGCCCATCGCCTGGCTGTCCGAAGCGACGATGCTGAACGCGCCGAGATCGTGGAGGATGTCCTCCGCCGCGATCGTCTCCTTGCGGATGCGGCTCTCGGCGAACGCCACATCCTCGGGGATATTGGGGTCGAGATGATGGCACACCATCAACATGTCGAGATGCTCCTCCACCGTGTTGACGGTGTAGGGGCGGGTCGGGTTGGTCGACCCCGGCAGCACGTTGGGAAGGCCGCACACCTTGATGAAGTCGGGCGCATGGCCGCCGCCCGCGCCCTCGGTGTGGAAGGCGTGGATCGTCCGCCCCTTGAACGCGGCGATGGTATCCTCGACGAAGCCGCTCTCGTTGAGCGTATCGGTGTGGATCATCACCTGCACGTCATGCGCGTCCGCGACCGACAGGCAAGTGTCGATCGTCGCCGGGGTGGTGCCCCAATCCTCGTGCAGCTTGAGCGCGCAGGCGCCGGCCCTGATCTGCTCGACCAAAGCGCCGGGCGTCGCGGCATTGCCCTTGCCGCTCAGCCCGAAGTTCATCGGAATGCCGTCGATCGCCTGCAGCATGCGCGCGATATGCCATGGGCCGGGCGTGCAGGTCGTCGCCTTGGTGCCGGTGGCGGGACCCGTGCCGCCGCCGATCATCGTCGTGACGCCGCTCATCAGCGCGTCCTCGGCCTGTTGCGGGCAGATGAAGTGGATATGCGAATCCACCCCGCCCGCGGTGACGATCTTGCCCTCGCCGGCGATAATCTCGGTGCCGGGGCCGATGACGATCGTCACGCCGGGCTGGGTATCGGGGTTGCCGGCCTTGCCGATCGCGGCGATGCGGCCGTCCCTGAGGCCGATGTCCGCTTTCCAGATGCCGGCGGCATCGACGATCAGCGCATTGGTGATGACGGTGTCGACCGCCCCTTCGGCGCGCGTCGCCTGGGATTGGCCCATGCCGTCGCGGATCACCTTGCCGCCGCCGAACACGACCTCCTCGCCGTAAACGGTCATGTCGCGCTCGACCTCGATGATCAGCGAGGTGTCGGCGAGCCGCACCCGGTCGCCGGTGGTCGGCCCATAGAGATCGGCATAGAGGCTGCGCGGGATGGCGATGCTCATGCGTCGAGGCTCCCCATCACCGCGCTGTTGAAGCCCATCACCCGCCGGTCGCCGCGATAGGCGATCAGCCGCACCTCGCGGCTCTGACCGGGCTCGAAGCGCACCGCGGTGCCGGCCGGGATATCGAGCCGGTGCCCGCGCGCCGCCACACGGTCGAAGTCGAGCGCCCTGTTGGTCTCGGCGAAATGATAATGGCTGCCGACCTGCACCGGCCGGTCGCCGCGATTGGCCACCGTCAGCGAGATCGCCTCGCAGCCTTCGTTGAGCACGATGTCGCCGGCGACGGTGAAGACCTCACCCGGGGTCATGCGAAGGCCAGAGCGAGGCCGCCCGCCACCGTCGCGGCACCGGCCAGCCGGGTCCAGGCCTTGCCGGTCACGCGGTACAGGCCGAGCCCCGCGACATGTAGCGCCGCGCTCGTGATCAGGAAGCCGGCGGCAAAGGCGCTAATGGCCGTCGCACCCGCTTCGCCGGCATGCGCCTGGCCATGTGCGAAGCCGAACAGGGCGACCAGCGCGACACCCGCGCCGAGGCTTACCGGCGCGGCCGCCACGACCAGCAGGCCGAGCACGAACACCGAGGCCAGCACCGCCGGTTCGACCAACGGCGCGACGAACCCGAACCGCGCGGCGGCAAAGCCCAGCGCCGCCGCTGTGACAAAGCCCAGCGGCCAGGCCCATGTCGCCCGCCCGCCGCGCATCGCGGCGAACAGGCCGATCGCGACCATCGCCAGCAGATGGTCCGCCCCGGTCAGCGGGTGCAGCAACCCGCCGGCAAGGCCGGGATGGTCGTGCCCCGGATGGGCGAAGGCCGGCACGGCGACGGTCAGCAACGTGACGGCGACGATCATTTTGGCAAAGCGCATGCGGGCCTCCTCAGCGGATCGGGTGGTGGATGGTGACGAGCTTTGTGCCGTCGGGAAAGGTCGCCTCGACCTGGACGTCGTGGATCATCTCGGCGATCCCCTCCATCACCTGGTCGCGGGTGATGACATGGCCACCGGCCTCCATCAGGTCGGCAACCGAGCGCCCGTCGCGCGCGCCCTCGACGACGAAGTCGCTGATCAGCGCGATCGCCTCGGGGTGGTTGAGCTTCACCCCGCGCTCCAGCCGCTTGCGTGCGACGATCGCCGCCATGGCAACGAGCAGCTTGTCCTTTTCGCGCGGGGTCAATTGCATCGTTCAGCTCTGCCAGACACGAGGAAGCGCCGCGCCGCGCAGGGCATGGAGCAGCCCCGCCAGCGCCGGTCGCAGGATATCGCCATGCGCCGCGACGATGCGCACCAGCGTGACATGCGGCAGCGCCGAGGCGGCGGCATCGAGCCCCTCGCCTGCCGGCAGCATCGCGCGCAGATCATCGATCGGCACCTGCGCCGGCCCGGCCAGCAGCAACGTGGCAAAGGCCTGCGCCCCGCCGAGCGTGCCCGGTCGATCGCACAAGGCGGCGATATCGCCGTCGATCCGCACGCTGTCGGCATGGATCAGCCGCCCGCCCCGCCGCACCCGCCAATGGTCGCGCAAGAAACCCGACCGCACCCGCTCGCCGAACGCACGCCGCCCCAACACCACCGCCTCGACCGCAAGCAGCCCGGCATCCTCGGCCAGATCGATCGACAAGGTACGCGACAGCCGGGCACCATCGAACAGGATCGTCTCCTGCGGCAACCATTCCAGCGTCGCGTCCGGCCCGGCCTCCAGCCGTGTCGCGACCAGCGCATCGTCACCGGTCGAGCGATAGACCCGCTCGGCGGTCTGAGTGGTGACGCGCAATGTGGCGCCCGGCCCAGCCCCGACGTCCCAGTGCAGATGATCGCCCCCGGCCAGCCCGCCCGCGGTGTTGAGCAACACCGCCTCGAACGCACCGTCCTGATGGTTTCGCGGACAGAGGATCTTCGCCGCCCCCGCCTGCCGCAGCCGGACGAGACGATGCGCGCCCGAAGGTGAACGATCGACGACGATCCGGCCGTCGCCGCTTGTGCGCTGCAACACGGCCGGACCCGCGAACGGCGCGATCACCGCCGGCGCGCAGGCGGCCGGTGAAATTGCAGCGTCGCTGTCGGAGACTCGCAGCATCATTATGACAGTCTCAATGCAGCCCGGCGCACTGGCAAGGCCCAGCCGGGTTTATTTTTGATGCAGCGCAGCACAGCACGGCGATCAAGACGGCCCTTCACGGGCGATATCGGCGGCGAGCCGCGCGGCGTGGGTGATCATCACGCCATGTGCCACGCCCTCATAGATGAGCAGCTCGGCCCCGGGGATCAGCGCCGCATAGCGCCGCGCGGTCAGGTCGAGCGGGGCGCTGGCATCCCGGTCGCCATGGATGATCCTGACCGGTAGCTGGATCCAGCTCGCCTCGTCGGTGAAGTCGCTGGTCAGGATCGCGCGCTGGAAATCCACCAGCGCGCGACGCGAGGCATCGAGCACCATGGCCGCCAGCCAGCGCATCGTGTCGGCATCGGCCTGGGGTGCGAAGGCGACGATATTCTCCGCGATCCACCCCGACACATCCCCGGCGATACGCGCGATGCCCGGCTCGACCATCTCTTCCGGAATGCCCGGTTCGCCCGGCGCCGGCGCGACCATGCGCGGGCCGGTGGCGCCGACCAGCACGACGCGCGCGACGCGCGACGCGCCATGCCGCGTCAGATAGCGGATGATCTCGCCGCCCGCGCCGGAATGGCCGACCAGCACGGCCTCGCGCAGATCGAGCGCGTCGAGCACCGCGGCGAGGTCGTCGGCCAGCGTGTCGTAGTCATGGCCGCCCGGGTCGGTCGATCGGCCGTGGCCGCGCCGGTCATAGGCGATGGTGCGGAAGCCGGCGGCGTTGAGCCCGACCATCGTCTCGCCCCAGCCGCGCCCGTCCATCGCCCAGCCCGAGAGCAGGACGACCGGCTGTCCACTGCCCCAGTCGCGCAGATAGAGATGATGCCCATCGGCGATGGCGATATCGGGCGCGCTCATGCCGCGGCCCCATCGAGAAAGCCGATCACCTCGGCGATCCGGCCATCGCCATCGAGCCGAACGACATCGGTGCCGCGTGCGACCGCCGCGTCCGCACCGGCGATCGGCCGGATCGCCCAGCTGAAGCGCACGAACGGGCCGTGCCCGTCAGGCGTGCCGTCGAGCACGAAATGGTGGCCGGGGAAGTTCGCCACCGCCGCGTCGATCATCGACGCGATCCCGTCGCGCCCGTTGCCCGCCATCAGCGGGTCGCGATAGGTCGCGGTCGCGGACCAGATGTCCATCGCCGCCGCGCGCGCGGCGGGTACGGCGTTCCAGCTCGCCAGATAAAGTTCGGCGACATATTTGGGGTCGGTCATCGTCATGCTCCTGCTTGTTGACGACCCCTTGATGGCGGCACCCCGGACGCTAGACGATTACCTCCCAGGTAATCGGCACGCGCGGCCGCGCGGTGCATCTCCTGTGAGGTGGACATGACGAACCAGATGACCGGCGAGACGGTGGGTGACCTGATGCGCGACTGGCGGCGGCGGCGGCGCATGAGCCAGCTCGACCTGTCGCTCGAGGCCGAGGTGTCGACGCGCCATCTCAGCTTCGTCGAGAGCGGGCGGGCCAGCGCCAGCCGCGACCTGCTGCAACGACTGGGCGAGCGCCTCGCCATGCCGCTGCGCGAGCGCAACCGCCTGTTCGTCGCCGGCGGCTATGCCCCGACGCACCCCGCCCGGCCGCTGGATGCGCCGGAGATGGCGGCGGCGATGGCGACGATCCGTACCGTGCTCGACGCGCACTGCCCGTTCCCCGCGCTCGCGGTCGACCGGCTGTGGAACCTGAAACTCGCCAATGCGCCGGCGCTGCGCCTGCTCGACGGCCTGCCCGCGCGGCTTGTCACGCCGCCCGTCGATGTGCTGCGCGCCACGCTTGATCCGGACGGGCTGGCGCCACGGATCGTCAACCTCGCCGAATGGCGCCACCATATCCTCGGGCGCCTCAAGGCCGATGCCACCGCCACCGGCGACCCCGAACTGGCGGCATTGCACGACCAGCTCGCCGCGATCCCGACCGCGCCGGGCAAGACCCGGCCGCCGCCCGTCGCCCGGGTCGCGGTGCCGCTGTTGCTGCGGATGCCCGACGGCGCGATATTGTCGCTGCTGTCGATGACCACAGTGTTCGGCACGGCGAACGACGTGACCCTGTCGGAGCTGACGCTGGAGAGCTTCTTCCCCGCCGACGAGGCCACCCGCGCCTGGTTCCTGAAAGATCGCTGACGAGAATTGACTGTACGGAATCCCGCGCTAAAGAGCCCGCATTCCCACAGCGGTTGGTGACAGGCCGCTTATAAAGAAGCTTGTCGCCATGAATCCTATCGCCATCACCGCCTCGCCGCTCGCCGGCCTGATGCTGCTCGTCGCCGCTCCCGCTGCCGCGCAGGATAATTCGGGGACACAATACTTAATTCCTCAAAAGACCACGCCGCGCGAAACACCGCCGCGTGAATTAAGTATTGTGTCCCCGAATTATCCGCCAGCCGCTACGGAAAACGGCGACGTGGTCGTCACCAGCCTGCGTCGTCCGGAGCATCTCAAGGACATCCCCGCTTCGGTCAGCGTGTTCGACCGCACGGACATCGGCCGCGCCGGCATCCGCGACCTGCGCGGCATCGCCGACCAGACGCCCAATTTCGGGCTGCTCGATAATTACCGCCCCGGGCTCGAGCGCTTCCAGTTGCGCGGCATCATCACGCCGCAGGTCGGCGATCCGCCGCTGGCGTTCGTCGTCGACGGCATCACCGCGCCCGATGCCGAACTCGCCACCCAGCAGCTGTTCGACATCGAACGCGTCGAGGTCCTGCGCGGCGCACAGGGCGCGCTGTACGGCCGCAGTGCGGTCGGCGGCACGGTGAATATTGTCACACAGGCCCCGACCGACAAATTGCGGGGCTGGGTGTCGGGCGCGTACGAAAATGGCGATACGCAGCGCGTTGCCGGGGTCGTGTCCGGGCCCATTATTTCGGACAAAATCTATTTCCGCTTAGGCGGTTACGGCAATCGCAGCGACGGGCTGATCGACAATGTCTATCTCCACACCGGCGCCGATTATGTCCGCGACATGTCGCTGAGCGGCCTGCTGCGTTTCGACCTTGGGCCTGTGACAAAATTCGATCTGCGCGCCCAGTTCGGCAAGGCGCGCGACGGCATCGGCTATTATGACGCGGTCGAGCCGAGCCGCGCCTCGATCGACGATTTCGCAGCCCAGGATTCGCAGAATGTGCTCGGCATCAACCGGCGCGAAAGCCATGTGATCAGCGCGAAGCTCGAACAGGGCCTCGGCTTCGCCACGCTGACCGTGGCGGGCGGTTATTTCCACACCAATGACGCCGGCCTCGCCGATGGCGACCTGACCGCGCTGCCGAGCGACGGGGCGACCTTCTTCCCGAGCTACCAATATGCCTTGGACCGGCTCAACGCCTGGACCGCCGAGGCGCGGCTGCACTCCACTGGCAATGGCCCGTTCCGCTGGACTTTAGGCAGCTTCTACGAGCGGCGGCACAAGTTCAGCACCTTCGCAGTCTATAACGACACCAGCGGCACAGCCCGGCTGACCGAGAAGGATATCGACCCGGCGCAGCAGCTGTTCGAGATCGCCGACGACCAGACCAGCACCACCTGGGCGCTGTCGGGCGAGGCCTCGTACAAGCCCGTCGATAAGCTCGAGATCGCCGTCGCCGGGCGTTACGACCGCGACTATCGCCGCTCCTTCGACCCACGCGACAAGGCGACGACCGATGCCCGCGCGACCTTCGACCGCTTCCAGCCCAAGGTCTCGCTGTCGTACCGCGTCACGCCGGCGGTGCAGGTTTACGGCAGCTATGGCCGGGGTTTCCGCAGCGGCGGGTTCAACCAGTACGCGCCGACGGTGCCGCGCGCCTTCGCCGCCGAGACGACCGACAGCTATGAACTGGGCCTCAAGGCCTCGGCATTCGGCGACCTCCTGACGATGAGCGCGGCGCTGTTCCGCAACGACCAGAGCAATGCGCAGATCACCACCTTCAACCCGGTCACCTTCACGCTGCAGAATGTCGCGATCGACAAGGTCCGCGCGCAGGGCGCCGAGCTGGAGATCGCGCTGCACCCGGCGACGGGCCTGAAGCTGCGTTATGCCGTCGGTTACACCGACTCAACGATCCGCGCCTTTGCGTTCAACCCGACGGTGGTCGGGGCGGCGATGCCTTATGTGCCCGATTTCACCATGGCGCTCTCGGCCGATTGGGAGAAGCAGCTGGACACCGGCACCAGCGTGACGACGCATGTCGCGTATCGCATGACCGGCCCGCGCAGCTTCACGCTCGACTTCCCCGATGTGAAATCGGGCACGCACGGTTTTGTCGATCTGCGTGTCGGGGTGAAGCACGGTCCCTGGGCGCTGACCGCGTTCGGCGAGAATATCCTGGGCGAGCGCATGCCCGAGGATCTGTTCGGCGTGTTCAACGGTGCGGTCGATCTCGCGCGACAGCCCAACCGCCCGCGCCGTTACGGGTTGGAGCTGCGGCGGAGCTTTGGAAGATAACCCCCTCCGTTCGTCTCGAGCGAAGTCGAGAAACAGGCCACAAGCGCTGCGCAGGGTTTCTCGACTTCGCTCGAAACGAACGGAAAGGGGGAGCGAGATCGTTGGCGCTACGCCCAGCCCAACCCAGCGCGCAGCACCCCCGCAATCGCCAGCGCGAGCAGCGCGACGATGGCGAGGCCGCTGGTCATCACGCCCATCGCGCGGGTCGTTGGGTCGCGCATATAGGCGCGCTGATATAGTATCCGGCCGATCACCCACACCAGCCCGACCAGCGGCGCGATCCATGCCACCGGCATCGGGTAGATGGCGGTGAGCCACAGCAACGGCACGAAGGCGGCGAGCTGTTCGAGCGTGTTCATCTGCACGCGATAGGCACGCTCGAAGATCGGATGGCCGACCGTGGCGGGCGCGGCGATGCCGAATTCGGCGCGCGCCTTGCCGGCCCGGGCGGCGGTGAAGAGATAGAACATCACCGCAAGGATGGTGTCGATCGCCGACATCAACGGCGCGGTGAAATGTATCATGCGGTGCCCCTCCCCGGATACGCCATGGCGGCATAGCATGGCGGGACGGGCCGCCACCGGAAATGTTACCGACGCGGAACAAATCTATCCGCGAGCGGTTGGGCCGGGGCAGATCGCTACACGATCGCACGAGCCGGCGCTCTCCCCCGCCGCGAGGAATTCCCATGAAGAATCTATCACTTTGCCTTGCCGCCATCGCGCTCGTCGCGGGCAGCGCCGGCACTGCCGTCGCGCAGGACCATGGTCGCGGCAACGGCAACGGCCATCACGACGACCGTGGTGATCGCGGACGCGGCAACGATAACGGTCAGCATCGCGGCTGGGGCCAGGATCGCGGCAACGGCCATCGCTGGGCGCGTGGCGAGCGGATGGGCTATAATGACTGGAACGGTGCGTCGCGGGTCGATTATCGCCGCTATCATCTGCGCCAGCCGCCGCGCGGTTACGAGTGGCGTCAGCAGAACGGCCAGTTCATTCTCGGCGCGATCGCGACCGGTGTGATCGCCTCGATCATCCTCAACAACGGCCGCTGATTGGTTTTGGTTCAGCTGCGCTGAAGAGCGGTGCCGGCCCATCCCCCACCCGACCACCCATAGAATATCCTGATTGGGAGGTCGGGTGGGGAGTGGGCCGGCACCGCCCCTGTTTCAGCCATGCTGAAACAGGCTCAAGACGCGATGAAGGGAGAGTGGCTACGCCCTCCCTTTTTCGTGTCGCGACGACAGGAGTGCTGGCGACGCCAAACCGAGGCCGGCGCCTTCCCGACACCCACGATCTTTACCTTTTGTTAACCGCTCCGCCGTTAACCTTTCGGTAATATCGAGCAACGGGAACTACCAGATGAAACGCCTGCTTTTGGCCATCGCGCTTGGCGGCGCGCTGTCCGGCTGCGCTGCCACGCAACCGCGTGCGCGCCCGATGGGAATTGTCGAAAAGCCGGTCAGCGCGTGGCGCGACACGATCAAATTGCCCGACGCTGCGATCGTCGATGCGATGCCGGCACGCTGGGCCGCGGCGCGCGCCCGGGTGGGCAAGGCCGCCGCCAGGGCGATCACCGCCCAGGGCGTGCTGCTCGGCGGACCCGCGCTCGACCATCCAGCACCTTCGCCGGGGCCGTATCGCTGCCGCCTCGTCCGGCTCGGCGCGGGCGGGGTTCGCAGTTTTCCCGCAGCGACCTGTTTCATCGGCGGCGATCCGGGCGACATGCTGAGCTTCACCAAGGCGACGGGCAGCGATGCGCCGGGCGGCTGGCTTTACCCCGACGATGTGACGACACGTTACGTCTTCCTCGGCGCGCGGCAGTTGCGGCCGGGCACCGCCAGCCTCGCTTATGGCAAGGACGCGACGCGCAACCTCGCCGGCGTGGTCGAGCGGATCGGCACCTTCCGCTGGCGGCTGGTGATCCCCGGCGCTGCCGACACGCTCGACGTATATGACCTGACGCCGCTGACGGGCGCCGCGCCGGCGAAGTGAGTGATCAGGGTACCGCCTGTGGCTCGCACGCGACGCCATCACGATCGCGGTCCAGCCCCTCACGATACCCGGCGCGCCGCGATAGATCGGCGCGGCGCCCGCCGCCCGTGCCACGGCGCAGCGCGGATAATAGACTGAATGCTCGATGCGTTCGACCCGAGTATGCTCGTCTGGCGGGGCATCGACCGAGGCGGAGGCAGCCAGCAGGCCCGGCGTGAATTGCCATGTCCAACCGCCGACGATCAACATACCGATGAGCAGTTGTACGATGAACATGGCCGAAGACGCCGCCGCCCGCCGGGGCCGGCCACGCCGGAACGGACCGCCCTCGCGCTGCGCACGGCGGAAGGTGGGAAAGCTTCGGGCCATGATGCGAAGATCGCACCGGCCGGCTGCCAGGAGTTTAACGAACGCGGGCGGGCAACCAGTGCCACGCCCCCGCCCTGATCAGACACCGCCCTGCTTAAACAGTCGCCTCGACGAAAGTGGTCGGCACCGGGCGCGGCAGGCCCTGGCCATAATCGGCGACCAGCTGCTCCTTGCGCGCGCGGAGCTGTTCGCCGAGCGCGTCCATGTCGAGCCCGGCCTTGCGCGCTTGCGAGAACATGCCCTCCATGCGCTTTTCCTCTTCCTCGACATGGTGCTCGATCTGCTCGGACAGCACCTTGACCTTGGCGTCGTAATATTCGTCATCCGGCCCGCCGGCCTCGATCTCGGCGATCAGCACCTTGGCGCCGTCATGCTCGACATAGGCTTCCTTGAGCAGGTCTTCCTCGACCTTGCCCTCGCAGGCCGGGTAGAAGATTTCTTCCTCGATCTGGGCATGGACGGTCAGCTCGAGGCAGATCTGCTTCGCGATCTTCTCCTTCGCGCCGTCGCCCTTCGCGCCCTCGAATTTCTCGAACAATGCCTCGACGGTGCGGTGATCCGCCTTCAACAATGCGATCGCATCCTGTTTGTCGGCCATGTCATATCTCCCTGGTTGCCTGAAGCTTCAACAAGGATGGCCGCGGATTCGTTCCCGCACCTTCAACGGAGCTGGCTGTCCTTGGAACCGCGGCGATTGAACGACGAGAAAGCGGCGCGGCTGTCGCGTCCGCTCTGGCACGCCACGCAGGTGCGGATGCCGGGGACGGCGATCCGGCGTGCCTCGGGGATGGGTTCGTCGCACTCGACACAATGCGTAGCGCTTTCGCCTGCGGTCATGCGCGCACGGGCGAACAATACCGCGTCCTTCACCGTGTCGTCGATCTGGTCCTGAACCGCGCCATCGCGCGTCCAACCGCCGGCCATTGTCGTGCCTTCGCCTGTCTGTGCCGCCTGACGGGCGGCGATATGGGCGCCGGCGCGGAATTCCACGCCAGCGACCCGCATGGAAATCCGGCGCTCAGCGGGGCCGGCTAGACGACCCTGCGGCCCTGGACCAGACGCACGACCACCACGATCAGCGCGATCACCAGCAGCAGATGGATCAGCCCGCCACCGATATGGACCGCGAAACCCAGCGCCCACAGCACCAGCAGAACGACGACGATAGTCCAGAGCATGGTCTTCTCCTCTTTCGTCGCGTGTCAGCACGGCCCTACCATGATGCGACGTCCTCAGCATGACGCGCGAAACGACGGCTTGTTCCGGGAAACGTGCAGGCCAGACGGGCGGCGCACGCCCGAAACACCGCAGCCGCGACTGAACGGTAGCTGATCTGCATCATCAGATAATATTCACTGAGCCAGGGCCATAGCCGGCGTTCAAAGCCGTTGGAGGTCCGTCGTGCTAAATCAGCTCTTGCTGGGCCTGAGGATTCTCGTCGTCGACGATGACTATTTCGTCGCCCAGGAAACGTGCCGGTATATCACCGGAGCCGGGGCCGCGGCTGCCGGGCCGCTGCCCTCGAACGAAGAGGCGCTGCGGTTTCTCGACGGATCGTCGGTGGTGGATGGCGTGCTGCTGAAGCAGGTGCTGCGCGACGGTTCCTCCGACGCCACCCGCATCGAGCTGGAGCGGCGCAACCTGCCGTATCTGTTCACGGCCTCAGGCATGGCGATGGCAACGCCGCGGCCGGGCATGCCGCTCTTGTTCACCCCGCTGAGCGGCAGGGCGCCGGCGCTGCTGGTCAGGAGAACCTTCCGGCGTGCGCGCCCGATAGAGGGTGAGGACGGCGAGGCCCAGCGCGCGGCGGGCTGGTGTGAGACCTAGCCGCGCAGTAGCCGGCCCGATAACCGACCCACCGTGGATGCCTCACAACGCCGCCTCATAGGTGACCGTCACGCTCGCCTGGGTCTCGATCGGCTGCGGCGTCAGGTCGACCGCGATCGGCGGCGG
>NZ_JAQGLG010000061.1 GCF_028292965.1 Sphingomonas bacterium | reverse complement strand
CGCGTCCGCTCGGCCGAGGAACGGCTCGAGGCCGCCACCCAGGAGGCGGAGGAACTACGCGTCAAGCTGGAAGAAGCGCGCGACAATGCGCGGCGCGACCCACTGACCGACCTGCCCAATCGCCGCGCCTTCGAGGAGGCCTTTGCCGCCAGCGTCGCCGCCGGCGACCGGATGTGCGTTGCGGTGTGCGACATCGATCGCTTCAAGACGGTCAACGACCGCTTCGGCCATGCCGTCGGCGACCGTGTGCTCAAGGCGATCGCCACCGCGTTGGTCGATGGCTGCCCGGGACATTTCGTGGCCCGCTATGGCGGCGAGGAATTTGCCGTGCTGTTCACCGGCGTGGAACGCCAGAGCGCGCTCGCCACGCTGGAAAAGGCGCGCGAGGCGGTCGCCGGCAAACGCTATCGCCTGCGCGAATCCGACGAGCCGCTCGGCGCGGTGACCTTTTCCGCTGGCCTGACGGCGGCGCAGCCGGGCGAGTCGCTCGGCACCGTGTTCGGGCGCGCCGACGCGCTGCTCTATGCCGCCAAGGATGGCGGCCGCAACGTGCTCCACGCGGCGTAGCAATTCGCGCCAATTTCTGGCGTAAAATTCCAATAAGCGCCGGCATGCCGCATTGATTTTCGCAGGTCGAAAATTTAAATTTAGATATTTCAGTAGTTTATAAAGTTGGCACGCTTGATGCTAACCCTATGGGCATCGGTCACCGGATGGTCCGGATGACCAAGTTCAGGAAGGTTACATCATGTTCGCTCGTTTCCAGTCCGCCCAGCATGTCGCGCTTTCGCTCGTCGGCGCGCTGTTCTTCTCCGCCGTGCTGTTCAGCGCCGCCGTCCCCGTCGTTCCGGTCGCCTGACCGGAACGATACCAAAGGGAATTGATATCATGATTCGCAGCATCATCGCCGGCGTCGCCTCGTTCGCGCTCACCGGCCTGCTGATCGTCGGCCAGTTCGCCGGCGTCGGCGCGTTCGGCTGAGCCGATACGCCCAGGGCTTGCCCGCCGCGTAGGGGCGGTTAAGCAGGCCGGATGGATCCGGCCACATCTCCAGAACCAGCCAGCAGCGCGGTGCGTCTCGACGAGAGTTGGCGCACGCCGCTCGCTGGTGAATTCGCGCAAGCCTATATGCAAGCGCTGAAGGATTTCCTCATGGCCGAGAAGGCTGCGGGGAAGCAGATCTATCCCAAAGGCGTGGAATATTTCCGCGCGCTCGACCTGACGCCGCTCGACAAGGTGCGCGTCGTGATCCTCGGTCAGGATCCCTATCATGGCCCGGGTCAGGCGCATGGGCTATGCTTCAGCGTGAAGCCGGGCGTTCCGCCGCCGCCGAGCCTGGTCAATATCTACAAGGAAATGCACGCCGATCTCGGCATTGCCCGGGCGCGCCACGGCTTCCTCGAACATTGGGCGCGGCAGGGCGTATTGCTGCTCAACAGCGTGCTGACGGTCGAGAACGGCCGCGCGGCGTCGCACCGCGAGCGCGGCTGGGAGAAGTTCACCGACGCGGTGATCCGGCTGGTCGCGGCGCGGCCCGACCCGGTCGTGTTCATCCTGTGGGGCAGCTACGCGCAGAAAAAGGCGGCGTTCGTCGAGGAGGTCGCGCGCGGCGGGCGCCATCTCGTGCTCAAGGCGCCGCACCCGTCGCCGCTCTCGGCTCATGCCGGCTTCTTCGGCAGCAAGCCCTTCTCGCAGACCAACGCCTTTCTGGAGGGTCACGGGTCCGCGCCGATCGATTGGCAATTGCCCGAGCTCTGAGCAGGCGCCGCCGCTGAAAAAATTGTTAAAAAATATGACACCCGCCGTGCGGGTTTCGCCGGGCCGTGTCGTCTAGCCATTGAAACGAGAGCTTCACCTCGAGGGGGGCGAGCGGGTCGGCAAGTGGCTGGGGAGTCTACAGGCCGACCCGTCTCTGCAGTTTTTGATGATGGGCGAGGGGTTTACCGGGGTGCGTGGAAAGATCGATCATGCTGCTTGATGCAGCGCGCGATTTCGATTTCGCCGAGGTGTTCGACGCGGAGCCGGCGCCGGTGGTGCCGCTTCGTCCGGCCGAATGGTCGGTCATTGTCCCGTTCTTCAACGAGCGCGATTTCCTCGGGCTCACGCTGGAGAGCCTCGCCAGCCAGACCCGCCATTTCAAACTGATCCTGGTCGACAACGGCTCGACCGACGGCAGCGCCGACGTGGCGATGGAGAGCTGCATCGCGCTCGGTCTAGACTGGACGCTGATCACCGAACGTCGCCCGGGCAAGGTGTTCGCGCTGACCACCGGCCTCGCCCGCGTCCGCACGCCGCTGGTGGCGACCTGCGATGCCGATACCTGGTACCCGGCCGACTATCTCGCCGAAGCCCAGACGCTGCTCGCCAAACCCGGCACCGCCGCCGCCGGCGCCTTCTTTGCCGGTCGCGACGACAAGGCCGACCAGCGCCGCAACGCGCTGCACATCAGCGTGATGCCGTCGCTGCTGCGGCGCCAGTGCCACACCGGCGGCGCCGGTCAGGTGTTCCACACCGCCGCGCTGCGCCGTGCCGGTGGCTTCGATGCCAGGCTGTGGAACTATGTGCTGGAGGATCACGAGATCATCCACCGTGTCCACCGCGAAGGCGGCATGAAGTATAGCGCGCGCTTCTGGTGCTCGCCCTCGCCACGCCCGCGTGACCGCGAGTCGATTCGCTGGACGCTCGGCGAGCGCATCCTCTACCACGCGCTGGCGCCGGTCGCGGGCGACTGGTTCTTCTATCGCTTTCTCGCCGCTAGGCTTGACCGTCGTCGCATGACCAGCGAACGCATCCGCGAGCGTCCCGTACAGACCTTGAGGATCCTCGATGCGCCGGCTGCTTCTATGTGCTGATGACTTCGCCTTCTCGTCCGAAGTCAGTGCCGTCATTGCCGAACTTGCCACCCAGGGGAAACTGAACGCCACCAGCTGCATGGCGATCATGCCCGGCTGGGCGGCGGACAGCGCGCTGCTGCGGGACGTGCCCGCCCATGTCGAGGTCGGCATCCACCTGGTCCTGACCGGCGAAGTCCCGCTGACCGATCTCGGCGATCTGACCGAAAATGGCACATTGCCTGACATCGACCCGCTCGCGCGCCGCGCCGCGCGCGGCGACCTGCCGCTTGCCGGCATCGCGCGCGAAATCACGGCGCAGTTCGACCGCTTCATCGACGCGCTGGGCCGCCCGCCGGCCTTTGTCGACGGTCATCAGCATTGCCATGCCTTGCCCGGCGTGCGTGAGATCGTGCTGGCCGAGACGGCGCGGCGCGCGCCGCAAGCCTGGGTGCGGGACTGTGTCGATGGCGTGTTCGCGATGCTAGCGCGGCCGTTTGCCGGCAAGGCGATCGGCAGCGCTTGGCACTCACGCGGGCTGCGCGCGGTCGCGGCGGCGCACGGCCTCGGCTGCAACGACAGCTTTGCCGGCCATTACGGTTTTGCCGGCGACTATGCGGCGATCTTCCCCAAGTTCCTGCGCGCGCCGGGAGAGAGGCATCTGGTGATGTGCCATCCGGGGGCAGGGGTACGCGCCGGCGACGGCATCGCGGCAGCAAGAATCGTCGAGGCGGCGGCGCTTTCGGCGCTGCCCATAATGCAACTTGCCGCAAAACATGGGCTGGCCTTTCCCGTCTAACGTCGGGCATGATCGCACCAATGACGGGCGCGACGGCGGAGAGCGGACTGAAGGCGGTGTTCCTCGCGGAACGCCCGATGCTTGCGCGGCTGCTGTCGGCGCGGCTCGGCGGGCCTGACGACGCCGAGGATGCGTTGCAGGACATGTGGCTCAAGCTCGACCAGTTCGTCGATCGCCCGGTGGCCGATCCGGCGGCCTATCTGTTCCGCATGGCGGCCAACCTCGCCGCGGACCGGCGACTGTCGGCGGCGCGGCGCGGTGCGCGCGACACCGGCTGGGTGGAAACGCAGTCCGAGGCCGACGATATCCCCGATATCGAACGCACGCTGATCGCGCGGGAAAGACTGCGCCAGGTGCAGGCGGCGCTGGCGGAATTGCCCGAGCGGACGCAGATGGCGTTCCGCATGTTCCGGCTCGAAGGGCGGCCGCAGCGCGAGATCGCGGGTGAGCTGGGCATCAGCGTCAGTGGCGTCGAGAAGCTGTTGCAGCGCGCCTATCGACAAATTCACGATTCCGGCGGCGGTCACAGTGCGGGAATGGCGGGGCCGTGACGTCATAGGAAATGTGAGGGGTTTTGAGTTGATGACCGAGGGACGTGACATCGTCGATCAGGCAATCGGCTGGCATCTGCGCCAGGCCGAATTGTCGTCGGCCGAGTGGCACGATTTCGTCGTGTGGCTCGAAGCCGATGCGGCGCATGCCGCCGCCTATGACCGCGTCGCGCTGGACGATGCGCTGCTTGCAGATCTGCCGCGCCCGATTGTTTCGGCGCCGCTGGCCCCGCCGTCGCGTTTCGCGCCGGCACGCCCGCGTCGCTGGACCTGGGCGGTCGGCGGGACGGCAGTCGCCGCCGCCATCGCCGCTCTGGTGATGCCGCTGGCAATGGCGCCGAGCAGTGCCGCCTATACGGTACGCACCGCCCCGGGCGAAAAGCGGACTGTCACGCTGGCCGACGGCACGCGAATCGACATGAATGGCGGCAC
>NZ_JAQGLG010000260.1 GCF_028292965.1 Sphingomonas bacterium | reverse complement strand
TCGCGGAACCCATCTTGGCAGCGGTCAGCGCGACCGCAACTCAGGCCGGACATATGATCGCAAGCGATCCTTCACACCCTGCCCGTCCCTTGCAAGCAAGGGGCCGTCCACATATGGGCCCCGGCCTTCGCCGGGGAAGGGCATTTTGTTCGACGGGATATAGTGCAACCAAGTTCACATGACGATTGGCCGGGATCACGCTGCAACGAACTCGGGAACAGCAGGATTCGAGCATCCCAGCAATGTTCCGCCCGGACACTCACCCCGCCCGCTACAGGCGCGCGTCGGCCAGCCACGGCGCATCCTCGCGGATACGGGCTTCCTGCGCGGCAATGGCGCCTTCGAACGTCAGTGCCAAAGCGATATCGTCCACGCCGCCGAGCAGGCGTTCGCGGCGCTGCGCGTCGAGCGTGAAGGCGAGCACGCCGCCAGCATGGGTGATCGTCCCGGCCGCGAGGTCAATGGTCATCGTCGCGCTGGTGGAATCGGCCGCTTCGGCCATCAGCAGGTCGATCGTGGCGCGGGGCAGGGTGATCGGCAGGATGCCGTTCTTGAAGCAATTGCCGTAGAAGATATCGGCGAAGCTCGGCGCGATGATGCAGCTTATGCCGAAATCGAGCAGCGCCCAGGGGGCATGCTCACGGCTCGACCCGCAACCGAAATTGTCGAGCGCGATCAGGATGCGCGCCTGCCGCCACGGGTCGCGGTTGAGGATGAAGTCCGGCCGCTCCCGTACAGCCTCATCGACGCGCAACGCATGGAACAGGCCCTTGCCCAGGCCGGCGCGCGACACCGTCTTGAGGAACTTCGCAGACAACAGCATGTCGGTGTCGATATTGGCGATCGGCAGCGGCGCCGCGACGCCGGTGAGGGTGCGAAACGGCGCCATCACACCAACGTCCGCACATCGACCAGCGCACCGGCGATCGCCGCTGCCGCCGCCATGGCCGGCGAGACCAGATGGGTGCGCCCGCCCGGTCCCTGCCGTCCTTCGAAATTGCGGTTGGAAGTCGAGGCGCAACGCTCGCCCGGCGCGAGCCGGTCGGGGTTGAGGCCGAGGCACATCGAACAGCCGGCGTCGCGCCAGTCGAAGCCGGCGGCGCGGAAGATCGCGTCGAGCCCTTCGCGCTCGGCCTGGAGCTTCACCGCGGCCGAGCCCGGCACGACCAGTGCACGCACGCCGGCGGCGACGTGACGGCCGCGCGCGATCGTGGCGGCGGCGCGGAGATCCTCGATCCGGCTGTTGGTGCAGCTGCCGATAAACGCCGCCTGGATCGGCAGGCCGGCAAGCTTCTGGCCCGGCGCAAGGCCCATATAGTCGAGCATGCGCCGGAGTTGCGCGCGGCGGCTTGGGTCGGCCTCGGCCTCCGGATCGGGCGCCGCGCCAGCGATGGTAGTGACAGCTTCCGGGCTGGTGCCCCACGTCACCATTGGCGCGATATCCGCCGCGTCGATCACGATCTCCGTGTCGTAGATGGCACCCGGGTCGCTACGCAACTGCCGCCACGACGCTCGCGCACGCGCGAACTCGGCGCCCTGCGGTGCGCAGGGCCGGCCTTCGAGCCAGGCGAAGGCCTTGTCGTCGGGCGCGATCATGCCGGCGCGGGCGCCGGCCTCGATCGTCATGTTGCAGACCGTCATCCGCCCGGCCATGTCCATCGCGTCGATCGCGCTGCCGGCATATTCCACGACATGGCCGGTGGCGCCTGCGGTGCCGATCCGGCCGATAACGGCGAGGATCACGTCTTTGGGCGTCGCGCCCGGGCCGAGCTCCCCATCGATGCGGATCAGCATCGTCTTCGACAGCTTCTGCACCAGGGTCTGGGTCGCCAGCACATGCTCGGCCTCCGCCGTGCCGATGCCGAACGCCAGTGCGCCGAACGCGCCGTGCGTCGAGGTGTGACTGTCGCCGCACACGATCGTCGCGCCGGGCAGGGTCAGGCCCAGTTCGGGGCCAACGACATGGACGATGCCGTGGCGCGGCCCGTTGAGCTCGGCATAGGTCAGGCCGAAGTCGCGCGCGTTGCGCTCCAGCGTCGCCACCTGGAGGTGGCTCTCCGCATCGCGGATCGCGGCCAGCCCGCCGGCGCGGTTCTCGGTCGGCACATTATGGTCGGCGACGGCGAAGGTCAGGTCCGGCCGGCGCACGGTGCGGCCGGCGGCGCGCAGCCCGTCGAACGCCTGGGGGCTGGTCACCTCGTAGAGCAGATGGCGATCTATATAGAGCAGCCATTCGTCACCGCCCAGTGGCGCGACGACATGGGCATCCCACACCTTGCGATAGAGCGTGCGCGGCGCATCGACGGCCATGTCAGATGACGCCTTGCTGCCGCAGCGCGTCGATGCCAGCTGCGTCCATGCCGAGCAACTCGCTCAATATCGCCTCGCCATGCGCGCCGATCGCCGGCCCCGCCCAACGCACCGCACCCGGCGCGTCGACCATGTGCGGAACCACGCCATTGTGCAGCACCGGGTCGACGAAATTGGGATCGGCGACTTCGCGCACCATGCCGCGCTGGCGATATTGCGGATCGGCGGCGATGTCGGCGGCGGTATAGGCGCGCGAACTGGGGATATCCGCCTCGGTCAGCAATGCCTCCAGCGCGTCGGCGTCGAGTGTGCGGGTCCAGTCGCCGATCAGCTGGTCGAGTTCGACGACATTGGCGACGCGCTGCTGGTTGCCGGCATAGCCCGGCGCGCCGACCAGATCGGTGCGGCCGACCAGCGCCATCAGCCGCGCGAACAGCGGCTCACTATTGGCGGCGATCAGCATCCATACGCCGTCCGCAGTGCGATAGGCATTGGTCGGCGCGGCGGTGGCGATGCCGCCGCCGGTCGGCTGCTTGACCTTGCCCAGCGCGCCATATTCGGGGAGCATCCCCTCCATCAGGCTGAGAATGCTTTCCGTCAGCGCGACATCGATCGTGCGACCCTGGCCGTCGCCGGCGGCGCGGTCGCGCTGCCATAACGCCGCCAGCACGCCGATCGCGGCGTAGAGCCCCGACACCGAATCGCCGACACTCACCCCGACCCGGACCGGCGGCAGGTCGCTGGTGCCCGGCGCATGGTCGGTCAGGTGGCGCAGGCCGCCGATCGCCTCGCCGATCACCCCGAACGCGGCGCGGTCGCGATAGGGGCCGGTCTGCCCATAGCCCGAGATATGGGCGATGATCAGGTCTGGCCGCGCACCGCGCAGCACATCCGGCCCCAGCCCGAGCTTGGCCAACTGGCCGGGGCGGAAATTCTCGATCACCGCATCGCAATGCGGGATCAGGCCGAGGATGATCTCGCGCGCCCGCGGATGTTTCAAGTCGAGCGCGATGCTGCGCTTGTTGCGCGCATGCATCGACCACCACAGTGAATGGCCGTCGATCTGCTCGCCCCATTGCCGCGCCGGGTCGCCGGTCAGCGGCTCGACCTTGATCACCTCGGCGCCGAGATCGGCGAGGATCCGCGTCGCGAACGGCGCGGCCACGAAATGGCCGATCTCCAGCACGCGCAGGCCGCTCAGCACCTGTCGCGGTGTGGCCGAAGTTTCTGCCATCCGATCCCCTCAAACGCCGTTTTGCGTGATTGAATAACTAACAACGTTTGATATAAAAGTAAATGCCAGGAGGGGCGAGGATGTACGAACGCGCGCTGAGCCCGATCATGATGGGGGGCGTCGAGGTCAGGAATCGCATCGCGCGCACCGCGCATGCGACGATGATGTCGCGCGGTGGCCGGATCACCGAAGAACTGATCGCCTATCACGCGGCGCGGGCACGCGGCGGGGTCGGCTTGTCGATCCTCGAGGCGGCCGGGGTTCACCGCTCGTCGTTGCTGTCGCTGGCCAATCTCGATAACTCGATCATCGACGGCTATCGCGCGCTGACCGCCGCGATCGCGCCGACCGGCATGCGCCTGTTCCAGCAACTCTGGCATGGCGGGCACATTTATCCCGCGCCCGATGGCGGCCCGCCGCTCGCGCCGTCCGACGTGCCCAGCCACATCGCCGGGATCGCGCCACGCCCGCTGATCCGCGGCCAGATCGACGAGATCATCGCCGGCTATGCCGCCGCGGCGCGGCGCTGCGAGCAGGGCGGGCTCGACGGCGTTGAGATCCATGCCGGCCATGGTTATCTCATCGCGCAGTTCCTCTCGCCCGTGCTCAACCGGCGCGAGGACGAATATGGCGGCGATCTGGACGGCCGGATGTTGTTCCTGCGGCGCGTTCTCGGTGCGGTGCGCGATGCCGTTTCGCCCGGCTTCGCCGTCGGCGTACGGTTGAGCGACAGCGCAGATCCGCGCATCCTCGCGATGAGCGACGTCGCTATCGTCGCGGCTCAGGTCGAGCGTGAGGGGCTGATCGACTATGTGAACATGTCCTATGGCGATTATTACGCGCTGCACCGCCAGGTCGGCGGCATGGACGCGCCGACCGGATTCCAAATCCCCTTCACCGCGCCGCCGGTCGCTGACAGCCGCCTGCCGCGCCTGCTCAACGGGCGGTTCCGTACGCTGGAGGAGGTCGAGCAGGTGCTGCGCGCCGGCGAAGCGGACCTGATCTCGATGGTGCGCGCGCATATCGCCGACCCGGACATCGTCGCCAAATCCATGGCCGGCCATCCCGAGCGGGCGCGGCCATGCATCGCCTGTAACCAGGGCTGTATCGGCCGCGTTGCAACCTTCGGCCGGCTCGGCTGCGTGGTGAACACGGCCGCCGGGGACGAGACCACGCTGGCGGAACAACTGATCGCCCCGGTCGCGCGGCCGCAGCGTGTGCTGATCGTCGGCGGCGGTCCGGCGGGCATGGAGGCGGCGCGGATCGCGGCGACCGCCGGCCATCATGTGATCCTCGCCGAGGCGATGCCGGGCCTTGGCGGCCTGACCAATGTCTATCGCCATGCCCCGCGCATGGGCACGATCGGCGACATCGCCGGCTGGCTGGAGCAGGAGGTCTATCGCCTCGGCGTCGAGGTGCGGCTGTCGAACTGGCTCGATGCCGACGATATCATCGCCGAGGGCGCCGACACCGTGATCCTCGCGATCGGCGCCGATCTCGACCCGGTGCTCCGTCAGGTGCAATTTCCAGCGGATGAGGTGGTCGTCGCGCCCGGCGCGCGCATCATCTCGTCGATCGACCTGTTCTCGGAACGTGGCGTGGATCGTGGCCGCAGCGCCGTCGTCGTCGACGAACTCGGCCATTACGAAGCGATCGCCAGCGCGGAATATCTGCTTGAACAAGGCGCTGCGGTGACCTTCGTCACCCGCCACAAGATGTTCGCGCCGGGCATCGACATCACGCTGCGTACGCAATCGGCGCTCGAGCGCCTGCACGCAAAGGGTGACTTCACGATGCGCGTCGGCACGCAATTGGTCGCCGCGCACCCGGGCAGCGTCGAGATACGCCCGCAATTCGGCGGCCGTGTCGAAACCCTGCCGGCGGATACGGTCGTGTGGGTGCCGATCCGCCCGGGCCAGTCGGCGCTCGCCGCCCAACTGGAGGAGCGGGGCGTCACGCCGCTGTGCATCGGCGACATGCTCGCCGGCCGGAACTTGCAGACCGCGATCCGCGAGGGGCATCTTGCCGCGCGCGGGCTGGGGTCGCGCGCGATCGTGCGGGCGCCGGAACCGGTCGACGCCTGAGCTTCACGAGATACAGTCAATAATCGCCGTCGGAAGGAATGAGAATGTTCACCGAGACACTGCACGCGGACGGGGTTCTCGAACTCGTCATCGATTGCCCACCCGTCAACGCTTTCGGTATCGGTCTGCTGCGCGATCTCACTGCACGGATCGAGGCGGTGCGCGGCCAGCAGGCGGTCCGCGCGGTCGTGTTGCGCAGCGCCGGACGTGGCTTTTGCGGCGGGGGCGACGTCAAGGAGGTCGAGAGCCTGCCCGGGTTCGAAGGCATTCTCGGCCAGTCCTCGGGCTCGCTGGGTCTCAGCCTGGCGGTGCTGCAATGCGCGGTGCCGGTGATATGCGGGGTGCACCATTATTGCGTCGGCGTGGGTGTGCTCGTCGCCGGCTCGGCCGATATCCTCGTCGCTTCGCGCGATACACGCTTCGTGCTGGCCGAGATCGACAACGGCGCGACGGCGGGCGCGGTCCAGGCACTCAAGCTGATGCCCGAAAAGCGCGTCCGCGCGGCGATGATGACCGCCGAACCGGTGCTGGCGCAGGAGCTCCACGCGCTGGGCAGCATCTACCGGCTGGTCGATAGCCATGACGCGGTCGCGGCCGAGGCGATGGCGGTCGCGGTCAAGGTGGCGGGCAAGAGCGCCGAGGCGATGCGGCGCCTGAAGATGTCGCTCAACAACAGCACCAAGGCGCATGAACTAAACACGCTGTACCGCGCCGAGATGAGCTACACCTATGAACTCAACATCATGGGCGACGCCTCGGCCGGCCGCTCCGCCTTCATCGACGGCACGCGTGGGAGCTATTCGGCGGATTAGATTTGAGTGTGATCACGTCAAATCACTTCGTCACCCCGGACTTGTTCCGGGGTCCACCGTGCCGCACCGATAACGATCGGTAGGTTTGCGGAGCAGTGGATGCCGGAACAAGTCCGGCATGACGGCTAAAGCAAAGTGAGCGGCGGCAGCCGCACGACTGTCAGCCCCGGCTCCCGCCCGCCTCGGGCTGAGCCGGCGCGTCCATCCCCGCAGCGGCATAATATTCCCCAAGCACGGCATCTACCGCCGCCTTGGCCATCACCTCGAACACCCGCGCACGCGAAATGTCGCGGTTCTTGCGGACATGGAACAGGAAGGGGTTCTGCTCCTGCCAGTCCTCGGTGCCGGTGTCGGCATTGGCCGCCGATTCATAAGCGGCGGAACCCAGGGCCAGTGATTCCAGACCTTCCATCAACGGCATGATCACCCCGGGCGGCACGCCCTGCACCGCGAGCAGCCCCGCCGTGGCATTATGCTCGGTCAGGCCGATGCGCAGCGGATGGCGGCGCATCAGGATCGGGATCAAATTGGGGTGCGCGCGCAGCGCCTTCCAATATTCGATCGCGTTGCCGATCAGCCATTCGCGCCAATCGGCGTTTGTCGTGTTCGGCGTGCGGACACTGGCGAGCGCCAGTTCCGAGGCGCCGACCAGGATGTGCTCCTTGCTCTTGAAGTGATGGTAGAGCGAAATGCCGCGCACATTGAGCTCGTCGCCAAGGCGGCGGATGCTCAAGGCGTCCAGACCTTCCTCGTCGATGATCCTGAGTGCCACCTCGAGCGTCCTGCGGCGGGAAATGAGCGCCTGTTTTGGCCGACCCATAAGCGGATTTACTCCCGAAATACCTGTCGTGTCTGCTATGACACTAGCCGGGCTTGGCCGATGGAGCGATCATTTTCGTCACTCCGTCGCTTGAGGAATTGCGTCACAAAACAATCGGTGTTAGGAAATCAATCGAAAGGCCGTGGTCAGGCGGCCGAAGCCAGCGAGGCGGGAGGGTGTCGATGCAATATGCCGCGGCGGACTGGGTGGCGAATTATGCCCGGACGCAGCCCGATGCGCGGGCGTTGACCAATTTCGACAGCGGCGAGACGCGGAGCTGGGCGGAACTCGACGCGCGCGTTGGGCAGATCGCCCATGCGCTGGTCCACACGCTTGGGCTCAAGCGCGGCGACCGCATCGCCAATATCGCCGACGGCGACCTGCGTCATTTCGAGCTGCAATTCGCCTGCGCCCGCGCCGGGCTGGTGTGGGTGCCGCTCAACTTCCGCCACACCATGGTCGAGCTGAGCCGCGCCTGCCGCGAGATGTCACCCAAACTTATGCTCACCGACGCCGTTTGGGCCGAGACCGCGCGCGCGGCTTCAGCCGAAGCCGGCATCCCGGTCACGCTCGACTGGGGCCCGGGCGCCGGCCTGGATCAACTGCTCAGCGCCGACAACCACATGCCGGCCAATGGCGAGATCGATGAGGATGCACCGCTTCAGATCCTCTACACCTCGGGTACGACCGGTACGCCCAAGGCCGCAATCGTGACGCTCGGCGGCATGGTCTGTTACGCGATGCAGCAGGTGCAGTTCTGCGCCAATGCCGAGCCGGGCGGGCATCTATTTCAGCCCATGCCCTTGTTCCATTTCGGCGGGCTCAACACCGCGAGCAACCCGATCCTCTATTTCGGCGGGCAGGTGACCGTCACCGCGCGTTTCGATGCGACCGCGACGACCGAGTTCTGCGGCGACCCGAGCAATGCCGTGACGCATCTCTGCCTGCCGCCGGTGATGTACCAGATGATGGCCGAGAGCCCGGCCTTCGCCGCGGCCGATTTCTCGACCCTGCGGCGCTTCATCTGCGGCGGCGGACGCGTGTCGGAGCGGCTGCGCGCCGCCTATGACCCCAAGGGGGCGCGCTTCGTGTCGCAATATGGCGGGACGGAGACCGGGCCGGTCACATCGCTCAATCCCGACCGGCTCGACAAGCTGATGGCCGGCTCGTGCGGGCAGAAATCCAACTATATCGATGTCCGCGTCGTCGATGACGATGGCCATGACGTCGAGCGCGGCCAGCCCGGCGAGGTGTGGGTGCGCGGGCCCGGCGTGACGATTGGCTATCTTGGGGCCGATGCCGGGATCAAGCGGTCGGAAGGCTGGCACCGCACCGGTGATGTGGTGTGGGAGGATGAGGAAGGCTTCTACTACGTCGTCGACCGGGTGAAGGACATGTACAAATCCGGCGGCGAGAATGTCTTCTCGGCCGAGGTCGAAGGCATATTGCTGACCAACCCGGCGGTCGCCGAATGCGCGGTGATCGGTGTGGCCGACGATCAATGGGGTGAGGTTGGCCTCGCCGTGGTCGTCGCGACCGCGGGCCATGAGCTGACGATCGAGTCCCTCCGCGCGACCTGTGAGGGCAAGCTCGCCCGCTACAAGCACCCGAAACATCTGACGCTGGTGGAATCCTTCCCCCGCAACGTCACCGGCAAGATCTCGAAACCCGCACTCCGCGCCCAGTTCGGCGGCAGCCGGAGCGTCTGACCTGCAAGGATATCGAAGATGGCAGAGCCCGTCCGTTACAGCCGCACGCCCTTCCTGATCGTCCACCGCGAGGCCAAGGTGCGCAAGGACGTCTATGGCGCGATCGACGATGCGATCGTGCTGCAGGCGCAGCATATCCGTGGGCCCAACCCCTCGGACACGGTGCTGATCGTGATGCACCCGATCGGCGCGCCGGCCTGGCTGCCGGTGTTCGCCCAGCTCGCCCGCGCCGGCCACCACATCATTGCCTGCGCCTCGCGCTACTGGACCGGCGACGCGCCGCTCGAGATGGAGAATGTGCTGCTCGACCTCGGCGCCTGCATCAAGGATGCCAAGGAGCGGCTGGGATACAAGAAGACCGTGCTGCTCGGCTGGAGCGGCGGCGGTTCGTTGATGGCGGGCTACCAGGCCGAAGCCGAGAAGCCGGTGATCCAGATGAGCGCCTCGGGCGAGGAGACGGCGCTGGCCGGCGCGCCCTTGATCGCGGGCGATGCCATCATGCTGGTCGCTTCGCACCGCAGCCGCCACAAATTGCTCACCGGGCAGATCGACCCCTCGGTGCTCGACGAGGCCGACCCCGACCGGCGCGACCCGGCGCTCGATCTCTACGACCCCGCCAACCCGGCGCAGCCGCCCTATGCCGCGGATTTCCTCGCCACCTATCGCCAGGCGCAGATCGACCGCAACCGGCGGATCAGCGCCTGGGCCAAGGACAAGCTTGCAACCCTCAAGGCGAAGGGCGACGAACATGGCGAATTCTGCTTCATCGTGCACCGCACCATGGCCGATCCGCGCTGGATCGACCCGACGGTCGATCCCAACCAGCGCAAGCCCAACTGGACCTATCTCGGCGACCCACGCGTGGTGAACAACAGCGCGGCGGCTTTGGCGCGGTTCAACTCGCTGCGCGGCTGGCTGTCGCAGTGGAGCTATGACGACGCCCAGGTGGATTCGGTCGATGCCGGCCCACGCATCTCGGTGCCCGGCATGGTCATCACCGCGGGCGCCGACGATGCCTGCCCGCCCGAGCATACCGACCTGATGTTCGACGCGCTCGGCTCGGCCGACAAGCAGAAGGTCACGATCGACGGTGCCAACCATTATTTCACCGGCGCCGACGGCAAGTCGCACCTGACCCAGGTGGTCGGGATCATCTCCGACTGGCTCGCCGAGCGCGATCTGGTCAACGATACCGTGCTTGCCGGCACGCGCATCGCCGCCTGACCGGGAGGCTCTCATGGCATTGTTCGACGATTATCAGGCGATCCTGTTCAAGCGGCGCGGCCGCGTGCTCGAGGTGACGCTCAACCGCCCGGAAAAGCTCAACGCGACCGATGCCGTGCTGCATACCGAGCTGGCGCGGGTGTTCGTCGATATCAACAACGACCCGGACAGCGACGTGGTGGTGCTGACCGGCGCCGGCCGCGCCTTCTCCGCCGGGGGCGATATCGGCTGGATGCAGGAGATGATCGACCGCGAGAACGGCTTCGACCAGACCGCGCGCGAGGCCAAGCAGATCGTGTTCGGGCTGATCGATTGCGAGAAGCCGGTGATCTGCAAGATGAACGGCCATGCCACCGGGCTGGGCGCGACGATCGCCCTGTTCTGCGATGTCATCTTCGCAGCCGAACATGCCAAGATCGGCGACCCGCATGTCAGCATCGGCTTCGTCGCCGGCGATGGCGGCGCGGTGATCTGGCCGCAGCTGATCGGTTATGCCCGGGCCAAGGAATATCTGCTGACCGGCGACATGATGACCGCGCACCAGGCCGCGCAGATGGGGCTGATCAACCATGCCGTGCCGGCCGACGAGCTGGATGCGCGCGTGGACGCCTTTGCCGACAAGCTGGTCGCCGGGGCGACCCAGGCGATCCGCTGGACCAAGATGTCGGTCAATATCGGCCTGCGCGATCTCGCCACCTCGATCATGGACGCCTCGCTTGCCTATGAGGCGCGCTCCAACGACACGCCCGACCATCAGGAGGCGGTGCGCGCCTTTGCCGAGAAGCGCGCGCCGGTGTTCGGCCATGCAAAGGCAGCGGCGTGAACTTCGACGAGAGTGACATCGTCACCTCGCTGAGGGACTCGCTTGAGAAGTTCGTCGAGCGCGAGATGCCGCGCAGCGCGGCGCAGGACTGGGATGTGCGCAACCACTTCCCGCGCGAGGTGCATCGGAAGCTCGCCGATCTCGGCGTACTCGGCCTGACCATCCCCGAGGAATATGGCGGCCTCGGTCGCGACATCCTCGCGACGATGGTGGTGATAGAGGAATTGTCACGGCGCAGCCTCGCCGTGTCGGTGCCGTACATCATGGCCGCCTGCTATGCCGGCATGAACATCGAGGAATGCGGCACCGAGGCACAGAAGCAGGAGCTGCTGCCCAGGATCGTCTCGGGCGACCTGCTGTTCGCCTATGGCCTGACCGAACCCGATGCCGGCGCCGACCTCGCCAGCGTGAAGACGCGGGCCGAGCGCGACGGCGATGTGTTGCGCATCAACGGGTCGAAACGCTTCTGCTCGGGCGCGAACATCGCCGATTACATCTACACGCTGGTCCGCACTGGCCCGGCCGAGGAGCGCCATCGCAATCTCAGCTTCGTCCTCGTACCGCCGGATGCGCCCGGGGTGACGATCACCAAGATCGAGGCCATGGGCATGAAGGGGGCGGCGACCACCGATGTGAACTTCGACAATGTTGAGGTACCGATCGCCAATCTGGTCGGTGGTGAGGCGGGGTGGAATGCCGGCTGGAAGATGCTGGTCGGGCCTGGCCTCGATGTCGAGAAGCTGGAGGTTGCCGCGATCGGCATCGGCATCGCCCGTGCCGCGCTCGACGATGCCTGGGCCTATGCCACCGAGCGGCGCCAGTTCGGCCGCACCATCGGCGAGTTCCAGTCGATCCAGCACAAGCTCGCCGAGATGAAGACCCAGGTCCATGCCGCGCGGCTGGTACTGTATCAGGCGGCTTGGCTGGCCAACGAAAGGCGGCCCTGTTCGGCCGAGACCTCGATGGCCAAGCTGTTCGCGACCGAGGTGTCCAAGGCGGTCGCACTGGAATGCCAGACGATCCTCGGCGCCTATGGTTATGTGAAGGACTTCGATGCCGAGCGTTATGTCCGTGACGCGCTGTTGATGCCGATCATCGGCGGCTCCTCGGCGGTCCAGCGCAACAACATCTTCAAGCTCGCGGCAGCACGGCGATGAAGGTCGCGCTGATCGGTGCGAGCGGCAAGGTCGGCCAGCGACTGGTCGCCGAACTGACCGGCCGCGCGCACGAGGTAACCGGCGTCGCCCGGCAGCCGGCCGAGACCGGCGTGCCGATGATGGTGGCCGATGCCAATGATCGCACGGCACTGGCCGCAGCGATCCGGGGCAACGATGCCCTAATGGTCGCCGGCCGGTTCGTGTCGATGGATGCCGCGACGATCCTCGGTGCCGTTGCAGACGCGGGTGTGCCGCGCCTGCTGGTGGTGGGCGGTGCCGGCACCCTGTTTATCGCGCCGGGCCTGCAACTGGTCGATGCACCCGGCATGCCGGCCGAATTCCTGCCTGAGGTGCGAGCCGGCAAGGCCTTCCTCGAAGCCTTGCAGGCGAGCGACGCCGAATGGAGCTTCCTCTCGCCTGCGGCGCAGTTCGCACCCGGCGAGCGCACCGGCACCTACCGCCTCGGCGGCGACGATCTGATGCGCGATGACGCGGGCAACAGCCGCATATCCTATGAGGATCTGGCCAAGGCGTTGGTCGATGAACTCGAGGTGCGGCGGCACAGCCGGCAGAGGTTCTCGATCGCCTATTGAGACATGTGACAAAATTCGGCCGGTCGCCGCCCGCAAAACCCGCTGATTTGCACGGGTTTACGGCAGACGCCGGCCACCGAATTTTGTCACACCGCCTCAGGCCTATTTCGCCGGTGCCGCTGCCGCCCCCTTTTTCGCCTGGCGGATGACATAGGCGCGGACATTCTCGGCGTCCTGCGGGGTCAGGATCTGGTTGAAGGCGACCATGCCGCGCTCCTTCAACGCCCCGTCGATCACGATCGCTTTCCATATCGCGGCATCGTGCAGCGCGGCCGAGCGGCGCAGGTCGGCGGTGTAGGATACCGAGGCATTGGCGCCGTGGCAGACGGTGCAGGTGGTGTCGTAGAGGGCCATGCCCAGATCGGCATTGCCGGTCGAGCTGAGCCCTTTCACGTCGATCGGCGTCAGCGTCGCCGGCGCGACGACGGGCAGCGTCGCTGTGCCGCCGAGCTTGAACACCATCAACCGACCATTGGCGCGGGGGTTGTCGGGCACGATCTTGCCGACCAGCGCGCCGGCGCCGCCAAAGCCCGACATCACCGCGACATATTGCTCGCCATTGATGCGGTAGCTGATCGGCGGCGCGATGATGCTCTTGCCCGCCTTGAACGACCAGAGCAGCTTGCCGTTATAGGCGTCATAGGCGCTGAGCACGCCGTCCATATCGCCCTGGAAGACGAGATCGCCGGCGGTGGCCAGCGTGCCGCCATTAACGAACCAGCGCTTCGGCACCGACCAGCGCGCCTTTTGCGCGACCGGGTCCCAAGCGAGAAGCTGGCCGGTGGTCGCGGCGAGGATCGCGGGGAGCTGATCCTCGGGGAATTCCTTCATCGCGATGCCGGCATTCTGGCTGATCGGGCGGTGCTGGAACTTGTCGGCCTTTTCATAGGCGCCGGTGGTGAACTGCACCGGGATGTAGACAAGGCCCGTGCGTGGGCTGAACGACATGGCCTGCCAGCTATGCGCGCCGAACGGACCGGGCTGCAGCACGGCGGGGCCGTTCTGGTAGTGGACGTTGGCCACGAAATTGGGCCGGCCGGTCGCCATGTCGATGCCGGTCGACCAGGTGACGGGCGCAAAGGGCTTGGCCGAGAGCAGCTTGCCGCTGTCGCGATCGAGCACATAGAAATAGCCGTTCTTCGGGGCCTGCATCACCACGTTGCGCGGCTTGCCGTCGATCGTCAGTGTCGCGGTCATGATCGACTGGGTGGCGGTATAGTCCCAGCTGTCCGACGGCGTGGTCTGATAGTGCCATTTGTATTTGCCCGTATCGGGGTCGACCGCGACGATCGACGACAAGAACAGATTGTCGCCCTTGCCGCCCGAGCGCACCTGATAGTCGAACGGGCCGCCATTGCCCGCGCCGATGTAGAAGAGGTTCGCCGCCGGGTCGTAGGTCATCGCGTCCCAGGCGGTGCCGCCGCCGCCGCTTCGGCGCCATTCGCCATCGCCCCAGCTCTTATAGGCATTGGCCATCAGCACATCGTCCGAGGCCGCGCCGTCCGGCTTGTTGTTGGGGTTGGGCGTCAGGTAGAACCGCCAGGCGAGATTGCCGCTCGCCGCATCATAGGCGGTGACGAAACCGCGCACGCCCATCTCGGCGCCGCCATTGCCGATGACGATCTTGTCCTTCACCACGCGCGGCGCGCCGGTGATGGTGTAGCGCATGGTCGAGGGCGCGCCGGCAAAGGTGTTTGCCTCCCAGGCGAGCTTGCCGCTCTTCGCATCGATCGCCACCAGCCGGCCGTCGAGCGTGCCGACATAGACCTTGCCGCCATGTACCGCGACGCCGCGATTGACCGCGTCGCAGCAGGCGCTGACCAGCGCCTCGCGCGGCGTTTTGGGGTCATAGAACCAGAGCTGTTTTCCGGTCGCGGCATCGAAGGCATAGACCAGCGACCATGCGGTGCTGACATAGACCACGCCATCGACCATCAGCGGCGTCGCTTCCTGGCCGCGGTCGCTGTCGACCTCGGCCGACCAGGCGAGGCCGAGCCTGGTGACGGTCGAACGGTTGATCAGATCGACCGGGCTGAAGCGCTGCTCCTGCTGGTCATGACCGTAAAAGGGCCATTCGTCCGGGTTGCCGGCATCCGAACCGGCCTGTCCGTGACAGCCGGCCAGCAGCAGGGCGAGGCCGCCCGTGATCGCGATGGATATGCGGTTCATAAGGCCCCCAAAAAAATCAGGCGAAAAGCGACGAGGGTTCTTCCTCAAGGATCACGGTCTTGGCTTCGAGATAGGGTAGCAGGCCGAGCCGGCCGCCCTCGCGGCCGATACCCGAGCGCTTGTAGCCGCCGAACGCGATGCCGAAGTCGCTGCGAAAGGCGTTGTGGCCCACCGTGCCGGCACGCATCCGCCGTGCGACCTGCAGCGCCCGGTCGGGATCGGCGGTGAAGATCGAGCTGTTGAGCCCGAAGTCGCTGTCATTGGCCATGGCGATCGCCTCTTCCTCGTCGCGTGCCGGGATGACGCAGATGACGGGGCCGAAAATCTCCTCCCGGGCGATCTTCGCATCGTTGGGCACGTCGCCGAACAAGGTCGGTTCGAGGAAATAACCTTGGTTGAAGCCATGGGGCCGGCCGCCGCCGGTGGCGAGCGTCAGGCCGTCGGATACGCCGCTGGCGATATACGCCTGGATCCGTTCGAGCTGCCGCTTCATCGACATCGGGCCCATCTCGGTGGCGAGGTCGAAGGGATCGCCGACCTTCACCTGGCTGAGCGCTCCGGCGATGCCATCGAGCAGAGCGTCATGGCGATGCTGCGGCACGATCACCCGGCTCAGCGCGGAGCAGAATTGCATGCCGAGCATGCCGACCTGCGGCGCGACCGCGCCGATCACCAGGTCGAGCGGTGAATCGTCGAGCACGACGGCGGCCGACTTGCCGCCCAGTTCGAACGTGCCTCGCGCCATGCGGCCGCCGCAGATCGAGGCGACGCGCTGGCCGACCGCGCTGGAGCCGGTGAAGCTGATCTTGTCGACGCGCTCGTCATGGACCAGCAGTTCGGACTCGACGCGGTCCGCGGTGACGATGTTGATCACGCCGGGCGGCAGGCCGAGTTCCTCGACGATCTCGCCGAGCAGCATCGCTTCGAGCGGTGCCTCGGGCGACATCTTCACGATGACGGTGCAGCCCGCCAGCAGCGCGGGGGCGAGCTTGGAGGCGAGCATCAGGATCGGCGCGTTCCACGGGATGATCGCCCCGACCACGCCGACTGGCTCATGGATCAGCAGGCCGACATTGCCGCCGGCGGTTGGGGTGTGGTGCTCGATGAAGGGGAAGTCGGTCGCCATGCGGGCGAAGTCGCGAATGATCGCGCATGACCCCGCGACCATGTGCCCGCCATAACCGATCAGGCCGCCGACCTCGGACGTCCAGATGCGGGCGAACAAGGCCGACTTCGCTTCGATCGCATCGGCCAGGCGGGAAAGGAACTCACCCCGCTCGCGGTGCGAGAGGCGAGGCCATGGGCCGGTGTCGAAGGCACGCCGTGCCGCGGCGACGGCGGCGGCGATATCCTCGGCATTGGCCAGCGGGATCGAGGCGAAGACCGTTTCATCCGATGGGGTGACGATATCGAACCGCGCGCGGCTGCCCGGTTCAATCCATTTCCCGTCGATCAGAAAGCGCCCGCGCCGGACACGATCGAGTAGCGCATCGTCTTGAGTCATTGCCTCTCCAACCCTGCAGACCTGTTGAGTCGGCCCCGCTTGTGCGATTACCCTAACGCTGTTTCATAAATGCCACAAGGCGCCGCGCACATTCACCGCATGACAAATTTGTCAGTTTTGCAGAGAGGGATTCAGGCCGGAGGCGCAATGTGACGCTCGCGAAACTGACCGTTGCAATCCCTTCTGAACCGCAGTAACAGACTAACAGCGTCTGGTTCATAATCGAGTCAGGCCAAGGGGACCGCCCGCAAAAAAAGCGGCCCCGTCATTGTTGGGGAGGATGAGATGAAAGCTCGTGCCGTTTTGCTCGCTGGTGTCGCTCTGGCCGTTTGCGCCGCCACACCGGCCCATGCCCAGTCGGCCCCGCCAGCCGCCAATCAGGCGCCGGCCGATGACGGCACGACGCTGAAAGACATCATCGTCACCGCGCAGCGCACTTCACAATCGCTGCAGAAAGTGCCGATCTCGGTCACCGCCGTTACCGCGGGCGACCTGAATTCGCGCCAGGTGACCAGCTCGCTCAACCTCGAGGCGGCGGTCCCCAATTTGACCTTGTCGGAAAACGGCGTGTCGGTGACGCCGTTCCTGCGCGGTGTCGGCTCGAACCAGTCCAACCCCAACGACGAGGCCTCGGTCGCCACCTATATCGACGGCGTTTATATCCCGTCGGTCACCGGCAATGTGTTCAAGTTCAACAATGTCGAGCGGATCGAGGTCCTGAAGGGGCCGCAGGGTACTTTGTTCGGCCGCAACGCGACTGGCGGCGTTATCCAGATCGTCACGCGCGACCCGGTACATGAGCCGCTGCTGGATGCGAGCATCGGTTATGGCACCTACAACACGCTCGAAGCCGCGGCCTATGCGTCGACCGGGCTGGGCAAAAGCGCGGCGATCGATCTCGCCTTCAGCTTCAATCGCAATGGCGACGGCTATGGCACCGACATCCACCGCAACCAGGACATCTTCAGGACCAACCAGCTCCAGCTTCGCTCGAAGCTGCTGCTGACGCCTGGCTCGACCACCGAAATTCGCATCACCGGCGATTACAGTCGTCTGCGTTCGACCGGCACCGATTATCAGCTGGCACAGGGCGTGATCGGTGCGGACGGCGTCACCAGCTATCCCGGCGTGCGCAAGACCAACACCGACTTCGCCAATACGGGCGACAACGAGATCTATGGCGCCTCGCTGCGGGTGGATCAGCAACTCGGCTTTGCGCGCTTCGTCAGCATCTCAGGCTATCGGCACGTCGTCGGCGAATTCCATCTCGACCAGGACGCGACGCCGGCGCCGATCGTCCAGGCGACGATCAACCAGTTCGCGGAGAGCTTCTCGCAGGAAGTCCAGTTGCTCTCGAACAAGGGCTCGGCGGTCGACTGGCTGGTCGGCGGTTATTTTTTCGACGCCAAATATGCCTACACCCCGCTGCACATCGCCGGCGCTGCGGCCGCGCCGCTGCCGTCGATCGACCTGTTCGGCTCGCAGAAGACCAAATCCTATTCGGCCTATGCCCAGGTGACCTATCCGATCTTCACCGATACCAAGCTGACCGCCGGCCTGCGCTATACCAGCGAGACGCAGGATACCGACGGCCACACCGAGAGCGGCGGCGTGACCTTCCCGCATGCGCCGATTGCGCTGTGTCCCGGCGCGACGACCAATTGTCCGCAGTCGCAGAGTTTCAAAAAGCTCACCTGGCGTGCGGCGCTGGACCACGATTTCTCGTCGGATATCCTCGGCTACATCTCCTACAATCGCGGCATCAAGAGCGGCGGGTTCAACATGATCAACGCCGGCACGCCGGGTTATCGGCCGGAAGTGCTCGACGCCTATGAAACCGGGCTGAAGATGCAGCTGTTCGACCACAAGGTGCGCTTCAACGTCGCGGCGTTCATCTACACCTATAAGGATATCCAGGTCTTCAACATCACCGGCGGCGGCGCGGTGTTGACCACCAATGCCGCGGCGGCGCGCATCCACGGCATCGATGCCGACCTGGCGATCAAGGCGTCGCGCTACTTCACCATCTCGGCCGGGCTCGGCTGGCTTGACGGCAAATACACCAACTTCCCCAATGCGACCTTCACGCCCTCCTCGCCGTTGCTCGGCGGGCAGACGGTGGTGAACGCGACGGGCAACCAGCTGATCTATGCGCCGAAACTCAGCGGCAATTTATCGCTCGATTATCGTATCCCGAGCAGCTTCGGCGAGTTCGCGGTGAACGGCAGCATGTCGTTCCGCGACAAGGTGTTCGTCTCGGCGGCCAACCGACTGTTCATTCCGGCCTATGCCGTGGTCAATGGCACTTTGGGCTGGACCTCGTCCGACAAGCGCTTCGGGGTGCAGGTGTGGGCGCGCAACCTGCTCAACAAGAATTATTATCTCAACCGGACGGAACAGGCGCTGGGTGACATCCAGTTCCTCGCCCCGCCGCGCACGGTCGGCGTCACGCTCAGCGTGAAGACGCGTTGACCGGCGACGTCCGGCACGGGCAAGCTTTGGTGGGCGGTGGCGGGGCGCCGCCGCCTACCTGTTCTTCACAGGAGCTCTGATGGTCAGCGTTAGGTACAAGGATCAGGATGGCGGTGAATCCGTCATCGACGCGCCGGAGGGCACCAACCTGATGGAGGCGGCGGTGCGCAACGGCGTCGCCACGATCGAGGGCGAATGCGGCGGTGCGCTCGCCTGCGCGACCTGCCATGTCTATATCCCCGACGCTTGGCGCGCGGTGACGGGCGAGCCTTCCGAGGACGAACAGGAGATGCTCGCCTTCGGTATCGGCGTCGATACGCGCAGCAGGCTGTCGTGCCAGATCAAGGTGACCGCGGCGATGGAGGGCATCACCATCCTCACCCCCCGCAGTCAGCGATAAGCGCGCCCAGGAGAAGCAGGATGACCGAGGCGAACGTCACCGAAGCCGATTACAACCATCACAGCCAGGAGATCGCGCAGAACCCGTACAGTTTCCTCGCCAAGGTGCGCAGCGGATGCCCGCTGGGCCATTCGAACGAGCTTGGCGGCTTCTATTATCCGACCACCTATGACGGCGTGAAGCGGGTGTTTTCCGAATACCGCACCTTCTCCTCCGCTGATGGCGCGGGCCTGCCGGCCCAGCTCGTCACCTTCTACCCCGTCGATCTCGATCCCCCGAGCCACACCAGCTGGCGCCGCGTGCTCAACCGCTTCTTCACGCAGGATGCCGCGGAGGCGGACCGGCCCCGCATCGAGGCGTTGGCCGACCAGCTGTTCGACGACTTCGCCAAGCGCGGCACCGCCGATCTGGTCAATGAGTTCACCCGACCCTTCCTGGCGATGACGACGTTGCCGGTGCTCGGCGTGCCGGGCAGCGACCGGGTGATGCTGTCCGAGAAGCTGTTGTGGATGGTCCATAACCGACTCGTCGACCATGACGGCTGGGTACAGCGCTATGGCGAGATCGCCGAATATCTCACCAACCTCGTCGCCACGCGGCGCACCGCGACCGAGCGGCGCGACGATCTGCTGCAATGCCTGATCGAGGAGGAATTCGACGGGCGCATGCTGACCGATACCGAAGGGTATCAGGTGTTGATTCTTGCCCTGTTCGGCGCGCTGGATTCGACCAGTTCGGCTATGAGCGGCGCGCTCTATCATCTCGGCCAGCATCCCGAGGACAAAAAGCGCCTGCTGTCGGGCGACGTGCCATGGGAAGGCGCGATCGAGGAATTCCTGCGCTTCACCACGCCGATCCAGACACTGCGCCGCACGGTTCGCAAGGAGACCGAGCTGGATGGCGGTGTGGTGCGGCCGGGCGATTTCGTGCTCGCGATCAACGGCGCGGCCAATCGCGATCCGGCGAAGTTCGCCGATCCCGACCAGTGCATCATCTCACGCGATGCGCGCGAGCATATGTCGTTCGGCGCCGGCGCGCATATCTGCATCGGCCGGCATTATGCCCGGGTGATGATCGACATCTGCCTCAAGACGGCGCTGCGGCGGATCGGCGACTACCGCATCGCTGATGGTTTTGTGCCCGATTACACGTCGAGCGAGGCGCGGGCGCTGAAGACGCTGCCGGTGGTTTTCACGCCGGAGGGGTAGGGGCGGAGTCTGCCTCCCAAGATATGTTGCGAAATGCCGACATGCCTCTTCATCCGTCACCCTGAACTTGTTTCAGGGTCCATGCGCGGTCAGTGGCACCGGGAGTGTCGCTCGTGGCTCGGATGACCGCGCATGGATGCTGAAACAAGTTCAGCATGACGGGTTATTTTGCGGAGGTGGTTTCCCCTCAACTCACCCCAACACCTTCAGCAAACGCTCCCGGATCCGCGCCACCTCGTCGAGGCCGATCGTGCCGCCATTGATGATCCGCCGCGCTTTGGTGAAATCGCCGGCATCGACCGCGGCGTTGACGTTGCCGAGCTTGAAGAATTGCAGCGCGATCAGCGTTCCGATCTCGCCGGCGGCGAGGTCGGGGTTGGCGACAAGATCCATATCGAGCAGCTTGCCGAAGCGGGTGTAATTGTCCTTGCCGGTCAGTTGCAGGTCGCCGCGCCCGCGATAAATATGGCCTTCGGTGCTGGGATGCGGTGCATTGCCCATCCGTCCGCCATAGGCGCGGCTGGCGATCTCCACCGGGTTTCCGACCGCCGCCGCAGCCTGCTCGACAGAGAAGCGCTTCGGCCACAGCTTGCGCAGCGTCACCGCGCGATAACCGAGCTTCTCCTCGAAGAAGCGGAAACCGCCGGTCTCGTTGCAGGTCTGGGCGACGAACTCGGCGATACGCGGGGCGGTGGTCATGCCGAAAGCCGGGAAGTGCGTCGCCGCCATCGCGGCACGGGCGGTGATCGCCGCGTCGGCCTCGCGCCCTGCGGCATGCGCATAAAGCGCGGTGTAGGTCGCCGGCCCCGGCATGCCATCGGCAACGCGGCCAAGCGCCGCCTGCGCTTTCTTCCAATCGACCATAGCGACCCCCCTGTCACCAGAATTGCCCGTCTTTCGCCAAGCGATCATGGCATCATCGACCGGCCGGGCAACGCGAACCTGATCCATATCGGATCGACAACCGGCTTGACCGGTAATCTGCAATGTCATATATTTCTGTCATGACAGAAATAACAATCGAGTCGCCCGGCCTGCCACCCGCCATCGAGCAGTTCGTGCTGCGCTGGGGCGACATGGGTGGGCAATGGGGCGTCAACCGTTCGGTCGCGCAGATCCATGCGCTGCTCTACGTGTCCGAGCGGCCGCTGACTGCCGAGGACATTGCCGATACGCTCGGCATGGCGCGTTCCAACGTCTCCAACAGCATGCGCGAACTGCTCGCCTGGAAGCTGATCCGCCGCGTGCCGGTGCTGGGCGACCGGCGCGACCATTATGAGGCCGAGACCGACCTTTGGCAGATGGTCAGCCGTATCGCGCAAGGCCGCAAGGAGCGCGAGATTGACCCCGCCGTGGTAGCGCTGCGCCATGTGCTTGAGGCGGCCGAGGGCGATCCGCGCGTCGGCAAGGCGGCGCGGGCGCGGCTCCATGAATTGCAGGACTTCGTCGCGACGGTTGATGGCTGGTACAACCAGATGCTGACCGTGCCGCCATCCAAGATCATGGCGCTGATCAAGCTGGGCTCGCGCGTCGTCAACCTGCTGAGCTTCGGCCGGGGCAAGAGCGCCAAGGCACCGCCGGGCTGACTTTTTGTCCAATCAATTCTCTTGCAACAGAAATATCTGAAAGCGTATCGAAGGGACGGGCAATGGCAGACATCAGCATCGTTCGCAGCATTGTTGAACAGCGGGACGGGATCGGCCCGGCCGGCGAACTCGCGCGGCTCGATCTGCGCTTTCGCGCGCTGCTCGGCACGACGGCCTGGGCGCGGCTGCCGGCGGCGGTACGCGCGCGCTTCGCGCATCGGCTCGGTGAGAATGCGGTTGTCAGCTATACCGGGACGATCGTGGCATGCCGGGTGAACGCAGCAGGCTGGTTGCTCAGCCAGGTCTGCCGGCTGATCGGCGCGCCACTGCCCTTGTACCGTGTGCCCGGCATGCCGGCGGCGGTGGTGGTGACCGATGATGGCGCCACCGGCCAGCACTGGACACGCCTCTACGGTCGCCCGCGCGGTTTCCCCCAGGTCATTTGCAGCACCAAGCGTTTCGCCGGCAAGACGGGCCTCGAGGAATATCTCGGCGCCGGCTTCGGCATCGCGCTGCGTGTGCGGGGCGACGACGTCGCGCTGCATTTCGACAGCGACCATTATTTCCTCGCACTCGGCCCGGTGCGTCTGCGCTTGCCGCGCTGGCTAGCGCCCGGCGACTTGACCGTCAGCCATGTCGCGCAGGACGATGGCGGGTTCGATTTCGTGCTGACGCTGCGCCATCCCTGGCTTGGCGAATTGATGGCGCAACGCTGTCACTTCCACGATCAGGCGGATATCGCGAGCGAGGGGAGGGCGGCATGAGCACCTTGCTGTGGGTCGCCATCGCCATCCAGACCGTGATGGGCGCGTTCGATACGATCTGGCACCATGAGGGCATGGAGCGGCTCGCCTGGCGTCCGTCCCAGGCGCATGAGTTGCGGCTGCACGGCGTACGCAACATGATCTATGCCCTGCTGTTCGGCCTGATCGGCTGGAGCGAGCCGCATGGCGTTCTGGCCTGGGCGTTGATCGCGCTGCTGCTCGTCGAGCTGTTCATCACCTTGTGGGATTTCGTCGAGGAGGATCGTACGCGGCATCTGCCGGCGAGCGAGCGCGTGACGCACACCCTGCTGACGCTCAATTACGGCGTGATCCTGGCGATGCTCGTTCCGCTGCTGCTGGGCTGGGCGGCGTTGCCCGGGGCGATCGTCGCGGCATATCATGGCGCATGGAGTTGGTTGTCCGCGCTGGCCAGCACCGGTGTGGCGATTTCCGGCCTGCGCGATCTCGTCGCAGCACAGCGCGCGCGGCTGCTGGTCGCCTCCGATCCCGCGCCGCTGGCCGGCGCGTTGTTCGGCCGCTGGTCTGTGCTGGTCACGGGCGGCACCGGGTTCATCGGCCGTCGCCTGATTGCCGCGCTGACCGCCGCCGGGCATGAGGTGACGGTGCTGACCCGCGAACGGGAGAGCGCGGCACATCTGCCGGCGCCGATCCGCATCGTCACCTCGCTCGACCAGATCGCGCAGGAGACGCGGATCAACGCGATCATCAACCTGGCAGGGGAACCCATCTCCAGCGGCCTTTGGACGCTGGCACGCCGCCTGCGCATCACCCGGTCACGCCTTGCCACGACCCGCAATGTCGTCGCCTTCGCGGCGCGGCTCGACCACAAGCCCGACGTGTTGATCAACGGTTCGGCGATCGGCTGGTACGGCCTGCAGGGCGACGAACCGCTCGACGAAGGCAGTGATGGCCGCGACTGTTTCAGTCGCCGGCTCTGCGCGGCGTGGGAAGAAGTCGCTTCCGCCGCGACCGATCATGGCATCCGCACTGTGTTGCTGCGCATCGGCCTGGTGCTCGACGGCGAGGGCGGGATGCTGGCGCGGATGCTGACGCCGTTCGAATTCGGCCTGGGTGGCCGCTTCGGTAGTGGCCGGCACTATATGAGCTGGATCCACCGCGACGATCTGGTGCGGCTGATCGTCCATGCCATGGGCCGCCCCGACATCGCCGGGCCGCTCAACGCCACCGCGCCGGCGCCGGTGACCAATGCTGCCTTTGCGACCGCGCTCGGTCGTGCGCTGCACCGGCCGGCGATCCTGCCGGCGCCAGCCTGGCCATTGCGTCTGGCGCTGGGCGCCTTTGCCGACGAACTGCTGCTCGGCGGGCAGCGCGTCATGCCGCAGGCCGCGCTCGCGAGCGGCTTCCGTTTTGTCTATCCCACCATCGACGACGCACTGGGAGCGATCGTCGGCAACCAGCGTTCGGTCCGATCGGCAAGGCATATCACCGCGACACTGGCGACAGGAGCAGCATGATCCCACCTTTCGATCTGATCGGCCGCAAAGCCAAGGCGCGCCTCGTCGGCGAAATCCGTTCGCTGTTCAATGACGAGGCCAAGGGCGAGAAGCCGGTCGTGCGCAGCGACAACGGCCTGTTCGGGCCTTCGTCGGTCGCGTGGCGCGTCAACGGCGACGTCACTTCGATGATGGTCGGCGGCGTCACCGCCTTGCTGCTCCAGATGCTCCATCCGGCGGTGCTGGCCGGGGTGTGGGATCACAGCAATTTCCGCACTGATATGCTCGGCCGCCTGCGCCGTACCGCGCGTTTCATCGCCGTCACGGGCTACGCCGATCGTGAGGAAGCGCTTGCCGCGATTGCGCAGGTGCGTGCCGTCCATGACCGGATCGGGGGCACCTTGCCCGACGGCACGTCTTACAGCGCCAACGATCCTGATCTGCTCGCCTGGGTCCATGTCAGCGAGATGGTCAGCTTCCTCGACGCCTGGATTCGTTACGCCGAGCCGAACATGTTGCTCAGCGAACAGGATCGCTATTTCGCGGAGATGGCGATGATCGGCGAGATGCTCGGCGCCGATGCCGTGCCGCGCAGCCGCGCCGAGGCGATGGCGCTGATCGAGACGATGCGACCGAGCCTTACGGTAACCGACCGCACGCGCGAGGTGGCACATCTGGTACTCAACCAACCGGGCCGCAGTGCCGCCTCCGCGCCGATCCAGGCGATGGTGTTCCAGGCGGCGGTCGATCTACTGCCACGCTGGGCGCGTGAGATGCATGGGCTGCATGGTCCCGTGCTGACACGCCCATTGGTCCGTGCGGGCACGCACAGCGTGGCGAAGACCTTGCGCTGGGCGTTCAGCTAGGCGGGACCAAACCCGCGCTCATGCGTTGGCACCGTAATGACCCGTCTGTTCCATGTCAGCGACGTGCATTTCGGTGCCGAGGATCCGGGCGCCATCGCGTGGTTCGACGCGCTGGTGAAGGCCGAGCGTCCCGATGCGGTGGTGATGACCGGCGACCTGACGATGCGCGCGCGCTCGAACCAATTCTCCGCCGCCGCCGCATGGCTGCAGGGGCTCGGCGTGCCGGTGACGGTCGAGGTCGGCAATCACGACCTGCCCTATTTCAACCCGTGGAAGCGCTTCGTCACGCCTTATCACCGCTATGAGGTGGTCGAGCGGCTGGCCGAACGCCCGCTGAAGATCGACGGCCTCGCCATCGTGCCGCTCAAGACCACGGCGCGCGTCCATTGGCGGTTCGACTGGTCCAAGGGCCATATCGCGAAGAGCGCGCTCACCGCGACGCTCGACCGTATCGCCAAGCTTCCGCCGGGCACCACGATCATCGTCGCCTGCCATCATCCGTTGGTCGGTTCCGGTACGCGCGGTGGCGACAAGGCGCTCGCGGCGCTGGCAGGGGCAGGGGTGGTGGCGGTACTCAGCGGGCATATGCATGACCCGTTCGATCTCGAACGCACCATCGCCGGCCATGCCATCCGCCTGATTGGCGCCGGCACGCTGTCGGAACGACTGCGCGGCAGTCGTCCGTCGTTCAACGAGATCGGGGTGGAAGCTGGCGAACTGTCCGTCAGCGCGCGCGTGATGGCCTGATCAGCGCAACCAGCGCAGCATGTGTGGGTAGGGTGTCTCGCCTCGTCTGGCGGCATGGAGCGGCGACACCGTCATGCCGTAATAATCCAGCATCGGGTGCCCGAAATATTGCCCCATGGTGAAGTTCTCCGCCAGGGTCGCGCCGCCGCCGCCATAGCCTTCGGCATGGAACACCACCGCCGCATCGATGCCGATCTCGACCGCCGCGGCATAGGACCAGGCGATCGCCGACATCTCCTCGGCCGGACTGTCGCTCACCTGATCGAGCGTCGGGCGCAGCGCCGGGTCGGTCACCGCGATATGCCCCGCCTCGTGCAGCAGGTCGCCGGGCCAAGTCAGACGCTCGGGATCGACGACCAGTGTGCCGCCGTGCACCCTCATCGCGGGCAGAAACGTATCTCCGACGATCGGCTCGATGACGACGGGAATGCCGATGCGATCGAGAAAGGCGAGGATCGTGCGGGTGTCGGGATCGTCGAATGCCATGGCTCATTTATGCGACGATCGCCGCCGCACGCCAGCCATTATCGCCGTCACACCAACATCGGTTCCGCTACCCGCGCCTCATGTCCTTCGATGCCGAGCAGGAACGCCTTGGCCTCCAGCCCGCCGGCAAAGCCGGTCAGCCCGCCATTCGACCCGATCACGCGGTGGCACGGGGCGATGATCGAGATCGGGTTGCGGCCGTTCGCCGCCCCGACCGCGCGGCTGGCGGACGGACGGCCGATCTGCCGCGCGATCTCGCCATAGCTGCGTGTTTCGCCGAACGGGATGGTGAGCAACGCCGCCCATACGCTCTTCTGGAAATCGGTGCCCTGGAAATCGAGCGGCACGGTGAATGTCGTCAGCGTGCCGGCGAAATAGGCACGGAGCTGTTGTTCGGCCGCGGCAAGGATTGCGTCATTGCCATCCTCGATCATCGCGCCCAGCCGCACCCGGTCCGGATCGTCATTTTCCCACAGGATCGCGGTGAGGCCGGTGTCGCTCGCCACCAGCGTCAGCTCGCCGACCGGCGAGAACATCTTCCTGAAAAGATAGGTCATTCGTCGTCTCCATCCATCTGTCACGATATATGGAGCCGCGCGGCCGGCGACGCCTCCCGTCGCTTGCGACCAAACAATATCGTCATGCGTCGCCGTGCTCGATCAGGATCGCACGCAGATCGTTGACGTTGGTGCGGGTCGGCCCGGTGACGACGAGATCGCCGAGCGCGGCAAAGAAGCCGTATGCGTCGTTGGCATCGAGCATGGCTCGGGCGTCCAAGCCCAGCGCCGCAGCCCGGGCGAGCGTGTCGGGCGCAATGATCGCGCCCGCATTGTCTTCGGTGCCGTCGATCCCGTCGGTGTCGCAGGCGATGGCATGGATGCGCGGCGTACCATCGAGCGCCAGCGCCAGCCCGAGCAGATATTCGAGGTTCCGCCCGCCGCGTCCGTTCGGGTTGGCCACGCGCACAAAGGCCTCGCCGCCGGAGAGAATGATGTGCGGCTGTCCATTTCTGGCCAGGTCCTTGGCCAGCATAGCGTGCTCGGCGCCGAGATATCGCGCCTCGGCCTCGATATGGTCGCCGAGATCGGTGACCGCATAACCCCGCTCCTCGGCCAGCCGCCGTGCCGCGAGCAGCGCGTCGCGCGCCCGGGCGATCACGCGGACGTCGCCATCGGCAAGTCCCGCGGCATCGGCCGGCGGGGTTTCACTCGCCGAGTCGTTCAGCGCCGTCGTCACGTTGGCGGGCAGGTCGATGCCGTAGCGCGCGACGATCTCGCGCGCTGCTTCCAGCGTGGTGTGGTCGGCGACGGTCGGTCCGCTTGCCACGAAGCTCGGGTCGTCGCCGGGAATGTCGGAGATGATCAGCGTCGTGACATGCGCCGGCGCGGCCGCCACCGCCAGCCGTCCGCCCTTGATCGCCGAGAGGTGTTTGCGCACGCTGTTGATCTCGCCGATCGTCGCGCCGGATCGCAGCAGCGCCTGCGTCACCGCCTGTTTGTCGGCCAGCGTCACGCCGGGCAGCGGCAGGGTCAGCAAGGCCGAGCCACCGCCCGAGACCAGCGCCAGCACCCGGTCCCGCGCGCTCAGCGACGAGACCAGTTCCAACGCGCGCGTCGCGGCGGCCATGCTCTGCCCGTCGGGCACCGGATGCCCGGCATCGATCAGCTCCACGCCGCGTGGTAGTGGATAAAGCGGTCCGGCATGCCCCTCGCGCGTCACCACCAGTCCCTCGACCGGCCCGCTCAGCTTCTTTGCTGCTACCGCCGTCATCGCCGCCGCCGCCTTGCCCATAGCGAGGATGATCGTCCGCCCCGCCGCCGGCGCGCGATCGATATGGAGCGGGACGCAGCGCTCGGCCGACACTGCGGTCACCGCCTCGTCGAACAGTGCTTTCAACAGGATGCGCGGATTGTGCGCCGCGCGGGCAGGGCGGGGTGGGGTCGTGTCGCTATCCATTCCCAGCCCCTCCGTCGCCCGTTGGGGTTCCTATGCCATTGTCATGGCGCGACCGGAAGGAGCGACAACGCAACACTATATTGTCGCTGGTGGATCGCGCTTGCCAAGCCAGGCAACGAAAAAGGGCGGCCCGTTGCCGGACCGCCCCATCGTTCGCGTGAAAGGGAAAAAGCTTAGCGCTTCGAGAACTGGAAGCTGCGGCGGGCCTTGGCCTTGCCGTACTTCTTGCGCTCGACCGTACGGCTGTCGCGGGTCAGGAAGCCTGCCGCCTTGACCGGCGCACGCAGGATCGGCTCGAACTTGGTGATCGCCTGGCTGATGCCATGCTTGACCGCGCCGGCCTGGCCCGAAAGCCCGCCGCCCTTGACGGTGCAGACCACGTCATACTGGCCGGCGCGCTCGGTGATGCCGAACACCTGGTTGATGACGAGACGCAGCGTCGGGCGTGCGAAATACACTTCCTGGTCACGACCGTTGATCGTGATCTTGCCCGTACCCGGCTTCAGCCAGACGCGTGCGACGGCGTCCTTGCGGCGCCCGGTCGCATATGCGCGGCCGAACTTGTCGAGGATCTGCTCGCGCAGCGGGTGCGGCTCGCGCGCCGGTGCCTGCGGTGCGGCCGGAGCCTCGCTGCCGGCGTCGGCGGTCGCTGCAACCGCCGGGGCGGCCGCTGCCTGGTTGGCCAGATCGGCCAGGTCGGAAAGGGACTGACGATTGTCGGACATTATGCGCCCACCTTGTTCTTGCGGTTCATGGCACCGATGTCGAGAACCTCGGGGTTCTGCGCTTCGTGCGGATGCTCGGTGCCGGCGAAGATGCGCAGGTTGCGCATCTGCTGGCGGCCCAGGGGCCCGCGCGGGATCATCCGCTCAACGGCCTTCTCGAGGACGCGCTCGGGGAAACGACCCTCGAGCACCTTGCCCGCGGTGATTTCCTTGATGCCGCCGGCATAGCCGGTATGCTTGTAATAGATCTTGTCCTTGAGCTTGTTGCCCGTGAAGCGGATCTTGTCCGCGTTGATGACGATGACATTGTCACCGCAATCGACATGCGGGGTGAAGCTCGTCTTGTGCTTGCCGCGCAGCACATTGGCGATGATCGTCGCGGCGCGACCGACCACCAGGCCGTCGGCATCGACGATATGCCATTTCTTCTCCACCTCGTGCGGCTTGACCGACTTGGTGGTCTTCATCAGCGCCTTCATGGGGCCAGACCTTTTTTCTCGAGGCGCGTGATGCGCCTGCTTTCAAACGACACGCGCCGCCCCGGGCGGGGCGGCGCTGTTGGCCGGCCTAATGTCGTCGGGAGCTGAGAAAGTCAAGCATTTGGCGGGTTTCACGGCGGGTATCATAATACCGCACGTTTCAGGCTGTCGCTTCTCGCACCCATGCGGCGGCCGTTTCGTCGCATTCCACGGCCCAGCTCTCGATCACCGGCAAACCGTAGTCGTGCAGCGCCGCGATCCGCGCCCGTAGCGCCTCCGCGCGATCAGTCGCGGTCTTGCACAGCAAAGCGACCTCGGCGTCGTCGCTGATCGCGCCCTGCCAGCGATAGATCGAGCGGACCGGTTCCAACGTAACGCACGCCGCCAGTCGCTCCTCCACCAAGGCATGCGCGAGTTTTTCGGCCGCCGCCATATCGGCCAATGTCGTGCGAACCAATGCGATCCGGCTCACCGCGCCACGCGCCCGGTGGCGTGCATGCCCCACGCGGTCGCCGCGACGAGTAGCGCGCCGGTCAACTGATGCAGTGCGGCGAGCGTGATGTTCACGTCGCTCATCACCGTGGCGATGCCGAGCAGGATCTGCGTGCCGAACGCGATATGGATCGCGCGCGTGGCGGCGCGGTTGCTGCCCTTCACCGCACGCGCCAGCACGACCAGCGCGGCGACCAGCACCCAGGCCCACCAGCGATGGATGAAGTGGACGATCGCCGGATCCTCGGTCAGTGCCGCGAAGAACGGGCGGGGCTGAGTCTCGCCGGGGAAGAAGCTGCCGTTCATCAGCGGCCAGCTGTCGCTGACCAGCCCAGCGCGCAGCCCCGCCATCAGCGCACCATAATATAGCTGCATGAACAGCACGACACCGGCGATCGCGGCGATGCCGGTCAGCCGGGCAGGGCGGGCGCTGCGATCCCGGTCGAGCGCCAGCAGGTCGAGCGCTGTCCAGATCATTCCGGCGAAGGTGAACAGCGCGGTGAGCAGATGCGTCGCCAGCCAGCCCGGCGCAACCTCGGTGCGCGCAGACAGGCCGGAACGCACCATCAGCCAGCCGAAGGTGCCCTGCAGCCCGAGCAGTGCGAGCAGTGCGATCAGTCGCGGCAGGTAACCGCGCGGGATTCGCCGCCTGATTGCGAACCAGACCAGCGGCAGCGCGAACGCCACACCGATGATCCGCCCGAGAAAGCGGTGGAGATATTCCCAGAAGAAGATCGCTTTGAACCCGGCCAGCGTCATGCCCTGGTTCAGCGCGGCATATTGTGGGATCTTGCGATAGTTGGCGAACTCGGCCTGCCACTGCGCATCGGTCAGCGGCGGGATGATGCCGGTGATCGGCTTCCACTGCGTGATCGACAGCCCCGACTCGGTCAGCCGGGTGATCCCCCCGACGACGACGATGGCGAGGACCAGCGCGGCGACGAAGAACAGCCAGTAAGCGATTGTGCGCGGCCGCGCGGGATGAGCGAACGAGGAGGCCTGAAGCATGCCGCGCCTCTAGCGTGTGGGTGGATGCGCGTCGACTCGGAGGAATGGCGCTGCCCATCTCTCTTCCACCCCGGCGAAGGCCGGGGCCCAGTCGCGATGTCGGCAATGATGAGCGCTGCGTTTCGTTATCGATCTTTCCCAACTGGGCCCAAGCCTTCGCCGGGTTGGTGCATGTGCTTTGGTGCAGCCCCACAAAAATCCTCGATGTTATATTGTAACCCGCCGCCACCTGTGCCACATAGCCCCGGCAATGACGGCACATGTCCATACCCATTCCGCCGCTTTCCATTGGGTGGAAGCGCGGTTCGATCGATTCGCGATCGGCCTGTCGGGGCTGTGCGCCATCCATTGCGTCGCCAGTTCGGTGTTGCTGGCGCTTGCCGCCTCGGCCGGCGGCCTGCTCGATCCGCGCATTCATGAAGTCGGCTTGAGCTTCGCGATGCTGTTCGGCGTCATCGCGTTGGGTCGCGGCACGATGAGCCATGGTTATATGCTACCTGCGGTGGTCGGCGCGGCCGGTCTCGGCATGATGGCGGGCGCGGTCACAATGCCGCATGGCAGCGGCTATGAGACGGTATGGACGCTGCTCGGTGTCGCCATCCTCGCACTGGCCCACGATCTCAATCGTCGCGCGACCTACTGATCCCTCACTTGTGATCGGGTGCCATCGCGCCTAGATTCCGCCCATGGCCGCGCATCAACATCACCAGCATCACGAACCGCAGGGCGTGGAACTCGCCCGCGCCGCCCAGGCGACGCTTGAGCGTGCCGGCGAGCAATGGACCGCGATGCGCGCGCGCATCTTCGAAGCGCTGACCGGCTTCGACAAGCCGGCCTCCGCCTATGACATCGCCGAGGCGGTATCGAAATCGGAAGGCCGCCGCGTCGCCGCCAACAGCGTCTACCGTATCCTCGATCTGTTCGTCGGCGCCAACCTTGCCCGCAAGGTGGAGAGCGCCAACGCCTATGTCGCCAACGCGCATCCGGATTGCCTGCACGACTGCATCTTCCTGGTCTGCGACACGTGCGGCCAGACCACGCATATCGACGACGACCATATCACCAAGGCCGTCCGCGCCGCAGCCGTCGCGGCGGGGTTCACGCCCGAGCGTCCGGTGATCGAGGTTCGCGGGAAGTGTGCGGAGTGCGGCGCTAACTGACCTTACTTATTCCTCCCCGGAACGGGGAGGGGGACCGCCGAAGGCGGTGGAGGGGGCGGGCCGCAGGCGGTTTGCTCGCGGCGATCCCCCACCACCACGGCGCTTCGCGTCGCGGTCCCCTCCCCGTGCCGGGGAGGAATTTCGAAGTCAGATCACATATTCAACCGTATTCATCTGCGTCTGCGCAGCGCGCGCCGCATTGCGCTTCATCACCAGCTCGGCATGCAGCGTGTTGATCGTGTCGCTGCCGGCCGTCTTCCATATGAAGGGCAGCAGCGCATGCAGCGTGCAGCGTAACCCGCCCGAGACCATCTTCAGCCCGAAATGCGACGCCACGCCGAAATGCTCGGTATAGGTTTCACCGACGGCAGTGGGATGGTCGAGGAACAGACGGCGGAACATGAGGCGGAATCCCGAATGGTCACGGATGGGAAACCTTATCACGCCGGGTCGTTTTTGCCATCCTTGTCGGCGATCATTCGCAGCATATCGGCGGCCAGCTGACTGAGCGTATCGTCGCGCGCACCCATCACCACGATCCGGTCTCCCGGCGCGGCGATCGCGGCGAGATGCGCTGCCGCGGCAGCCCGGTCGGGAATATGCCACGCCTTCGTTCCCGACACGGTGAGATCACCGATAATGTCCGCGCTGGTCACCTCGCGCGTCACGGTACCGCCCTGATAGACTGGGTCGGGCAGCACCAGTTCGTCATCCGCGCTCATCTTGGCCGCGAAGGTCTCGACCAGCTCGCGCCGCATCATCTTGAGCGGCCCATAGCCATGCGGCTGAAACAGCAGCAGCAAGCGCCCGGGAAAGGCATGCAGCGTATCGAGTGTCGCGCCGATCTTGTCCGGGTTGTGTCCGAAATCATCGATCACCGACACGCCGCCTTCCTCGCCCACCAGTTCCATCCGCCGCCGGAGGCCGACGAAACCGCCGATCGCCTTTGCGGCATCCTCCAGCGTGATTCCCGCCGCCCGCGTTGCGCCGATCGCCGCCAGCGCATTCGCGACATTATGCCGCCCCGGCACCTGCAGCTTGACGTGCGCGGTTTTGCCGCCGCGCTCCGCAACATCGAAATCCACGCCGAACGGTCGCTCGGCGAGGTTGCTCGCCACCAGATCGGCCTCGCCGCCGATCGAGAAGCTGGTCACCCGATCATCGGGCAAGGTCATCGCCAGCGCCGCGCCATCGCTGTTGTCGACATTGATCACCGCCGTCCCGGCCTTGGCGATGAAGGTGCGGAACAGGTCGCGCAATTCCTCCAGCGACTTGTGATCGAGGCTGACATTGTTGAGCACCGCGATCTTCGGCCAATATCCGGCGATCGATCCGTCGCTCTCGTCGACCTCGCTGACGAACGGCAGGCCCTGGCCGACAAGCGCGCTGGCATAAGGCGTGTCGTCACCGACGAAATTCTTCATCACCGCGCCGTTCATCACCGTCGGGTCCTGGCCGAGGATATGCAGGATCCAGCCGATCATGCCGGTCACGGTCGATTTGCCCGATGTGCCCGCCACGCCGATCGGCAGGCTCGCCTCGTTGAACAAAGAGGCGAGCAGGGCGGCGCGCGTCATCCGCGCCGCACCGACGCGCTCGGCCGCGACGATGTCGGGCACATCCGCCTCGACCGCCGCCGACGCCACCACCACCTGCCCCGCGGAAGTAATCCCGCTGCCGTCCTGCGCGAACAGTTCAACGCCCTTGGCGCGCAGGTCGTCGAACTTGCGTGGCAGCCGCCCCTGGTCGAGCGTGCGATCCGATCCCGCGACCTCCGCGCCGCGCCCGGCCAGGATCATCGCCAGCGGCATCATGCCGGAACCGCCGATACCGACGAAGAAGTAGGGTTTGCCGTGCACCATCCCCGCGCGCTATCGCCTGCATCCCTGGGGGGCAAGCGCCACCACCAGGGGGGCGGGTCCAAAGGGCAGAAAGGTCAGACGTGAAGATCGGGGTTTGTGCACCGGCCAATCGGCTCGATCCGGCGACCGCCGCCAAGGCGCAGGCGTTCGTCGCACTGACGCTGCCCGAGGTGGAGTTGGTGATCCACCCGCAATGCTTCCTCGATGACGGCAGCCATTTCGCCGGCCCCGACGAGGCCCGCGCCGCAGCCTTCGTCCAATTGGCCAACGACCCGACGATCGACGCGATCTGGTTCGCGCGCGGCGGCTATGGCTCCAACCGCATCCTTCACACCGTGCTGCCGCAACTGAACGCCGCCGCCCGCGCCAAATCCTATGTCGGTTATTCCGACATGGGTTTCCTGCTCGGTGCGCTCTATGCCGCCAAGATCGGCCATCCCGTCCACGGCCCGATGCTCATCGACATCAACCGCCAGGGCGGCGACGTGACCGCGACGCGCTCGCTCGGCTGGCTGACGCGCAAGGACCGCGCCGGGCTCGAACCGAGCCTTGACGGCCGACCGACCGCCGCCTTCAATCTCGCTATCCTGTCGTCGCTGATCGGCACGCCGTACATGCCCGACCTCACCGACCATGTGCTGATGATCGAGGAAGTGTCGGAACCGCTCTATCGCGTAGACCGCATGCTGTTCACCATGGCGCACGCCACCCAACTCAAGGGCGTCGCCGGCATCCGCCTCGGCCGCATCGTCGACATCAAGCCCAATAATCCGGCCTGGTCGGGCACCCCGGCCGAGATGATCGCGCGCTGGTGTGCCGAGATGGGCGTGCCGTTCCTGGGCAACGCCGATATCGCGCATGACGCCGCTAACAAGGTCGTGCCGTTCGGGGTGGTGTGAGGGCGAACGTCGTTCCGACCTTTTGACCCGGGCCGCGCCACAATGACGTTTTTTTACGCGCATCATGGTCAATAATTTGCTAGCGCAGCAGGTTATTGGGGGATTTCATCATGTTGATTATCAAGCGTATTGCCGTGATTCTGGCCGTTATGGTCGGCTCGGCCCTGTTGAGCGCGCCCGCATCGGCGCAAGCGACCCGGACCTGGATATCGGGCATCGGCGGGGACGACGTGAACCCGTGCA
>NZ_JAQGLG010000254.1 GCF_028292965.1 Sphingomonas bacterium | reverse complement strand
ACGGCAGACCTCCCAAAAATCATGTCTCGACAACATGATCTTGGCAGAATCCTCAGGATTTGTCTGCCGTGCACCCCACCTCAAACATAAATCCCGGACAGCTGTGGGAACAAGTCCGGCATGACGGACAGGGATATCGGAGCCCGCGCGTGCCGCCAGGATCAACTCACGGCGCGATGCCATAGCGCGAATAGTCCTTGTCGATGGTCGGCGACATCAGCCGTGCGGCGCCGAGATCGACCTCGCCGACCTTGGCATCGCCCATGCGCTTGCGGATCAGGCCGCGCATATAAAGGCTCGCCGCCTGATCCGGGTCGATGTCGAGCGCCGCGTTGAGATCGGCCAGCGCGTCGTCGAAGCGGTTGAGACGGAAATAGACCATCGCCCGGCTGTCCAGCGCGTTGGCCGCCGAATCCCCCAGCTCGATCGCGCGCGTGCAATCCTTCAGCGCGGTGTCGAGCGACACGTTGAGCGTGCCTTTCACCCAGCAGCGCATGTTGAGCAGGTCGGGATTGCCCGGGCTGTCGGTGATCGCCGCGTCGATCGTCGACAGCGCCTGGTCGCGCCGCCCGGTCTGGGCGAGGATCTCGGCCTTGGCCTGGACGAAGCTGTTCTTCTCCTTGCCGCCCGCGCTGATGCGCTCGTCGAGCAGGGCGATGGCATCGTCGGGCGCGCCGCGATCGACATCGAGCGAGGCAAGCTGGCTGGTTACGTCCTTGGAGCCCGGATCGAGCTTGCGTGCCTCGGTGATATCGGCGAGCGCATGGTCCTTGTCGCCCAGCGCCGCATAGAGCCGCGCGCGCCACAAATAGGTCTTGGCCGACGGATCGAGCGCGATGGCGCGGCTGAGGTCCGAAATCGCCTCCGACCGCATATAGATGCGCTCGTAGAACCAGGCGCGATCGGTCAGCGGCTCGGCCTTGTCGGCTCGCGCAGCGATATCTTGCTGATAGGCGGCGATCAGTGTGTCGAAACGATGCTCGCGCTTCCCCGCCTCGGCGACCTGCCACGGCATCGGATAAGCCGGCGGCGCCATCACGCGCAACAGCCGCGATTTGGCCAAAGCGACGCGCTGCCGGGCCGCCGCGATGTCGGCGACGGGGATTTCGACGCCGAGCCCCTGTGCGCGCTCCTCCATCGTGATCACGCCGCCGGTCAGGCTGACGGCGCGGTCGATGCGCGAGCCGGCGATGGTGTCGGCCAGCTGCTGGTCGCCGTCGAGCGTGAAGCCAGTGCCATGATCGGGCAGCGTGATCGTGGTGCGCACTAGCGTGTTGGCGCTATCATTGGCGGCAACCGGAATGTCGCGCCACGCCGGCCGCGCGCGATCGGGGTCGAAACTCATGTCGGTGACGACATGATCGAGCGCGCTGCGGTAGCGCTGCTCCTCACGCGTCCAGTCGGGATAGGCGATGCCGGCGGCGGTGATCGTCGCCTCGCCACTGGCCTGGTCATAGGTCAGGCTGCGGCTGACGATCTTGCCCCCGGCGATGAACCCGCCAAGCTGCGCGGCAGTGAATTTGGCGATGTCTTCCTTGCTCGCCTGTTGCGCGGCGGCATGCATCAACTGGGCGAGCCCGCCGCGATAGACCGCCTTGATCGTGAAGGGCGCGGGAAAGTCGACCCCGGCGCGCTCGTCATAGGCGATGTCGATCCGCGTCACCGGCCGCGCGGCCGGCTTGAACGCGATCTTGAGCAGGCCGGCGCCATCGGCGCGCACGGGCAGCACGCTGCCGAACGGCGGCGTATCGCGGATGTCGCCCAGCCGCGCCCCGCTGCCGGTGCCATCGAGGAACAGCGATTCCCCGCCGATCGTGGCATGGACCAGCACGTGGTCGAACGCGCCCGGCATCGGCAGTCGCGTCGGCACAAGGTCGCCGAGCTGGCTGCTCGCCAAAATCGGTTCGGCGTCGATGCCAAGCTCGTGGAGCAGCGACAGCAACAACATGGTCTTGGCCTTGCAGTCGCCATAACGCAGCGACCAGGTCTGGTCGGGCTTTTGCGGCGTGTAATTGCCGCCATCCATGCCGCGGAACAGGTAACGGATCTTGTCCTGGACCAGCTCCAGCGCCAGCTCGGCGCGGTCGAGAGGATCGGTCTTGGCCGCCTTGATCCGCGCCACCTCGGCGGCGAGCGGACTGCCCGGCACGATCAGCCCGGTGGTGGCATAGAGCGGCGCCATCGTCCGCGACACCGACGCCCAGTCGGCAAAGCTCGACGCCTCGATCAGCCGCGCCGTGCGGAAGCGCAACGGCGCGTCGTCGGGCATCTCCGGCTGCTTGGCGAGCGGCAGCTTGATCTCGATCTGGTGATAACCGTCGGTGTCGGTGATGACGGGCGAGGCGCCGGTCGCGCTGGTCTTCCAAATTACCTTGTCGCCCTGCGGCCAGAGCAGCCGCAGCCGCGCGAACTGCACACGGAACGGATCGGCCAGCACCGCCGACAGCGCCTGGACATTGCCGCCCAGCGCCCCGTCCTTCTGCGTGATCGAGAAAGACATGTGCAGCACGTCGCCGACGCGTAACCCCTCCACGGCCATTGTGGCCGTGAGGATCCCGTTGAGCATGCGCTGTTCCAGCCCCTCCTCGCGCCGCAGCACGGAGAATTTCTCGCCGCCGCCGGCGAGCAGGTCGATATGCTCGGCCCCGCGGATGATCTCGGCGCGGTGGATGATCAGGTCGCCCTTGTCGGGCTGCCAGGGCAGCTTGATCGTGCCGATATTCTCCAGCACCTGCGACGAGGCGGCACGCGTCGCGGTGTCGAAATACCCCCACACCTGGCCATGTTCGAGGCGTTGCTGGTTGTCGAGCAGCAGGATGACCGGCGCGTCGTCGGCGATCGCGGTGGCGTCGATCGGCGGGGCCGCTTTCACCCAGCCGGGCGCCGGCGCGTAAAGCGGCTTGTCCCCGGCCTGCGCCGCCCCGGCGATCGTAACGAGCGCCGCGAAAATTACCGGACGGATCATGTTGTTGCCCCTGCGATGTTGCGCCGATCCTAGCGTGAGCCGGCGACACGACAAGGGAGGATATGATCCGGAATGGTTACCGAAAAGAGCCTCAGCGCGTGTGGAAGAAGTCGTGGATCTGCTGCGCCACCGCCGCAGACACACCGGGCGCCTTTTGCAGATCCTCCAGGCTGGCGCCGCGCACCGCGCGCGCTGTCCCGAAATGCATCAGCAGCGCCTTCTTCCGCGCCGGGCCGATGCCGGGAACATCGTCGAGCGGGCTGGTGATGATGCCCTTGCTGCGCTTGTCGCGATGCGCGCCGATCGCGAAGCGATGGACCTCGTCGCGCAGCCGCTGAAGGTAGAACAGCACCGGCGCGTTGACCGGAAGCTGGAACTCGCGCCCGTCCAGCATGTGGAACACCTCGCGCCCGTCGCGACCATGCTGCGGCCCCTTGGCGATGCCGACCAGGCAGACATCCTCGATGCCCATCTCCTCAAGCACGCCCTTCACGGCATTGAGTTGACCGCGACCGCCATCGATCAGCACCAGATCGGGCCAGTCGCCGCCATCGCGATCGGGGTCTTCGGTCAGCGCGCGGGCGAAACGGCGCGCGAACACCTCGCGCATCATCGCGAAATCGTCGCCCGGCCGGGTCTCGGGGTTCTTGATGTTGAACTTGCGATACTGGCCCTTGCGAAAGCCCTCCGGCCCCGCGACGACCATCGCGCCGAGCGCGCTGGTGCCCTGGATATGGCTGTTGTCGTAAATCTCGATGCGGTCGGGCGGCTCGGCGAGGTTAAACAGGTCGGCCACCTCGCGCAGCAATTTCGCCTGGGTGGTGCTCTCGGCAAGGCGGCGATCGAGCGCTTCCTCAGCATTGCGCTTGGCCTGGTCGAGCAAACGTTTGCGCATACCGCGCTGCGGCACCGACAGCTCAACCTTGCGCCCGGCCAGCGCGGTCAGTGCTTCGGTGACCAGCGCTACCTCGGGCACCTCGCGATCGACGAACACGGTCCGCGCCGGCGGCACCTCCTCGTAAAATTGCATCAGGAAGCTCGACAGCACTTCTGCTTCGGGAATGTCGGCGGTGTGCGTCGGAAAGAAGCTGCGATGCCCCCAATTCTGCCCGCCGCGGATGAAGAAGGCCTGGATCCCGACCGTGCCGTCCTTGCACGCCATGGCGAAGATATCGGCATCGCCCAGCCCGTCGGCGTTGATCGCCTGGCTGCCCTGGATGAAGGTCAGCGCGCGCAGCCGGTCGCGCAGCATCGCGGCAAGCTCGAAGTCCATCGCCTCGGCCGCGGCCTGCATCTGCCCGGCAAGCTTGGCCTGCACCCCCGTCGCCTTGCCGGCGAGGAAGTCCTTGGCGTCGGATACCAGTTCGCCATAACCCGCCTCGTCGATCCGCCCGACGCACGGCGCCGAGCAACGCTTGATCTGATAAAGCAGGCACGGCCGGTCGCGATTCTTGAAGAAACTGTCGGTGCAGCTGCGCAGCAGGAACAGTTTCTGCAACGCGTTCAACGTGTTGTTGACCGATCCTGCGCTGGCGAAGGGGCCGTAATAATTGCCCTTGGCCTTGCGTGCCCCGCGATGCTTCTGGATGCGCGGGAATTCGTGGTCGGCGCGCAGCAGGATGAAGGGGAAGCTTTTGTCGTCGCGCAGCAGGACGTTGTACGCCGGGCGATAACGCTTGATCAGCTGCGCCTCGAGCAGCAGCGCCTCGGCCTCGTTGTTGGTCGTGACGATGGTCATCGCCCGGGTCTGCGCGACCATGCGTTGCAGCCGCTTGGGCAGACGATCGACCTGGGTGTAATTGGTCACGCGGTTCCTGAGCGCGCGCGCCTTGCCGACATAGAGCACATCGCCGCGCGCATCGAGCATGCGATAGACGCCTGGCCGCGCGGGCAGCGTCTTCAACACGTTGCGGATCGCCGCCACCCCGACCTCGAGGTCGGGCGCCTCGGTGCCGCGCACCGTGTAGGTCGATTTATCCTCGTTGAAACGGTCGGGAGCATTGGGGGAAGACATACAACTCAGTTAGGACTCCGACCTCTCCGCGACAACGGCTATATCCGGTTGCAACAAGGGGGCGTTGGGAAATCACCTGACCTCTGCCCTCGTCACCCTGAACTCGTTTCAGGGTCCATGCGCGGTCGATATCCACAAGAGCGTCGCTCCTGTTTCAGCTGACCGCGCATGGATGCTGAAACAAGTTCAGCATGACGACCACATTTGGGCACTTTCCCGAAGGAGGAACGGCATGCAGTTGGCGGACAAGACGGCGCTGGTGACCGGCGGATCGGACGGCATCGGGCTGGCCATTGCGCGCGAACTCAAGGCGGCCGGCACAAGCGTGATCGTGGTCGGGCGCAATGCGGAACGACTGGCCAGCGCGCAGGCCGAGGGCTTCGAGGCGATCGAGGCCGATCTTGCCGGGGAGACCGGTTGCGTGGCGCTGCTCCACGCACTCGGCGACCGGACGATCGACATATTGATCAACAATGCCGGGATGGGCAGCGATTTCGACGTCGACGCGCCAGTTGATCTCGCCGCGACCGATCGCTGCATCTTCCTCAACCTCAACGCGCCAATTCGTCTCATTGTCGGCCTGCTCGACACGCTCAGGGCGCGGCCGGCGGCGATGATCGTCAATGTGACCTCCGGCCTGGCGATCGCGCCCAACGCCGGATCACCGGTCTATTGCGCGACCAAGGCGGGGCTACGCAGCTTCACCCTGGCGCTGCGGGCGCAGCTCAAGGGCACGTCGGTGCATGTGCTCGAAGTTCTGCCCCCGGTGGTCGAGACGCGGATGACCGCGGGCAACGACCACAAGAAACTGCCCGCGGCGGAATGCGCGCGGCAGGTGGTCGCCGCGATGGCGGCGGGACGCGACGAGGCCAATGTCGGCATGACGCGGTGGTTGCGCGTCGCCTACAGCGTCTCTCCTGCCCTGGCCGGGCGGATCATGCTGAATTACTGACCGTGCGGCGGCCCTGTCGGCCGCCGCACCGCCCAGGCTTGTTACTTGATGACGGCGAGGTCGGTCGAAACCTTGGCGAGACGCTCCGGGGTCAGCTTGTCGGGCGCGAAGCCGGCGACCTGGTTGAGCGACATCGACTTGAACATGTCATATTTGTCGTTGGTCGTCAGACCGGGCAGATCGGTATCGAGCACCTTCTTGCCCTCGGCATCGGCAACGACGGTTTCGATCGGCGTGTCGAGGTTCAGGCGCGTAGCGGCAGCAAGTGCAGCCGGCGCCGCAGCGGCGGGCGCTGCAGGTGCCGTGGCAGGCGCGGCCGGTGCCGGCGTGGTCTGGGCCAGCGCAGGCGTGGCGATGAGCGTGAGCAGCGCGGCAGTCGAGGCGAGAAGCTTCATCGGAAAACCTTCAGAATAGCGGCACGGCGCGAATCGCCAGCCGGCGCGCGGTCTAGCCTGAAAGTAGGGGGTCCGAGAAGTGCCAGCCAGCCCGCGGGCCGGCGCTCAGTTGGGGCGGCCGAGCCCGGCGATCGTCTTGTCGACCAATGCCTTGTCGGCGGCGGCGCCGTGCTGTTCGGCAATGATCGCCGCCGAAGCCTTGATGGCGGCATCGGCGGCAGCGGCGCGCACTTCGGCGATTGCCGCGCGCTCTGCGGCGGCGATCTTGTCGTCCGCCATCTTGCGGCGACGCTCGACCAGTTCCTTGGCGTCCGCCTCGGCCTGGGTCAGCAACAGCTTGGCCTCTTCCTCGGCATGCGCGATGATCGCCGCAGCGTCACCGGCGCTGGCCGCGCTGCGTGCCTTGGCGTCGGCGAGCATCGCCTCTGCCTCCGCACGAAGCCGGGTGGCCTCGTCGAGCTGGCTGCGAATCGTCGCAATGCGGGCGTCGAGCGCCTTGGCGACGATCGCCGGCACCTTCTTCCACAGCATGATCGCAATAACGACCAACATCGACAAAGCGACGAAGCCGGAAGCCGTAACGCCCAACGCCGAGGGTTCGGCATGCAGTTCCACTACGCCACCATGCGCCATGGTCTGTGCGACAGGTTCAGCCATGTACCAGTTCCGCCTTGACCTTGGCCGCCGCCGTGGCGCGGTCGACCTTCACACCCGACAGCTTGGTGACGATATCCTGCACCGCCTCGACCGTCGCGGCCTCGATCTCGATCATCGCGCTGTCGCGTGATGCGGAGATACGAGCGGTCGCTTCGGCCAGCGCGGTGGCCAGCTTGGCATCGCCGGCCTTGACCCGCTTTTCCGAAGCTGCCGTCGCTTTGGCTTTCGCCTCGGTAACGTCGCGCAGAGCGGTCGAGCGGGCCGTGTCGAGTCCGGCATGATAGTCATGATCGAGCGTCGATGCCGCAGCCGTGGCGGTTTCCGCCGCGTCGAGGTCACCCGCGATCCGCGCGTCACGATCGTCGATCGTACGCTCGATCTTGGGTACCATCGCGCGGCCGATCCCGAAATAGATCAGCGCAAAGACGATCGCGAGCCAGAAGAGCTGCGAGGCGTAGATTTCGCCAATTTGGGATAGCTGCGGCATCTGAAGTCGCTCTTGCTTACTTCTTGACGACGAAGAGGATCAGGATCGAAACCACGAATGCGATCAGACCCAGAAGCTCCGACGCCGCGAAACCGATGAACAGGCGACCCTGCTGGCTGTCGGCGGCGGACGGGTTACGCAGCGCGCCTTCGAGGAACGAGCCGAACACATTGCCCACGCCGAGTGCGGCGAGACCGATGCCGATCGCGGCGAGACCCGCGCCGATGTACATTGCACCAAGATCAGTCATTTCAAAGCTCCTAGTAAATTCAACGAGATAAAAACGAAGACTTAGTGCAGATGCACCGCGTCGTGGAGGTAAAGCGAGGTGAGCAGCGCGAAGACATAGGCCTGGATCGCGCAAACCAGAAGTTCCAGCGCGCTGACGCCGATGATCATCACGAAGCTGAGGCCGCTGACCAGCCAGCCGAGCGGGCCGCCGGCGTTAAGGCCCTGCACCACGAAGCTGCCGAACACTTCGAGCAGGATGTGCCCCGCGGTCATCGCCACGAACAGTCGCAGGCCGAGGCTGAACGGGCGCACCAGGAACGACAGCAGCTCGACCGGCGGGATCAGCCACAACAGCCAGGCCGGCGTACCGTGCGGCACGAACAGCGAGAGGAAGTGGAAGCCGTGTTTCCACAGGCCGACCGCCAGCACGATACCGAACGACACGAAGGCCAGCACCGCGGTGACGGTGATATGGCTGGTCACGGCGAAGGTATGGAAGCCGGGGATGATCGCGATCGGCATCACGCCGACGAGATTGGCGAACAGGATGAAGAAGAACAGCGAGAAGATGTAGGGCGCGAACTTCTTGCCGCCCTCACCGATATTGGCCGAGACCATATTGTCGATAAAGCCGATCATGCCCTCGACCGCGACCTGCCAGCGGCCCGGAATGAGCTGGCGCTTCAGGCCGCCCGAGACGAAGCCGGCAAGCAGCACGAACACGACGACCATGAATAGCGCCGAGTTGGTGAACGAGACATCGTAGCCGAACAGCGACAGGTGATGGCCGAGCACGGGCTCGACCATGAACTGCTCCATCGGATCGATTCTTCCGGCGCTCATTCGGCGCGCTCCTTCGAAATACGAATGATGTTGCGAAAGGCCGCGATCACACCCAGCACCAGCAGACCCAGCAGGATCCAGGGTGAGGTACCGAGCCAGCGATCGAGCACCCAGCCGATCAGCGCCGCGCCCGCAGGCACACCGATCAGCTCGGCGAGCACGCGCGAGCCCTGGTTGTAACCCTTGGGACTGGGCGCAACACCACCGACACGCGCCTTCTCAGTCGTACGCGCTGCCGCGATACGCTGATCAAGGTTGTCGTTCTGGCGGTCGTCGGCCAAGGTGGATCACATCCTGATAAGAAAACGCCGCCTCACCTTGCGGTGGGCGACGAGGCACAGGGTTGGACCCCGTTTGCGGCGCCCGTTTAGAAAGCAGGCCGCACCGAGTCAACCGTTGTGGGGTGGGTCTTAGGTCCCCCGCGCGCCGCGCTCAGACGCAGCGCTGGTCGCGCTCCGGCGGGGCGCTGGTGCGCGTCTTCCATTCGCCGCCCGGCGTCTTGTACTTCTCGCCCGGCACGGTCTTGGCGATCAGGTTGCAGCCCGACACGAAGGCGAACTGCTCGATCGTCGAGCCGGCCGAGGCGCCGTTGGTGTAGACCGACTTGCGCGAGATGTTGATGCTGTTGACCAGCGCGTGGATTGCCGGCGTTCCGGCGCCGACAACGCCGAGATAACCGTCGGGCTGCTCGCCGATCTCGCCTGCCGCACGCGCGGCGGCATAGGCCGGATCGCGCCCCTGGGCGGTCACGGTGCCGGCGCACAAAGCCGTCGCGGCCAGCGCGATGACGAAACGAGTGTGGATATTGGTCATCAGAAGATTCCCGGATTCTGCTGGATCGCCGTCTTCGCCTCACCATCGAGACGATAGACGACCTCTTGCGTGATGTTGATGTTGAGGTTGATCACGATCGGCTTGTCGGGTGCGGTCACATTGACACATCCCCCGGTCATGCCGGCCGCCGCCAGGGCAGCTATCGCGATCATCCTGTTCATCCCGTCACTCGTCGGTCTCCGCTCGCGCGTCGTCAATCCTGTTCGTGTCATGGCATGGTCCTGCTGTCGGAGGGCTGAACGGGCGTGGGTGTTGGTGCCGGTGGTGCCGGCGGCCGGGCGTGCTTGCTCTGCTCTTCGATCAGGGTCGGCAGGTTACGCTCGATCAGGCGCCTCGGATCATAAAAGCTCTGCGCCGAATCGATCAGCGAGCGGAAAGGCGCCTTGATCCGCACGTTGAAGATGAAAGGCAGCTTCTGCAGCCGGTCGAGCAGGAAATTGCGCTTGGCCCCCGCCCCCTGGCTGATGCCGGCAAAATGCACCTCGGTGATCACCTCGCCCGACAGCGGGCCGTTCATGACGATATCGAGATCGCGATAGCGAAGCGAGCGCAGCGCCTGGAAGGCGAGATTGCCCCAGAAACCGACATCCTTTTCGGTGATCTCGCCGAGATAGGCGATGGTCCCGCCGCCCGCGCGCACCTTGAGCCGCCCGTCCTCGATCCGCCCGCCCGACTGATCGAAGATCATCGGCAGCGTGCCGTCGAAAACGCCGGTCGCGTTGAGGTTCTTGAAGTCGAATTGCTGGAGGAACTGGCCGGCATCCACCCCGGCGACGCGGAACGTCAGCCGGCGCTGCTGCGCGACGTCGAAGTCGAGCAAGGTCGGCTCCAGCGCCAGCATGCCGCCGGCAAAGGGCCAGTCGGCGTGCTCGATATTGATCCGGGCGCCGGGCAACAGTTGATAGCGAATCGCCCCATTGGTCACCGCGACGCCCGGATTGACCGACTTGACCGTGGCAATCTGGCCGGGCGCGCTCTCCATGTTGAGCAGGTCGGTGAAGCGGATTTCGCCGGTCACGCCGGTGACCGGGCCAAACGCAACGGCGAGATCGGTGCCGGCGGTACGGAAAATGCCGTCGCTGGTGACGCCGTCCGCGGTCCAGCGAATATGCCCCTCCCCTGCGACGGTGCCGTTGACGTCGGCAACGACGCCGAAGGTCGGCGGGGTGAGTTCGTCGGGCTGGAACGCCTTGGAGAAGGCAATGCCGGCAACGCTCAGATCGGCATGACCGGTGCTGTGCGACAGATCGTGCGTCAGCGCGACGTTGGCGACCGCGACGTTCTTCGTTGGCGAGAAGAGGGCGCCGGTGGCGGTGATCGTGCCGTCACGCAGCGCGAGATTCACACCGCGTCCGGCGAGCGTCTTGAAACGGGGCTCGGCCGCGGCATCGTCGACGTCGAGCCCACCCTTCACCGCCAGCGCACCATGGGCAAAGCGCCAGTCGCCGACGGCTTTCGACAGCAGCAGCGGCACATTGCCGATCTGCCCCGCCCCGCCATCGAAGCGACCGGCGATCTCGCCGCTGGCATAGCTGCCACCGAGCGCCGCGAAATCCAGCCGGGTCTGGCTATCAGGCGCGCCGATCCGCACCGCGACGCGGGTCATGCCGAAGCCGGGCCTGGCGAGTTGCGCGTCGATTGTGGTAGCCGAAAAGGTCAACGGGCTGGAGCCGATCGCGCCCGAAAACTGCGCCCCCGCGATATGTGCGCCGCCACCCATCACGCCGCGATCCAGCCGATAAAGCGCGCCATCCCGTGGGCACAAGGTCAGGGTCGCCGGGCGCAACACGACGCTCGACAGCGCCAGGCGCTGGAATGACAAGGGCGCACAGCCGGGATTGACGAGCAGCGCGCCCCGTCCATTCCACCGCGCGTCGATCGGGAGAACCAGCCCTTCGACGCGACCGTCACCTAGCGGCCCCGAGAGCGAAAGCCGGGTCGTGATCCGTGTCATGCCGCCCGCGATCGTGAAGCGGATCGGATCGGCGGCAAGACGCGCATCGCCCGCGGCATAGGGCTGAAGCGTCGCGGTGCCGGTAACAGGGGCGCCCGGCGCGGCCTGCGCCAGCACGACCCGGCCGGCCGGCAGGCCGCCACCGCCGAACTGGACGGTCCCATCGATCGTCATGGCACCGTCGGGCCAGCGATAAAGGACACCCTGCCCGCCCGCGAGGCGCAGTTGCGCGCCGCTCTGCGCAATCGCCATCAGGCGCGACAGCCTCACCTGCCCGCCGGCCTGATCGAGGCGGACACTGATATCGCCATCGACATTGAGGTCGCGGCCCGCACTGGCCAGGGCCAGCGAGAGGCGACGCGCCAGCGGTCCGATCGGCGTGCCCTCCAGCCCATCGGCCTGACGGGTGATCGCACCCAGCGTGCCGGCCTCGGCGATAAGATGTTGGGCACGAACATTGCCGTCGAACGCAATACGTTGGCCGGCAACGGTATAGCGGCCGGAAGCGTTTAGCGCGTCCGCGCTCCAGCCCTGCGCCCGGCCCCGGCCCGAGAATAGATCGACGTCGCCCGACATATTGGCAGTCGATCCGGCAAAACTGACCGTGCCACCAAGGCCGGCGAGGTCGCCAGCCGGAGCGCTGGCCCGCGTGACAGCAAGCCTCGCCTTGCCGTCCCAATGATCGAGTGTTGCGGAAAGCGCGACGGTGAGATCGGCCCCCATTTCCCGCGCCGCGCTCGTGCCGCATCTGGCCGATGCAAGGCGTGCCGGCCCGGTCAGCTTCGGCGCTCCCGCCAGCACCTGCACCCGCAAGAACGCTCGGGCATCGGCAAGCACGCATCCGCCTGCCTCGAGACGATCGGCGACCGCCGCGACCCGGCCATCAAAGCCGTTGTCGAGCCGGCCAAAGCCGGTGGCTTTCAACCCGATCACCCCCTGCGGCGTTTCCAGCCGCATCCGCGCGTCGGTGATATCGGCGACGATCGCCGGCAGCGCGAAGGGCTTGCCCGAGGACGCCGGCAGCAGACGGTCGAGCGATCCGAGCGAGAGCCTGCCGTCCACCACCCTGCCCCGCAGGCGAACATGGCCGAGGCGGATTTCATCGACCGCGACGCCGGAGAAACCCACATGGGTGCGCAGTTCGATCCGGTCGGCGATCAAATCGGGCTGGCCGACGGGGCCAAGCACGACATCGGTCAGCCGCTGACGCCCGAAACCGAGATCGGCGATGTGGTAGCGTGCGGCGACATGACGTTCGGCGAGGTAGCGGTCGATATAGTCGCTCGCGATCGGCTTGCGCTGGGTCCACAGCACGAGCAGCGCGACCAGGATCAGCGCGAGCACCGCCAGCAGCGTGACGCGCCGGCGCTTGCGGCGCGGCGTGGTTACGGCATCGGGCATGTCGCTGTCGTCTGGCGTCACGCCGGCCTTTCCGTCTCGATAATGTCCGCCAGCATAGGGCACGACGATTGCGCGGCAACCGCTCGCTGTTTAATCCATGAGCGTAATGACTGTTCCCCCGCCAGATTATCTCGGTCACCGTGCACGCGTGCGCCAGCGCCTTCTCGAAACCGGCGGCGAGGGCATGCCGGATTACGAGCTGATCGAATATCTGCTGAGCTTGGTCACGCCGCGCAAGGACAACAAGCCGCTCGCCAAGGCGTTGCTCAAGGAGTTTGGCGGGCTCGGAGGGCTGCTCACAGCCGATGTGGAAGCGCTTGGCGACGTAAAGGGCATGGGCGATACCTCGATTGCCGCACTCAAGATCGTCCAGGCGACGGCAATTCGTTTGTTACGCAACGATCTCGACGAGCGCCCGATATTGTCAAACTGGCAGGCGGTGCTCGACTATCTGCGCGCCGAAATGGCGCACTACTCGATCGAGCGGGTGCGTGTCCTGCACCTCAATTCCCGCAATATCCTTATCAGCGACGAACTGATCAGCCGGGGTACGATCGCCGAGGCAGCGGTGCACGTCCGTGAAATCGTCAAGCGCGCGATCCATTTCGGATCGGCAGCGATCATCCTGGCCCACAACCACCCGAGCGGCGATCCGCAGCCAAGCCGGGCCGATATCGACCTGACGCGCAAGACGATCGAGGCGGCGAAACAGTTCGACATCGCGGTGCACGATCATGTCGTGATCGGCACCAAAGGCCATGCCAGCCTGCGCGCGATGGGCCTGATATAGACCAGACACGAAACGGCCGCCGCACACTGGGTGCGGCGGCCATCGTTCCTGATCAGTCCGGTTTACGAGTTACCCGCAACCAGGAATCCATTGAGCTCAGTCTTGGACACCGCCTTGTTCTTGTCGGTGTCGGCCTGGGCAAAGGCCTGGGCCAGCCACGTCTTGGTCGCCGGCGCATCGGCCTTGGTCGTCGGGTCGGCAGCGGTCTTCAGCGCCACCATCCACGCGTCGAACTCGGTCGCACTGAGCACGCCGTTCTTGTCCTTGTCATAGGTGGCGAACTCGGTGTCGACGACCTGCGCGATCTGTTGCGCCTTGGTCGCCGGTGCGGCCTGCGCTGTCTGGGCCGGTGCCGCTGGGTTGGTCGCTGTGGTGGGCGAGGTCGAATCCTGCGCCGGGACCGTGGTCTGCGGCGCAGGCTGGGCGGGGTCGGTCTGCGTCGCGGGCTGTGCCGGGGCCGGCTGGCTCGTCGGCGAAGTCTGCGGTGTGGCCGGCGTCGTCTGAGCCATGGCGGGTGCCGACATGATCATCGCGCCGGCGAGAAGGGCATATTTCAGCATCGTCATTCTCCATTACGCTTTACAAGGGGTGCGGGGCCGAAGATACGCTCGGCACCGCGAGAACTCGGACGTTTTGAAACGTCACATGCTCAACACCTCGCATTGAAATATGGTCCTTTTTTCCGCCATTTGAAGGATCGGCTCGTCCCTGCTAGGGCGCGCGTCGTCCCGGCGACGTGCTGATTCTGCGACGAGCCGTTCAACGATTTTTGGGAACCGTTGCCATGGTGCCACGCTATTCGCGCCCCGACATGACCGCGATCTGGGAGGCCGAGGCGCGCTTCCGCATCTGGTTCGAGATCGAGGCCCATGCCACCGAAGCACTGGCCGATCTCGGCGTGGTGCCGAAGAAGGCGGCGGACGCGCTGTGGGCGTGGTGGGCGACCAATCCGGCGATCGACGTCGCGGCGATCGACGCGATCGAAGCGGTCACCAAGCATGACGTGATCGCCTTCCTCACCTGGGTCGCCGAGCAGGTCGGTGACGAAGCCCGCTTCATGCATCAGGGCATGACCTCGTCCGATGTGCTCGACACCTGTCTCGCGGTGCAACTGGCCAAGGCGAGCGACCTCCTCATTGCCGATATCGACGCCCTGCTCGTCGTGCTCGAACGCCGCGCGCGCGAGCACAAGCTGACCCCGACGATCGGCCGCAGCCACGGCATCCATGCCGAGCCGGTCACCTTCGGCCTCAAGCTCGCCCAGGCTCATGCCGAGTTCGCGCGCAACCGCGCCCGCCTCGTCGCAGCGCGCGCCGATGTCGCTACGTGCGCAATTTCGGGCGCGGTCGGCACCTTCGCCAATATCGATCCGCGTGTCGAAGAGCATGTCGCGGCGAAGCTCGGCCTGTCGGTCGAGCCCGTCTCGACCCAGGTCATCCCGCGTGACCGCCATGCGATGTTCTTCGCCACGCTCGGCGTCATCGCCAGCTCGATCGAGCGGCTGGCGATCGAGATCCGCCACCTCCAGCGCACCGAGGTGCTGGAAGCCGAGGAGTATTTCTCGCCCGGCCAGAAGGGCTCGTCGGCCATGCCGCACAAGCGCAACCCGGTATTGACCGAGAACCTCACCGGCCTCGCCCGCATGGTGCGCGGTTACGTTACCCCCGCGCTGGAGAATGTCGCGCTATGGCACGAGCGTGACATCAGCCACTCCTCGGTCGAGCGTTATATCGGCCCCGACGCGACGATCACCCTCGACTTCGCCCTCGCCCGCCTCACCGGCGTGATGGACAAGCTCGTCGTCTATCCCGCGCGGATGGAGAAGAACCTCAACAAGATGGGCGGCCTGGTCCATTCGCAGCGCGTGCTGCTCGCCTTGACCCAGGCCGGCGTCAGCCGCGAGGACAGTTACCGCCTCGTCCAGCGCAACGCGATGAAGGTGTGGGAATCGGACGGCGAACTGTCGCTGCTCGAACTGCTCAAGGCAGATTCCGAAGTGACGGCGGCACTGTCACCGGCCGAGATCGAGGACAAGTTCGACCTCGAATATCACCTCAAACATGTCGACACGATCTTCGCACGGGTGTTCGGGTAGTTCCGCCACCGTTACGACTGCAAATGCTGCAACTGCGAAGGCCTGAAATAATATTGCGCGGTCGCGCAACAATATCCACATGTGTCCTTGCCGGACCTACCCGGCATTAGGAACCAACCATGCGCATTCTGGAAACCGCGTTCAGCAGCATGCTGATGATCGCCGTCCTGGCGCTGGTGGCAGAGGTCGTAGCCCTCTGATTCATCGGCCCACCCGCCCCTTGTTCAAAGGGGCGGACAGGCCGGGTGATCTACACGCCGACCAGCATCTTCCCGCGCAGATCAGGCAGACCGAAGTTGGTCGTGCCGTTGCCGCCATAGAGATGGCCGAGCAGATCGAAGAGATCGGGATAGTCCGCGATGTTCAGCAGTGAACCATCGGCCAGCGCCCAGCCCGGCGGCACCGTACTGCCCGCATAGGCGACGACCTGTCCCAGCCAGTATTGATTTGTCGGGAAACCCCCGTTGCCACCGCTTGGCGGAACCGGGCCGGTGACATTGATCAGATAACTCACGCATACACCAGCCGGCGGCCCCGCGACCGGGCTTCCTACCGCCCCGCCCGCCCCAGCGCCGTATGGAGTCTGAGCGTTCAGGTCGGGGAGCACGAAATAGGCGTCATGGCCGCCGAACGCGTTGCCGATCACTTCGTAGAGTGGGACGTTCTGGGTCACCGACATCGGGCTGCCATCGCAGACCAGCCAGCCATCGGGCACGAAGATGCCGCCAAAGGGCACGAGGCTGCCGATCAGCGGGCCGTCGGCACCGGGCGGCGGCGCAGCGGCGATCAGCCACGTCATCGGCATCGTGGTCTGGGTCGGTTGATTGGCCTGGATGCCGCCGACAATCGCGCGGCCACGTAGCGCCGGGATGCCGAAGCTGTCTCCCTCCGCACCGAAGTTGGCAAAGAAGATCGAATAGAGCGCCTCATTGCCGTTGACCGGCAGATACTGCCCCTCCGCCATCGGCGCGCCAAAGACCGGCACTGCGCCGGCAAAGGCGTGGACCATGCCCATCGTCAGGCAAGCCGGCGTGCCGCCTTCCCGCGCCGAAAAGGAGCCGCCGATGGCGACGAGGTTGGGCATGGCCAGCGTGGTCGGCGGCGGCGCGGGACGCTCCACCGCGGGCTTCGCCTCGGATGGGATCGGATCGAGCGAAGGCTTCATGGCGACGGCCCTTTTTGGCGAAGGTGCGCCGGGGGTGCGCCCACCACCACGGGATAGGACCGATCGTTACGCTCGGCAATCTATCTGCCGAGTTCTTCCCGCGTGCTGGCCAAGCTCCCGGCTCACCACCGTTTTCCGGCTCTGCACGGGAAGTGCACCCAATCAACGCAACCAGATCGCACCGTGCAACGACAATCCCGTCTATGTCTTCGGCGACAAGGAGGCGGCATGCGGGTCAAATTCATCCTGCCGGCACTGACCGAGGCGAAAAGCCCGTTCTGGCGACCGATCAAATATTCGCTGTTTCCGCCGCTCGGTCTGGCGACGCTGGCGGCTTTCCTTTCCGACGACGATGAGGCGGAGCTGGTCGACGATCATGTCGAGGTGCTTCGTACCGACGACGCGCCCGATCTCGTCGTCATCCAGGTCTATATCACCAACGCCTATCGCGCTTATGCGCTGGCCGATCATTATCGCGCCAAGGGCTGTTTCGTCGCGCTCGGCGGGCTGCATGTCACGTCGCTGCCCGACGAGGCCGCGCGCCACGCCGACGCGATCTTCCTTGGCCCCGGCGAGCAGATCTTTCCGCAATTCATCGCCGATCTGCGCGCCGGCGTTGCCCAGCCGCGCTATGTCTCGACCACCGGGCGGAGCATCGAGGGCATCCCGCCGATCCGCCGCGACCTGATCAAGCGCGAGCGTTACCTCGTGCCCAACTCGATCGTCGTGACGCGCGGCTGCCCGCAGCATTGCGACTTCTGCTACAAGGACGCGTTCTTCGGCGGCGGGAAGAACTTCTACACCCAGCGCGTTGATGAGGCGTTGGCCGAGATCGAGTGCTTGCCCGGGCGGCATCTCTATTTTCTCGACGACCATCTGCTCGGCAATCCGCGCTTCGCCGAGAGCTGGTTCGCCGGGATGCGCGGTATGGGTCGATTGTTCCAGGGCGCGGCAACGGTCGATTCGGTACTGCGCGGCGACCTGATCGAACGCGCCGCGGAAGCCGGTCTGCGCAGCCTGTTCGTCGGTTTCGAAACGTTCAGTCCGGCAAACCTCAGGGCCAGCAACAAGAAACAGAACCTCGCCCGAGATTATCAAGCGGTGGCGCGGCGGCTGAGCGATCTGGGGATCATGATCAACGGTTCGTTCGTGTTCGGGATGGATGATGATGGCCCCGACGTTTTCGAACGCACCGTCGACTGGGCGGTCCGCGCCGGCATCACCACGGCCACCTTTCACATCCAGACCCCCTATCCCGGCACACGCCTGCACGCCGAAATGGTGGCACAAGGGCGCATCACGAGCAGCAACTGGGACGACTATGATACGCAGCACGTGGTGTATCGCCCGGCCAAGCTCACCCCGGAAGCGCTCAAGGCCGGCTATGACCGTGCCTATCGCGACTTCTATGGCTGGCGGAACATCGCGCGCGCGGCGGGGACGCACGACACCGCGAAGCACCGCGCCAAACACTTCTTCTACGCGGCCGGCTGGAAGAAGTTCGAGCCGCTCTGGGATGTCGCGATCAAGGCGCGCCGGTTGCGCGCGATGACGCCGTTGCTCGAGGCCGTGCTGTCCAGGGTGAGTGCGCGACAGGATGATCCACGCAAGGTCGTGACGACGAACCTTACGCCAGTGCCGACTTCACCTTCTTGAAGAACCCCATGGTCTGTGGGCTTTCCTCGCCGGTTTCGGTCTTGCGGAACTCCTCGAGCAGTTCGCGCTGGCGCTGGGTCAGCTTGGTCGGCGTCTCGACCTCGATGCGGATCACCAGGTCGCCACGGCCCCTGCCCTGCAACACCGGCATGCCGGCGCCGCGCTGGCGCAGCTCGCGGCCGCTCTGCGTGCCCGGCGGGATGCGGATCATGTGGCGCTCGCCGCCCGGTCCCGGAATGGCGATCTCGCCGCCGAGCGAGGCGGTGGTGAAGCTGATCGGCGCGCGCGCATAGAGCGTGGTGCCCTCGCGCTCGAAGATCTGGTGCCGCGCGATATGCAGGAAGATGTAGAGATCGCCCGGAGGCGCGCCGCGCAACCCCGCCTCGCCCTCGCCCGACAGGCGCACGCGCGTGCCCTCGTCGACGCCGGGCGGGATGTTGACGGTGAGCGTCTTGGTCTTCTCGACCCGACCCTCGCCGCGGCACGATCCGCACGGATCGCCGATCACCTGGCCGGCACCGTTGCAACTCGGGCAGGTGCGCTCGACGACGAAGAAACCCTGTTGCGCACGCACCTTGCCCGCGCCGTGGCAGGTGGCGCAGCTCTTGGCCGCGGTGCCCTTCTTGGAACCCGTGCCGTTGCAGGTGTCGCACGAACCGGACACATCGATGGTGATATCGGTCGACTTGCCGCGAAACGCGTCTTCTAGGCCGATCTCCATGTCGTAGCGCAGATCGGCGCCGCGACGCGGGGCGCGGGTGCCGGCGCGGCCGCCGCCCATGAACTCGCCGAAGATATTCTCGAAGATGTCGCTGAACGCGCCGAAATCCTGCGCGCCGCCGCCGCCACCACCCATGCCGTTCTTGAACGCGGCATGGCCGAAGCGATCATAGGCCGCGCGCTTCTGCGGGTCCTTGAGCACGTCATAGGCTTCGCTGACGGCCTTGAACTTGGCCTCGCTGTCCTTGCACCCGTCATTCTTGTCGGGGTGATATTTGATCGCGAGCTTGCGATAGGCGGATTTGAGCGTCGCATCGTCTGCGCCGCGCTCGCATTCCAGCAGTTCGTAATAATCGACTTCGGTGGTCATGCCGGGCCCCCGCCCTCTCCGTCATGCCGCTTGTGGCTGGCATGACGGAGGGTACGCATTACAAGTTACGCTTTGTTGCTGTCGTCGACTTCCGAGAATTCGGCGTCGACCACGTCTTCTTTCGGAGCCTCCTCAGCCGCTGCCTCGCCCCCCGGCGACGCTTCGGACTGGGCCTGCTTCTCGTAGATCGCCTGGCCGAGCTTCATCGCCACCTGGGCGAGGGCCGCGGCCTTTTCCTTCATCGCTTCCGGCTCGTTGCTCTCGACCGCGGTCTTGGTCGCGGCGACCGCTTCCTCGATCTCGGTCTTGAGCGCGGCGTCGATCTTGTCGCCATGTTCGACGAGCTGGCGCTCGGTCGTGTGGATCAGGCTGTCGGCGTTGTTCTTCGCTTCGGCCGCCTCACGGCGCTTCTTGTCGTCCTCGGCGAACTGCTCGGCATCGCGGACCATCTGCTCGATGTCGCGATCCGACAAGCCGCCCGAGGCCTGGATGCGGATCTGCTGTTCCTTGCCGGTGCCCTTGTCGCGCGCCGATACGTTGACGATGCCGTTGGCGTCGATGTCGAAGGCGACCTCGATCTGCGGCACGCCGCGTGGCGCCGGCGGGATGCCGACCAGGTCGAACTGGCCGAGCAGCTTATTGTCCGCCGCCATCTCCCGCTCGCCCTGGAACACGCGGATCGTCACCGCCTGCTGGTTGTCGTCGGCGGTCGAATAGGTCTGCGCCTTCTTGGTCGGGATCGTGGTGTTGCGGTCGATCATCCGGGTGAACACGCCACCCAGCGTCTCGATGCCGAGCGACAGCGGGGTCACGTCGAGCAGCAGCACGTCCTTGACGTCGCCCTGCAGCACGCCGGCCTGGATCGCCGCGCCCATCGCCACGACCTCATCCGGGTTGACGCCCGAATGCGGTTCCTTGCCGAAAAAGTCCTTCACGACCTGGCGCACCTTGGGCATGCGCGTCATGCCGCCGACCAGCACCACTTCGGTGATGTCGGCCGCCTTGACGCCGGCATCGGCCAGCGCCTTGCGGCACGGCTCCAGCGTGCGCTGGATCAGGTCCTCGACGAGGCGTTCGAGATCCGAACGGGTGATCGTCTTGACGAGATGCTTCGGGCCGTTCTGGTCGGCGGTGATGAACGGCAGGTTGACCTCGGTGGTCGCCGCCGACGACAGCTCGATCTTGGCCTTCTCGGCCGCTTCCTTCAGCCGCTGCAGCGCGAGCTTGTCCTTGGTCAGGTCGATGCCCTCGGCCTTCTTGAAGTCC
>NZ_JAQGLG010000215.1 GCF_028292965.1 Sphingomonas bacterium | reverse complement strand
GTCGTGCCCGTCCCGCATGGGGGCGACCATAACATGGCCGTGCCCGCTGCGCGACGGTTTCGGGGTCAGAGTTCGCCGATCAGATACTCGGCTGAGCTGACATTGAACTCGCCTGGTGCCTCGACGTTGAGCTGTTCGATCACGCCGTCATTGACGACCATCGAATAACGCTGGCCGCGCTTGCCGAGGCCGAACTTCGAACCGTCCATGGTCAGGCCGACCGCTTCGGCGAACGCGCCATTGCCGTCGGCGAGCATGGTCACCGCGCCGTCAGCGCCGGCACTCTTGCTCCATGCGCCCATCACGAACGGGTCGTTGACCGCGGTGCAGGCGATCTCGTCGACACCCTTGGCCTTGAGCTCGGCCGCCTTGTCGACATAACCGGGCAGATGGCGCGCCGAGCAGGTCGGGGTGAAGGCTCCGGGTACCGAGAACAAAGCGACCTTGCGGCCCTTGAAATAATCTTCCGAGCTGACTTGTTCCGGTCCGCTTTCGCCGACCTTGGTCAGAGTGAGGCTGGGTACGCGATCGCCGACACCGATGGTCATGGGGAACTCTCCTGTTGTGCCGCGGTCGCGGCGGTCCGGTTGTGCCGCGGTCGCGGCGGGCGGGCCGTACGTCGCAACACTGGCGGCGGATTTCAAGCATGGCGATCCCGGCGGGAGCCATTATGCTGCGGACAGATGGACTCAGCACCTTTCCTGACCGGGCAATTCCTCCTCGCCATGCCGGGAATCGGCGATCCGCGTTTCGACCATGCGGTGATCGCGGTGTGCGCGCATGACGACAAGGGCGCGATCGGCATCGGCATCGGCGCCGAGATAGAAGGATTGGGCATGCACGACCTGCTCGCCCAGTTCGACATCGATCCGGGCGTCGCGCCGAATGACCCGGTGCATTTCGGCGGGCCGGTCGATACGCGGCGCGGCTTCGTGCTGCACTCGACGGACTGGAGCGGGCAGGACACGATCGATGTCGCGGGGCGCTGGGCACTGTCGGGAACGATCGATATCCTCAAGGCACTCGCGGCGGGCACCGGCCCGAGCCGCTGGCTGGTCGCTTTGGGTTATGCCGGCTGGGGTGAGGGGCAGCTCGACGAAGAGATGACGCGGCATGGTTGGTTCAACGTGCCGGGCGATCTGGGCCTGCTGTACGACACGCCGAGCGAGGCGCGCTGGCAGTACGGTTTCGTTTCGGCGGGGATCGACCCGTCGTTGCTGGCGATCAATGCGGGGCATGCCTGAAGGCGATCGTTCCGGCTGCGAATCTGTGTATTGAGCAGCATGGTTTTGCGGCGACGGCGCGGCTTTGCGGGGCCAAAAACCAGGTGTTGTTATATCCTCATTATGACAAATCATTCATAATGGATACAATATTTTTACCTAGGTTAATCAATTCACTAAAATGGATTTTTGGGTTTAGTCCGCGCAAGAAAACAGCCGTAACGGGCACAAATTATTACAAATTAGTCGTCGCCTTGGCATTGATTTGTGTTATCGCCGTTGCACCCCAGCCATAGGATTGACACCGTGTTCCTGCAAACCCGGCCCGTCGATCGCCTGATGACGAAATTCGGTGATCCGCGCGGGCTTGGTGCCGATTGTCGCATCGCCGTCTGCGGTACCCACCGCAGCGGCACGACCTTGCTCGGCACCTTCCTCACCGTCGATCCGCGCAGCCGGCAGATTTTCGAGCCGTTCAATCCGGCGTTCGGGATCGAGGAGGCGACGCACAGCTTCATCGCCGGCGACTGGCCGAACAATCCGTGGCATGACGTCATCGACCGCTTTCTCGCCGCGGATGGCATAAGATTCCGGACGCCGCTGATCGAAGCCAGCCCGTTCGCGCGCTGGCTGAAGGGCACACGCGCGGCGCGCGAATTCGCCGCGGCGCGGCTGTTCCGGCCGCAGCGCCTGGTGTTCAAATGCCCGTTCATGACGTTGTCGAGCCAGTATCTGATCGATCGCCACGGCATCCAGTTGGTGTTCACCGTCAAGCATCCGCTCTCCTTCTTTGCCTCACTGCGCCGGGTCGGCTGGCACGAGGCCCTGCCGCTCGACGACATGGTCGAGCAGGGGGTGATCGACGCGGCAACGCGCGACGCGGCGACCATGCCGGCGGCGCGGGCCGGCCTTTTCTGGAGCATCCTCAACCGCCATGCGCTGGAGACGCTGCGTCGCTTCCCGGCGTCGGCGACGATCTGGTCGCACGAGCGCTTCTGTCGCGACCCTCACCAGGAGATGGCACGGGTCACTGCGGCCCTGAACATCGGCTATAGCCCGGCGATGCGGCAGGAAGTGGCGCAGGCGACCAACGGTGCCGTCGTCGTGCCGGCGGGCAGCAAGATCCATGAACTGGTGCGCAACGCCGCCGGCATGGTCGAAGAATGGCGCGGCCGCGTCTCGCCGGAAGAGGAGGCCGAGCTGCGTGCCTGTTGCGGCGCGCTCTATGAGGAAATCATCGGCGAAGGCTGGTAGGCGCGACCTGCGCCAGGCTCCGTTGCTGATATAAAGATATCTTTATATTTGATTTGAGCGCGCGCCGGCCCTATGTGGCGGGCAATTCACCCGCATATCCGGAGATTCCCGTGGCCACCGTTCTCGACCGTCCGACCGACTATGTCATCGCCGATATCGGCCTCGCCGAATTCGGCCGCGCCGAGATCAACATTGCCGAAACCGAAATGCCGGGGCTGATGTCGCTGCGCAGCGAATTCGGCCCGTCGCAGCCGCTGAAGGGCGCGCGCATCACCGGTTCGCTGCACATGACGATCCAGACCGCGGTGCTGATCGAGACGCTGACGGCGCTCGGCGCGGACGTGCGCTGGGCGACCTGCAACATCTTCTCGACCCAGGACCATGCCGCCGCCGCGATCGCCGCGACCGGCGTGCCGGTGTTCGCGATCAAGGGCGAGAGCCTGGCCGATTATTGGGACTATGTCGGCGACATCTTCAGCTGGGACAGCGAAGTGGAAGGCCAGACCGCCAACATCATCCTCGACGATGGCGGCGATGCGACGATGTTCGCTTTGTGGGGCGCCAAGCTCGAGGCCGGCCATACGCTGGGCGAGCCGGAGAATGACGAGGAAGTCGAGTTCCAGCGCGCGCTGAAGGCGTTCATCGCGAAGAAGCCGGGTTATCTGACCGAGACGGTCAAGAATTTGAAGGGGGTGTCGGAAGAGACCACCACCGGCGTGCACCGCCTGTACGAGATCGCCAAGAAGGGCGAGTTGCCGTTCCCGGCGATCAACGTCAACGACAGCGTGACCAAGTCGAAGTTCGACAATCTTTACGGCTGCAAGGAGTCGCTGGTTGACGCGATCCGTCGCGCCACCGACGTGATGCTCGCCGGCAAGATCGCCTGCGTCGCCGGCTTCGGCGATGTCGGCAAGGGCTCGGCGCAGTCGCTGCGCAACGGCGGCGCGCGCGTGATGGTGACCGAGGTCGACCCGATCTGCGCACTGCAGGCGGCGATGGAGGGTTTCGAGGTCGTGACGATGGAGGAAGCAGTGACCCGCGCCGACATCTTCGTAACCGCGACGGGCAATGCCGACGTGATCACCGCCGACCATATGCGCGCGATGAAGCCGATGGCAATCGTCAGCAACATCGGCCATTTCGACAGCGAGATCCAGATCGCGGCGCTGTCGAACTACAAGTGGACCGAAGTGAAGCCGGGCACCGACCTGGTCGAGTTCCCCGACGGCAAGCAGATCATCGTGCTGGCCAAGGGCCGGCTGGTGAATCTGGGTTGCGCGACCGGCCACCCGTCGTTCGTGATGTCGGCCAGCTTCACCAACCAGACGCTGGCGCAGATCGAACTGTGGACCAAGGGCGAGAACTACAAGAACGACGTGTACGTTCTGCCCAAGCATCTCGACGAGAAGGTCGCGGCGTTGCACCTCGAGAAGCTCGGCGTGCATCTGTCGAAGCTGACGCCGAAGCAGGCCGGTTATATCGGCGTGCCGGTCGAGGGGCCGTTCAAGCCGGATCACTATCGGTATTGATTGGACGCCAGGTCGGAAGGGGCCGCGGAGAATCCGCAGCCCCTTCCCAATTTAGTTGAAATAGGATTGGGTCAGATCGCCGAGCGCACCGCGCAACGGACCAAGCCATTGGTCATAAGGTTGCCAGGTGCCGACACCGTCACGATTGAGTGGGCGGCGAACCTGTTCGCTTGAAGGGGTGCGCACGACCCGGGCGAGCTTGTGAAATTCGAGAATCGCCGGATCCCAATCGAGCCCAAGATAGTCGAGTGCGGCTCGCATCGCTGGTTCGGGATCATCGATCAAGGTCTCGTAGTGAATGTGGTGGACCAGGCCGGGCGCCACGCGATCGAGATGTCGCATCAATCGTACATAGTCCGTGTAGGTTCGCCCGATGTGATCAAGCGCAAACGACGATGCATGCGCGTTCGAAAAGCTTTGGGTGAAGTTGGAAAAGCAGCAGTCCATGGGATTGCGGCGAATGTCGAGGAACCGCGCTTGCGGTAAAATCTTCCGTAGGAAAGGAATATTGCCCCAATTGTGCGGCAGCTTATCCACGAAATAAGGACGGTCGGTGAGGCGGTGCACATCGGCCTGACGGAAATATTCACGGCCAAGAGAAGCCGCTTGTTCGCTGGTAAGGCTGGCAACGAGTTGCGGCACAGTGATCGCGCCCCGTCGGGTCGCCATTTCGATTGTCGACCGAAGGATCGCAGGAACGTAGGGAAGTTCCCCCACGGGCTCGATGGACATGTGGCTGCCGAGCATCTGTTCGAGCAATGTCGACCCGGAACGTGGCAGGCTGACGATAAAGATGGGAACGCCTTCACCGACCGGAGTGTCGTCAGTAGCCGCGAAATAGGCGCTGTCGAAGCCTTGCTGGATATCGTCGATCTCGGCGGTCAGTTCGGTCGGATCATAGTTGATCGATTCGGCACGTTGACGATTTCCCTCGTCATAGTGATGAAAGGCTTCAGCAAATTGCCCGCGATCGTGTAGCGCGCGCGCCATTGCGAAATGAAGCGGCGCAGTATTTCGAACATCGATCGCGAAATCTATCGCGCGCTTAATTTCAGCGACGTCTTGATCGTCAAACACTTTGCGTTTGATATCGGCGAGAGCGAGCCAGCCCTCACCATATTCAAAATCCTGCACGGTGACCGCGCGAAATGCCGCGATCGCTTCGTCGACGCGGCCTGCAGCGCGCAGTGCGTAACCATAATGTATCCGGTAGCGGACATTTTCGGGATACTCGCGGGACAGCCGCTCGAAAATCGCGATCGCATCTTCGCTTCTTCCGAGCTTATCGAGGATCGTCGCATGGATGACGTGCAGCGACGGTTCGTCGGACTCGATTATCAGTTGCGCGAACATCAACCGTGCTTCTTCAAGCCGGTTCTGCAGGTTCACGGTCATCGCAAGCTGGCGGCGGACTTCAATGTCGCGCGTACCTCGGGTGATCGCATGGCGCAAAAAATGCTCGGCTTGTTGTAGCGCCCCCATTTCGTACGCGATCTGCCCCAGCAGCGCGAGCCCGCGCGGTTCGCCAGGATACTGGCGGAGGTGAGCCATGACACGATCCGCCGCTTCGTCCGATTTCCCGGCCGCGATCAGCGCCGACGCGTCGCTGAGCAGCGGGTAGCCTGCAACTGTGCCGCCGAGACCCGTCATTTCAGCTATAGCCGAGAAGAGCGCGAAGCCCCGGTGCGTGATAGTCAACCAACGCGCGATGGCGGGCGCTCAGCGCCGACGGCATGTCACGACCGATGCCCGTCAAATTTTCGCGTGCGGTGCCGCTTTGTCGCCAGTCGGCACCGATGGTGATGCGCGCGCGCCAGTCATTTGGGCAATCGATGCCGCATGCCTCAAGTAATGTCGTAAAAAAGCCTTTCGACGCCGTGGTATCGAGGTCGCCAAGCGCAGCCACCAAATCTTCGAACTTGACGATATACCCGCGCGCTCCCAGCCACGCCGCAGCGTTGAGTTCATATATCTCATTGAGAGAGGGCGCCTTTCCTGGAAGCCCGAAGATCATCATCGTCAGCAACTCGTCGGTGGTGAGCGCGTCCGACTTGAGATGCTCCACATTACCTATGAATTGTTCGGACAGGAAGAAGCGCGCGCGCGCGATCACCCAGTCGTAGGGATCGCGGTAAAGCAGTAGGCGGCGAGCCGGCGAAGTTTCGATCGCCGACATATCAGCGAGGAAGAGATGCCCCCAGCTTAGCAGCGGACGGCTGGGATCGAACGCTGTAAGGTGCTGCTGCAGGTTTGCCCATTGAATGAAGTCGCGCTGGTACTGCTGCTCCACCGGCACGAACATACGCAGGATGTTGCGAAGAAGGTGACTGCCGCTCTTGGGCACGCTGTTCAGAAACACCGGCTGGCGAAGTGGTGCCTGAGAGAAGCGCCGATTCTCCGCATCGAGCGTGTCGGCCTGGACGTTTACGTTGGGCATCGGCGCACTGTTACTCCCTGCCTGATCCCGAAACAAATCGGGCGGCATGTCACCATGCCGCCCGGTTCGCAAAGACGGATTCGATCAGAACCTTGCCGTCACATTGACGAACACCTTACGGCCAATGAAGCCATATTGAGACGTAGCGACAACCGGGCCTAGCGTCGAAATCTCGCTGCCGTTAAGCGTCGAAACCCGAGGCGGGCGCGTATCGAAGATGTTGTTGAGACCGAGCGTGATCGTGAATTTGTCGCCGACGTCCTGCGTGACCGACGCATTGTGGTAAAAAACCGCCGGAACTGTCAGCACCGGACAATATATACCGCGGATAGACGAGTTTAGACAGGCCTGGCCGTTAATCGATCCATTATTTTCGATGAAATGCTGGACGTTCGAAGTGCCACCAACGACGTTGATCCCGTAAAAGACAGTTAAATTGCCCGGCGCGCTATAGGTCGCGCGGAAGTCACCTACCCAACGCGGTGCGCCCGCCAGCCCGTTGGCTTCAATGGCTGGCGAGGTTGGTAGCAACTGAGAAGAATTGCGGAAGGTCCAGGTCATATCAGCTGTAAAGCTCAGCTTTCCGAACCTGCCAAGATCCTGCCGTGCATTGAACGTCACGTCGAGACCACGATTTTTCTGGGTCGAGATGTTGACGAATTTGTCCTGCACCGTATTGACGTTCTCCGGTGCGCCAGTCTGGCCGCGCGTGAACAAGCTACACAGCGGATCAGTAGGGAAGTTTACCGACGAATAGCATCCGAAGAGAATGTTACGTGCTCCGAGCTGCGAAACCTCGCCTTTCACCTCGATGCTGAAGTAATCAACCGCCAGGCTGAGACGCGTCGATTCACCAAACAAGCTGAACTTCGGTGTAAGAATTCCGCCGACGACCAGCGCCTTGGATGTTTCTGACTTCAGCACTCCCAAACCACCCTGAGCGATGGAAGTCGCTGTGACACCAGCGCCGCTGTGATTGGTAGGAATGCCGGCCGCCGAACAGTTGTCGAAGATGCGCTGAGTGATCGATCCGTTTGCGAGGTTGGCGGCGGTCTGGATGCACGGATCAATGCTGGCCTGAGTCGGCGAACTCGTTTCATTGGTCAGAAACTGTTCAAACAGCGCCGGCGCGCGGAACGATGTGCCATAGCTACCGCGGAAGCGGAACCAGTCAGTGACGGCCCAGTTGGCACCCAATTTGTAGGTGAAGTTGCCATTGTCACTGGCAGACAGCCCGTCCGACGCGCGCGTTGACTTGACGTTGGTGACCCGGCCGGCGGCGGAGAACGTAAGCTCCCTGATCGCAGGGATGTCCTTCAAGACCGGCAGGTTGAGTTCGCCGAACGCTTCAAGCGTCACGCTGTTGCCGGCAGTGATACCCGACGTCGAGGTACCCCACGCGTTGCCCGCCAATGTTATCGCACCGGGCGTGTCATTGATCGCATCCTTGCGGCCATCGACACCGAGAGCGACGCCAATCGGCCCGCCAGGTAAGTGGAAGAGTTCACCCGTAAGCGACGCTTCGCCCGTCGCCTGAGTGTAGAGGGTCCTGCCCTCCTCCCACGAAAACAAATAATCAACTTGCGCCTGCGTCATCTCGCCACGCAAGAAAAACGGATTGGTGAAGGGCAGGTCAATGCAGTTCTTCTTGGAGATCGGTGTGACCATGCCGACACATGAACCTATCGATCCGAAACCCTGTGAGACGCTGATATTATAGACGTCCTGCAGGATTTGCTCGGTGCGGTAACGGCCGACGCTCTTGCTATATTGTCCGTAAACCTCCCAATGCCACTTGCTTGTGTTGCCAAAATCGCCGCGTAGGCCGCCGACGCCGCGGAAGTAATCGACACGCTGGCTGCTATCGGAGTGATTGGTGATGCCCGTCGGACTGATTAAGTTGCCACCGGTAAACCCATTCGCCCAGATGTTGTAAGGGGCAGCGACGCCGAAACTCCAAAACTGGCGCCAGCCGTTCTGATAAGTCGTGCGGCGATTATAGAGGAATTCGCCGAAAAGTTCGACCGAGTCCGAGATGTTATACGCACCTTCGGCATAGATGGTGAACAGATCGGTTTTCGGAATAATCGACTGTTGTTCCACAAAGGGGTGATAGGCGTTCTGAACGGCAAGCGAAGCCGCGTTGTAGCCGGTCGGAAACCAGCCGGCGGGTGCGGAAAAGTCGCTGCCCGAAGTAGGCGCGCCAAAGGCTGGAATACCGAGATTTTCGCCCGGATATTGGAACTGCAGCAATTGGACCGCGCCGCCCGGCGCGGTGTTGGCGCCCGTGTTGGGACCGCCCGGACCATCAAGGCGAAGGTTTCCGGCTCGCGTGTCATAGGTCCACACATGGCCCCAGCGTAGGTCTTCGCACTTGTACTGACCGGTGCGCGGGTCAACCAGGTCCGCGCGGGAACCGTCCTGACGAAATGTATAGGCCTCTGGGCAAGCGAGGTAACTACGGTCACCGCGCGCCAGTTCGGCGGTGTGCGAATAATCTGCGGCGAGAAGGATATGGCCGCCGGTAAATCTCTTGCCCCAAATCGCATTGAGGCGGTATTCTTCGCCGCCGCTCTGTGTCGGAACACCAACATTGGCGTTTAGTTGTAAGCCATTGGTGTCGGTCTTGGTGATGATGTTGACCACGCCCGCGACCGCGTCCGAACCGTAGATCGAAGATGCGCCCGTCTTGACGATCTGAATGTCCGAAACGATCGACTGTGGCAGGACGTTGAGATCGAACGATGAAACCGATCCACGTGTACCCGCCGGACCGGCGCGACGGCCGTTGAGCAACACTAGCGTGCGGTTGGCGCCGAGGCCACGAAGACTGATTGTCTGTGCGCCGGGGCCGCCGGCCGTGACGAAGTTAGACGACAATGCCGACGTAATCTGAGTCGATCCCGCCGCGATCGGCGAGCTTTGCAGCATTGTAGCGACGTCGAACTTGCCTTCGTTCCGTGAAACGGCGGGATCGATGATAGTGATCGGGTCGGGACTATTGAACGGGGTCACGGTCCGGATCCGCGATCCGGTGACGACGACATCCTTGTTTTCCGATGCGGTCGGCTGATCGGGTGGCAACGTCGGCGCCGCCGCGGGCGCGGCCTGATCAGTCGCGGCTGGCGGCGTCGTCGCCTGCGCCAGTGCGGGAGACGCTATTGCGACCATCGAGAGTGAAGCCGCCGAGCACATAGCGCTCGACGCGAGTAGGGAGATTTTACGCATTGTTTGCCCCTGTTGCTAACGTTGCGATTAACAGTGTGGTGAAAAATATTTCATCCGACAAGCTGTATAGGTCCTGTTCATATTACGGCAGTCGCACTGTTTCGAAAATGTCACATGTTTGACTCGAGCTTGCCGTCTTTCGTGTATCATTTCGGATGTGATTTTCCGGTTTTTGATATTCCTGCGGGGTTGCCCTAGGACCGGATGGCGGACGATCAGGGGCCGCGAGCCGAGAACCGTTGCAGGGTGCGTTGTTGATCCAGCTTTCCGTGCCTGGCATCGTTGCGGTCGGCACCTTTCTCGCCCTGCTTTTGGCGGCGGCCTGCTGGATTTTGTTTGCCGGACTGCGCGCGCGGCGGATCGCGGCGGCGGCCGGCGTCGCGAATGCACGACTCGAAGCGTTGATGGCCGGAGCACCCGCGCTGGCGATGGTGGTTCGCGCGGATGGACGGATCGAGCTGCCCGATCGGCTCGGCGACTGGCTCGGGCAAAGCCCGCCGCCGCGCTTCTTCGACGATCTGTGCGGTGCCAGCAGCGGCCTGACCAGAGACGACCTCACCGCGCTGTCGGCCGACGTTGCCGCGGCGCAAAAGGCCGGGCGCGCCTTTTCTCGCTCGGTGCGCGTGCAGGGTTCGGCGCGTGCCTTGATGATCAAGGGCCAGCGGGCGCCGCGCGACGTGCAGGCGCCCGGCGGCGTTGTGCTGTGGTGGTTCGACGCCAGCGAGAGCGAGGCGGAAATATCGCGGCTCAAGGATGAGGTTGTCGAGGCGCATCATGCCTTCGACGTGTTGACCGGCCTGATCGAGGCGACGCCGTTGCCGATGTGGTATCGCAGCGACGACATGCGCCTGGCGATGGTCAACAGCCGTTATGTCGATGCGGTCGATGGCGCCGATGCCGAGGACGTCATCCGCCGCGGGCTGGAGCTGGTCGAGGGGTCGGGGATTGGCGGGCCGCTGGCCAGCGCGGTGCTCGCGCGCGACACGGGTGTTTTGCAGATGCAGGCCATGCCGGCGACGATCAAGGGCGAGCGGCGCATGCTGCGCGTGTTCGACGTGCCGATGCCGACCGGCGGCGTGGCGGGCTTCGCGGTCGATATCGAGGATCTCGAACAGGCGCGGGCATGGATCAAGCGTTTCGGCGACGCGCAGCGCGCGATGCTCGACCGGCTGTCGGCCGGCGTGGTGCAATTCGCGCCCGATCGCGCGCTGATCTTCTGCAACCAGCCGTTCCGCCGGCTGTTCGCGATGAAGAGCGAATGGCTCGCCGACCGGCCGGAGTTCGATCGCGTGCTCGAACGCATGCGTGAGACCAATCGTCTGCCCGAGGTGCGCGATTTTCCCGGCTGGAAGGCCGAGCGGCGCGACTGGTTCCTCGCCGCGGGCGGAGCGATCGAGGAGAATTGGCACTTGCCGGGCGGGGTGCATCTGCGCGTCGTCGCGCAGCCGCTGCCGGATGGCGGGCTGTTGCTGATTTTCGAGGATCGCACCGAGCAGGTCCAGCTGGCCAGCGCGCGCGACACGCTGCTGCGCGTGCGCACCGCGACGCTGGAAAATCTCGCCGAGGCGATCGGCGTGTTTGCCGCCGATGGCCGGCTGCAATTGTGGAACAACAAGTTCCGCACCGTGTGGGGGCTGGAGGAAGAATTCCTGGTGGGCCATCCGCGCGTCGATGCGCTGGTTGCGGCGGTCGGCTCGCGGCTGGTCAAGCCGGGCCGGGCGAGCCTGATCAGCGATCTGGTGCGCGCGGCGACGATCGAGCGGCAAGCGCGGGGCGGCAGTGCGGCCTTCGCCGACGGGCGGCATTTCGATCTTGCCGCCGTGCCGCTGCCCGATGGCAACGGGCTGTTCACGATGCTCGACGTGTCCGACAGCCGGAAGATCGAGCATGCGCTGCGCGATCGCAACGAGGCACTGGTCGCGGCGGATCAGGTGAAGACCGCGTTTGTCGCCAATATGAGCTATGAGTTGCGCACGCCGCTGACCTCGATCAGCGGGTTCGCCGAGATGCTGAGTGAGGGTTACGCCGGCAAGCTCAGCAAGGATGGCGATGCCTATGTCACCGCGATCCTCGATTCGGTCGAGCGGCTCGGCATCCTGGTCGATGAGGTGCTCGACCTGACCCAGCATGACGGGCGCACGCCGGTGCTCGAAAAACTCGATGTCGATCTGGAAGGCGTGGCGCGGGCCGCCGCGGACACTTTGGCTGCCGCTGCGAAACGCAAGAAGCTCGATTTCGCGATCGAACTGTCGCCGTCGATCGGCACGGTGCGCGGCGATGCCAAACGGTTGCGCCAGGTCATCGAGCATCTGCTGCGCCATGCGATCAGCGGTGCCGGCGAGGGCGGGCGGGTATTGCTCCATGGTGACGGTACCGCCGCCGCGGCGCGGATCGTCGTGTCCGACGACGGTGCCGGGATGACCGCCGAGGCGATGGCGACGGCGTTCGATCGCTTTGCCGAACCGGGCATCACGCGTGACTGCGAACGCGCGCTGGGGCTCGGCCTGCCGCTCGCCCGGCAATTCGTCGAGGCGCATGACGGTACGATCAGCCTGGTGTCGGAGCCGGGCGAGGGGACCTTCGTTACGGTCGAACTGCCGCGGCGCTGACTTGATCGGTCGTAAATATGCGCATATAGAATGCGCATAGGGAGTGTTGTCATGGCTCGATCCAGTGTTCGCGAAACCGGGGCGCCGTTTCGGCGGCCGATCAACCTGTCGATCGATTCCGCACTGATCGAGGAAGCGAAGGCGCTCGCCATCAATGTTTCGCGAGCATGCGAAGAAGGGCTGCGCGATCAGATTCGTGCGGAAAAGAGCACGCGCTGGCTGGAGGAAAATCAGGCCGCGATCGAAGCGTCCAACGCTTATGTCGCCGAGCACGGACTGCCGCTTGAGCGTTATCGCGTTTTCTGATGGCCCGGTTCGACGTCTTTCGCGAGCGTCATGACGGCGGCTATTTACTCGATTGCCAAGCCGATATCCTGCGCGGGCTGGATACGCGCCTGACGGTGCCGCTGTTTCCCCATGGCGAGGCACCCCTCCCAGCCGGCAGACTCAATCCGGTCTTGGTGATCGACGGCGCCAGATTTGTCATGATGACCCAATATGCCTCGGCAATCCGATGCGCCTTGCTGGGCGAGCGTGTCGGCGGATTGGGTGACGAACAGGCGGCGATCATGAACGCGCTCGACATGCTGTTGACTGGCTATTGATGCGCCGCCTCGCTGATCCCGCCGCCAGCGAAGCATTCGGAGCCGCGCTTGCCGGATGCGTCGTACCGGGCGATGTCATCACGTTATCGGGGCCGCTTGGTGCCGGGAAGACCAGCATTGCCCGCGGCTTGCTCGCCGCGCTTGGCCTAGCCGGCGAGGCGCCGAGCCCGAGCTTCGCGATCGTCCAGCCCTATGCACCGCCAGAGGTCAGCTTGCCGGTACTGCATGTCGATCTCTACCGCATCGATGATCCGCGCGAGCTCGACGAGCTCGGTCTCGACGAGGCGCGGAGCGATTCGGTGACGCTGATCGAATGGCCCGAGCACGCCCCCGGCCGTTGGCCCGATGCGCTGGCATTGACCCTGGCGCCGCTACCGGATGGCGCGCGCAGCTTGACAGCGGAGGTGCCCCCGGCTTGGGAAGCGCGATGGCGCCAGATATGATTCCACCGGCCGGGGCGGCCGATTTTCTCACGCGCCAGGGCTGGGGCGGGGCGATGATCCTGCCGCTGGCCGGTGACGCCTCGTTTCGGCGCTATTTCCGCATCGTCGATGGTGCGCGCCGTGCGGTGCTGATGGACGCGCCGCCGCCACATGAAGATCCGCGGCCGTTCATCGAGATCGCGCAATGGCTCGGCACGCGCGGTTTCGCCGCGCCGAAGATCCATGGCATCGATCTCGACCAGGGGCTCGTCCTGCTCGAGGATTTCGGCGACGACCGCATGCGCGAAGCGGCCGATGCCGATCCGTCACGCGAGCGCGCGCTATACGGCGCGGCGATCGACATCCTCGTCGCGCTGCATGCCGAGGATGCGATGCCCGCCGCGCCCTATGATCGCGCGACGCTGCATCGCGAGGCCGATCTGCTGGTCGAATGGTATTGCCCGGCGATCGGCATCGAAGCCGACCTCGAAAACTATCACGCCGCCTGGGACCAGGTGTTCGATGATGCGCTGGCAAAGCGGCCGGTCACGGTGCTGCGCGATTATCATGCCGAAAATCTGATGCTGACCGGGGCGGGTCTCGGCCTGCTCGATTTCCAGGACGCGCTTGCCGGGCACGCCGCCTATGACCTTGTCTCGCTGTTGCAGGACGCGCGGCGCGACGTGTCGGCGGAACTCGAAGCGACGATGCTCGAATATTACCTTTCGCATGTCGGCAATGATCCGGGCTTCGACAACGCCTATCATGTGCTCGGCGCGCAGCGGAACGCCAAGATCATCGGCATCTTCACCCGCCTGTGGCAGCGCGACGGCAAGCCCCGCTATCCGACCTTGTGCCCGCGCGTATGGGGTTATCTCGACCGCGATCTGGCGCATCCGGCGCTGGCATCGGTCGCGGCGTGGTTCGACGCGACCATCCCGGCCGACAAGCGCGGCGACCCGATGGTCATCGCCGCGGCATGAGCGCCAAGCGAACGCTGTCGATCCGGCCCGATCCTGGCGGTGTCGTGCCGGAAACGGCGATGGTCATGGCGGCCGGGCTGGGCAAGCGCATGCGACCGCTCACCGCGACGCGACCTAAGCCACTGGTAGAAGTGGCCGGTCGGACCTTGCTCGACCATGTGTTCGACCGGTTGCGCTCGGCCGGTGTGAAGCGGGCGGTGGTCAACGTGCACTATCTCGCCGATGCGCTCGAAGCGCATCTGAAGAATCGCGTCGAAGGTATTGAAGTTGCGATCTCCGACGAGCGCGGCCGGTTGATGGAAACCGGTGGTGGGATCGTCCAGGCGCGCGCGCTGATCGGCGACCAGCCGTTCCTCGTCGTCAACAGCGACAATCTCTGGCTCGACGGGCCGAGTGATGCGATCCGCATGCTCGCCGCGCGCTGGGACGATGCGACGATGGATGCGCTGTTGTTGATGGTACCGCTGGCGCGCGCACATAATCATGGCGGGCAGGGTGATTTCAGTCTGTCGCCGGAGGGGCGGATCACCGGGCGGCGCAAGCAGGGGCGGATCGCGCCGTTCGTCTATACCGGGGTGCAGATCCTCTCGCCGCGCGTAATCGCCGACTGGCCTGAAGGTCCCTTCTCGACGATGCTGTTCTGGGAACGCGCTATCGCCGCTGGCCGCGCTTATGGGCTGGTCCATCAGGGACTGTGGTTCGATGTCGGCACACCACCGGCGATCACCGCGACCGAGGCGCTGATTGCCGATGGATGAGCGCGAACCCGGCCGGTCACGGCCCGCGCTCTACACCATCCCGGTTCATCGGGCCTTTGCCGATGCACTCGCCGCCGGGCTGATCAAACGCTTCGGCGGCGATGCGCTCGGGCTGGCGCGCGGGCTGGTACTGCTGCCGAACAACCGTGCCAAGCGCGCCGTGACCGATGCCTTTGTCCGCGCGAGTGGCGGCGGATTGCTGTTGCCGCGCCTCGTCGCGATCGGCGACCCGACTTTCGACGAAGCCGCCGGCGCGATGCTCGACCCGGCCGACGATGCCGAGCCGCCCGCGCCGGCGATCGACCCGCTGCGCCGCCGGCTGATCCTCGCACGGCTGGTCAGCGAGGAGCGGAAACGCACGAGCCAGCCGGTCGATGCCGCCGAGGCGGTGCGGCTGGCGGGCGAACTGGCACGCACGCTCGATCAGTTGCTGGTCGAGGATGTCGACCACAAGCGCCTCGCCGCGATCGAACTGGCAGAGGAATTGTCGACCCACTGGCGGCGCTCGCTCGAACTGTTCAGCGCGGTGCTCGACCGCTGGCCCGGTGAATTGGCGCGGCTCGGCATGACCGATGCGGCGGCGCGGCGCGGGTTGCTGCTCGATCGCGCGGCGAAGCGCTGGCGATCGCGGTCGCCGGCGGGGTTCGTCTGTGCAGCCGGCATTACGGATTCCGCGCCGGCCGTGGCGCGGCTGATGCGCTGTGTGTCGGAACTGCCCGACGGCATGGTCGTGCTGGCGGGGCTCGCCACCGAGATGGAGGAGCACGAATGGCGGGCGCTGGGGCCGCATGCGCCCGACCCGGCGACCGGCCGGCGCCGCCCGTCGATCGAGACGCACCCGCAATTCCATCTAAAGCTGCTGCTCGACCGAATGGGCGTCAATCGCGGCGAGTTCCAGATCTGGCGCGAGGGCGGTGGCCATGACGCGACGATCGCGCGCGGCCGGGCGATCGCCAATGCCTTCGCCCCGGCCGAGTTCACCGGCAAATGGACCACGCTCGACGCCGATCAGCGACGCCTGAGCGGCATCACAGCCGCCGAACTCGCGACGCCGGCCGAGGAAGCCCAGGCGATCGCGTTGGCACTACGCGAGACGCTGGAGACCGAAGGGCGCACCGCCGCTTTGGTCACGCCCGATCGTGCGCTGGCGCGGCGCGTCGCGGTGCATTGCGCGCGCTGGGGGATCGAGATCGACGATTCCGCCGGCCGCCCGTTGTCGTTGCTGCCTTCCGGCACCCTGCTGACCGCGCTGGCCGAAGCGGCGACGCAGCGTTTCGCGCCGCTCGCGCTGTTGACGCTGCTCAAGCATCCGCTGGTGCGTTTCGGGGCCGCGCGACTGCCATGGCTCGATGGCGTTCGCGCGCTCGACCGCGCGCTGCGCGGGCCGCGCCCGGCGGCGGGGCTGGCGGGGATCGACGCGCATCTCGCCAACCCGCCTGTGCGCGAGCGTGACATCCGCGCGCGGGCCGCATCGTGGTGGGGTGAGGCGCGCGATCTGCTCGCCCCGATCGAGGCGGTTTTCGATGCCGGCGAACAGGGCCTGGCCCCGCTGATCGCGGCCATGCGCGAGACCGCGCAGACATTGTGCGGCGATCAGCTATGGGGCGGGCCGGCCGGGCGCGCCGCCGCGACCTTGCTGTCAGGGCTGGAGGCGGATGCCGCCAGCGGGCCGGCGACGATCGATCCGGCCAGCCTGTCGGGCATGCTGCGCACGCTGACGGACGAGCAGGCGGTACGTCCGCCGCAAGGCGGGCATCCGCGCCTCGCGATCTACGGCCTGATCGAGGCGCGGTTGCAGACCGCCGACCTGATGATCCTTGGTGGCCTCAACGAAGGCGTGTGGCCGGGGCAGCCTGCACCCGACCCGTGGCTGGCGCCGCGCATCCGCAGTGAACTGGGCCTGCCCGGGCTCGACCGGCGCGTTGGTGTCTCGGCGCATGACTTGGCCGGGGCGCTCGGCGCGCCACGCGCGCTGATCACCCGCGCGCGCCGCGACGCGACCCAGCCGGCGATCGCCTCGCGCTTCTGGCTGCGGCTTCAGGCGCTGGCGGGCGAACGCTTCGAGCGCGCATCGACACTGGAGCATTGGACGCGCGTGCTCGACGATCCCGGTCCGCCCGAGCCGGTGGAGCGGCCCGCGCCGCTGCCGCCGGCCGAGCTGCGCCCGAAACGCATCGCCGTCACCGATGTCGACCGCCTCAAGGCCGACCCTTACGCTTTCTACGCACGGCGCATCCTGCGGCTGATGCCGCTCGATCCGGTCGATGCCGATGCCAGCGCGGCGTGGCGCGGCACGGCGGTGCATGCGATTCTGGAGGAATGGGCCAAGGTCGATGGCTGCGTGCCCGAGTCCCTCCACGCCCGCGCGCTCGCCATGCTGGAAGAGGAAGGCACGCATCCGATGATGCGTGCGCTGTGGCGGCCGCGCCTGATCGAGGCGATCGACTGGATCGCAACGCGCATTGTCGAGCAGGCGGCGATGGGGCGCACGGTGCTGGCGGTCGAGCGCGAGGGGCAGATCGAGATTGCCGGCGTCAAGCTGACCGGCAAGTTCGACCGGATCGACCGCATGCCCGACGGCACGCTGGCGGTGATCGACTACAAGACCGGCATGCCGCCGAGCCCGGCCACGGTACGCGCCGGCTTCAGCTTACAACTCGGCCTGCTCGGCCTGATCGCCGAGCGCGGCGGTTATGAGGGCATCACCGGCGCGGCGCGCGCGTTCGAATATTGGTCGCTCGGCAAGCGCGCCGACAGCTTCGGCTACATCACCTCGCCGGTCGATCCGGCGGGGAAGGGCGGCAAGGACCTGCCCGACGAATTCATCACCACCGCCGCCCGGCATCTCAAGGACGCGATCGAGCGCTGGCTTACCGGCACCGATGCTTTCACCGCCAAACTCCACCCCGATTTCGCGCCCTATGCCGAATATGACCAGCTGATGCGGCGCGACGAATGGTATGGCCGTGAGCGGAAATAGCGGCGCTCTCCCCCGGCTGACCGGGCAACAGGGCCTGGCCAGTGCGCCGCATGGCCATGTCTGGCTGTCGGCGTCGGCCGGCACGGGCAAGACGCAGGTACTGGCGGCGCGTGTGTTCCGGCTGTTGCTGGGCGATGTCGATCCCGCGGCGATCCTGTGCCTGACCTTCACCAAGGCCGGCGCGGCCGAGATGTCGGCGCGGATCAGCCAGCGGCTGGCGGCCTGGGTGCGCATGCCGGAGACCGAACTGGGTGCCGACCTCATCGCGCTGGGCGAGCTTCCCGGCGAGGAGCTGATCGCCCGCGCGCGCACCCTGTTCGCCAAGGTGCTTGACGCGCCGGGCGGGGGCATCCGCATCCAGACGATCCACGGCTTTTGCCAGAGCTTGCTCTCGGCTTTCCCGGTTGAGGCCGGGCTTGTCCCCGGCTTCCGCCCGATCGAGGCGCGTGAGGAGGCGGTGATGGCACGCGAGGCGCTGGCCGACCTGCTGATCGACGCCGACCGCGAGGGCCGCGCCCGGCCGGTCGAGGCGATCGGCGCGCTGAGCGTGCGGCTGGGCGAACAGGGGGCGGAGAATTTCCTGCTCGCCTGCGCCCGGGCGCCCGAGGCGATGGCGGCGCTGCCGATGGGGGAGGGTATCCAGCCGTTCGTTCGTCGTTCGCTCGACTTGCCGAGCGGCGATGTCGAGGAAGCGATCGTTTCGGCCTGCGGTGACGCTGCGTTCGACCATGAGGCGCTCGACGCGATCGGGGGGATGAATGCCAGTTGGGGCACCAAGAGCGGCATTGAGCGCTCGGGGCTGATTTCGGCCTGGCTCGATCGCGACCCGGCAGCGCGCGCCGCCTCGCTGCACGAACTGCACAAGGTGTGGGCAAAGGCCGATCTCGACATGCGCTCGTTCGGTAAAGGGCAGGCGCCGCAGGACGAGGACTATGCCGAGCTGGCCACCAGTCTGTACGACTATTGCGCCGGCCTGCTCGCGCTGCGCACGCGGGCGGCCTATGCCGATCTGCTTGCCGCGGCGCTCGATGTCGGGCGCGATTATGCGGCCAGCTATGAGCGTGCCAAGCGGCGGCTCGGCGCGGTCGATTTCGACGACCTGATTCGCGCGACAATCGAGTTGCTCAACCAGCCCGGCATGGGCGAATGGATTCGCTACAAGCTCGACCAGAGCACCGAACATTTGCTGATCGACGAGGCGCAGGACACCAACCCGAGACAGTGGCGCATCGTGGCCGCATTGGCCGACGAATTCTTCGCTGGCCTCGGCGGGGGCGGTGAGCGCAAGCGCACGCTGTTCACCGTCGGCGATTTCAAGCAGGCGATTTACGGCTTCCAGGGCACGGATCCCCTTTACTTCCTCGCCGCTGAGCAGCGCTTCACCAAGCTTGCGCTGGATGCCCGAGGAGATGATCGCGATTTCCGCTCGGATGATATGCGCGGGCTGCCCTTCAGCCGCTTGTCGCTGACGCACTCCTTCCGCTCCACGCTGCCGGTGCTCGAATTCGTCGACGCCGCGCTCGATCTGGTTCCACCGCCAGGACTCGGTGCGGTTGCGGCGCTCGAACAGCATGCCAGCGAGATCAAAGGGCCGGGCAGCGTAACGCTCTGGCCGCTGGTCGTCGAAGGTGGCAGCGAGGAGGATGCCGAGAGCTGGGTGCCCGATGCCACGCGCGCGCTGGCGACGAAGATCGCACGCTCGATCAAGGTGTGGCTTGACCAGGGGCTGATGCTCGAAAGCAAGGGGCGGCCGCTGCGCCCCGAGGACATCATGATCCTCGTCAAGCGGCGCGGCGAGCTCGCCTCGCTGATCGTCGCGCGGCTTTATGCCGAGGGCGTGCCCGTCGCGGGCGTCGACCGGTTGCGGCTCAACGCGCCGCTCAGCGTGCAGGATCTGCTCGCCGCGATCCGCTTCGTGCTGCAACCCGATGACGATCTGTCGCTGGCCTCGCTGCTGGTCTCGCCGCTGCTCGGCTGGAGCCAGGAGCGGCTGATGGGCGCGGCGCCGCGGGGCTCGGGCAGCCTGTGGCAGCATCTCCAGCGCACGCAGGACGACGAAGCACTCGCCCCGTTGCGCATGATGCTCGGCCGCGCCGATATCGCCACGCCCTATCAGTTCCTCGAAGAGATATTGTCGGGCGGCCTCGATGGCCGGCGCAAGTTGCTCCACCGGCTCGGCCAGGAGGCGCGCGACCCGATCGAGGAACTGCTCGGCGCGGCGTTGCAGTTCGAATCGCTCGGCACGCCGTCGCTGCAGCGCTTCCTCGACTGGTTCGATCGCGGCGATGTCGAGATCAAGCGCGACCCGTCGGCGCCGCTCGACGCGGTGCGGGTGATGACCGCGCACGGCGCCAAGGGGCTGCAGGCGCCGCTGGTGATCCTCGCCGACGCGGCGATCGACCCGACCCGTTCGCCGCGCTCGACGCTCGGCTGGCGGCCGGCGGATTTCGATCACGACATCCCCATCTTCGCGCCGCGCGCCGCCGAACGTGGGGCGGAGCTCGAAGAACTGGCAGCCCGCAAAGCGGCGAGCGAACTCGAGGAGCATTGGCGGCTTTTCTATGTCGCGGCGACGCGCGCCGAGGAGCGGCTGGTAATCGCCGGTTCGCTCGGCGCGATGGCGCAGGGCGAGGCGCCGCCGGATAGCTGGTACGCGATCGCCGACCGCGCGATAACCGGGCTGGGCGGCGAACCCGACGAGGCCGGCGAGAAGCGTTTCCATGGGCACAGGCCGGCGGCGCCGGTCGTGTTGCGCGCGCGCGACCTCAAAATCGCCGAGGCCCCCGCGCCACCGCCGGCCTGGTCGCGCGAGCCTGCGCCGATCGAGGCGCGCCCGCCACGGCCGCTGGCGCCGTCTTCGCTGGGCGAGGATGCGGTCGCCGATCCACCACCGACCTCGGGGATGCGCATTGCGGCGGAGCGCGGGCGGCTGATCCACGCGCTGTTCGAACGCTTGCCCGACATCGCGCCCGCCGGCCGGCGCGCGGCGGCGGAACGCTGGCTGGCACAGGTTGGCGGCATCACCGACCATGGCCAGCGCAGCGAGATCGTCACCACCGTGCTGGGCGTGCTCGACGATCCGCGCCTTGCCGCGCTGTTCGGCCCCGCCGCGCTGCCTGAGGCGCCGATCGCGGCGGTGGTGGCAGGGGGCGTGGTCGTGTCGGGTACGGTCGACCGGTTGCTGGTCGGCCCGGACCATATCGTGCTGGTCGATTTCAAGACCGGCCGCGCGGTGCCGCCGTCGCTCGACGAGGTGCCGGTCTATCATATCCGGCAGATGGCGGCCTATCGCGCGGCGCTGGGTACGATCTTTCCGGATCGTACGATCGAGGCGATGCTGCTCTACACCGCCGGGCCGACCCTATTCACGCTGCCGCCGACGCTGCTGGAGGCGCACAAGCCCGGCTTCGTGCCCGAACAGCAAAGCTTCGATACATCCGCTTGAGTGGAACGTACGCGGTCCCTAGATTGTTCGACGACACAGGAGATTCCATCATGGCCACCAAACAGGTTACCGATTCCAGCTTCCACGCCGATGTGATCAGCGCCGACAAACCGGTGCTGGTCGATTTCTGGGCGGAATGGTGCGGGCCGTGCAAGATGATTGGGCCGAGCCTGGAAGAGATTTCGGACGAGCTCGGCGAGCAGGTCTCGATCGTCAAGATCAACATCGACGACAATCCCGAAGCGCCGGGCAAATATGGCGTGCGCGGCATCCCGACGATGATCCTGTTCAAGAACGGCCAGCCCGCCGCGACGCAGGTTGGCGCCGCGCCCAAGAGCCAGCTCAAGCGCTGGATCGAGAGCGCGATCTAGCCGCGCGTGAGGCTGGCGGCGGCGCTGCGCGAGCGGTCTCCCGCAATGCGCCGTGCGCGAGTCCCGGGGCTCCGGCCTGCGCCGGGGAACGGCTGAGCGAAGGCGACGCGATTTCGCCTCCAGCCTCGGTCCGTTCGTCCTGAGTAGGGGCTGAGCCTGGCGAAGA